>NZ_CP011144.1:3567410-3891720 GCF_000972865.1 Pseudoxanthomonas suwonensis
CCGCGAGGCAAGCAGGCCGCGCCTGCGGCTGCGCCGCCGCTGCTTGCCGACGTGCGCGCGCAGATCGACGGCATCGACCGCCGGATCCAGGAACTGATCGCGCAGCGCGCCGGCTTCGCCCTCCAGGTCGGCAAGGCCAAGGGCAAGCTGGCCGCGGCGGTGGACTACTACCGGCCCGAGCGCGAGGCGCAGGTTCTGCGCATGGTGGTCGACCGCAACGAGGGGCCGCTGTCGGACGAAGTCCTGGTCCACGTGTTCCGCGAGATCATGTCGGCCTGCCTGGCGCAGCAGGAGCCGCTGAAGATCGGCTACCTGGGTCCGGAGGGCACCTTCAGCCAGCAGGCGGTGCTCAAGCACTTCGGCCGCTCGGCGCACGGGCTGCCGCTGGGCAGCATCGAGGAAGTGTTCCAGGAGGTCGAGGCCGGCAACGCCGACTTCGGGGTGGTGCCGGTGGAGAATTCGGGGCAGGGCACGATCCAGGTCACCCTGGACATGTTCCTGACCTCGCAGCTGAAGATCTGCGGCGAGGTCGAGCTGAAGGTGCACCAGTACCTGCTCTCGCGCAGCGGGCGGATCGAGGACATCGAACGCGTCTACGCGCACCCGCAGGCGTTCGCGCAGACCGCCGGCTGGCTGCGCGCCAACCTGCCCAAGGCGGAGAAGGTGCCGGTGTCGAGCAATGCCGAGGGCGCGCGCCGGGCGCGCGGCGCCGACGACGCGGCGGCCATCGCCGGCGAGAGCGCGGCGCACGTGTACGGCCTGAAGAAGGTCATCATGCGTCCGATCCAGGACGACAAGGACAACACCACGCGCTTCCTGGTGATCGGCCGGCAGATCTTCCCGCCGTCGGGGCACGACCGCACCTCGGTGCTGGTGTTCATCCACGACAAGCCCGGCGCGCTGTTCGACGTGCTCAGTCCGTTCGCCCGGCACGGGATCAGCATGAACCGGATCGAGTCGCGGCCGTCGCACCAGGCCAAGTGGGAGTACGCGTTCTTCATCGACCTTGCCGGGCACGTGGAGGACGAGGCGATGAAGCAGGCGCTGGCGGAACTGGAGAAGCACGCAGCGCAGGTGAAAGTACTGGGGTCGTATCCGGTGGCGGTGCCGTAGGGCATTCCGTCGCACGGAAACGCATGTCGGTGGGAGCACGGCCATGCCCCTCGCGGGACACGCCGTGAATCCATCCATGGAGGCTCGACGGCGCCATCCATGGCGCCGACGGTCCCGCGAGGGGCATGGCCGCGCTCCTCGACACGTGGCGGTGCGGTTCAAGGCAAAGGCAGGCCGGGACTGCCGGTGCAGGGTCGCAGGTTCAAATCCTGCCCCCGCTACCACGTTTCGTGTCGCGTGACCGGCGCGAACGGAATTCAATCGACTTCAGTCAGCTGGAAACTACGGAGCAGAGATGTCGCAGCAGTCGCAGCATTGGGTCGCAACCGCCGGGCAGCCGCTGCGCGGCACGCTGGAGATCCCGGGGGACAAGTCGGTCTCGCACCGCTCGGTGATGCTGGCCGCGCTGGCCGACGGGGTGTCGACCATCGACGGGTTCCTCGAGGGCGAGGACACCCGGGCGACCGCGGCGATCTTCTCGCGGCTGGGCGTGCGCATCGAGACGCCATCGCCGTCGCGGCGGATCGTGCACGGGGTGGGCGTCGATGGCCTCAAGCCCGCCGACGGATCACTGGATTGCGGCAACGCCGGCACCGGCATGCGCCTGCTGGCCGGCCTGCTGGCGGCGCAGCCGTTCGACAGCGTGTTGGTCGGCGACGAGTCGCTGTCCAGGCGGCCGATGCGGCGCGTGACCGGGCCGCTGGTGCAGATGGGCGCGAGGATCGACACGCAGGACGACGGCACGCCGCCGCTGCGCATCAACGGTGGCCAGGCGCTGACCGGGATCGACTACACCCTGCCGGTGGCCAGCGCGCAGGTGAAGTCGGCGCTGCTGCTGGCCGGCCTGTACGCGTCGGGCGAGACCTCGGTGACCGAGCCGCATCCGACCCGCGACTACACCGAGCGCATGCTCTCCGCCTTCGGGGTGGAGATCGAGTTCGCGCCCGGTTACGCGAAGCTGCGCGGTGGCCAGCGCCTGCGCGCGACCGACATCGCGGTGCCGGCGGACTTCTCCTCGGCGGCGTTCTTCCTGGTCGCGGCCAGCATCGTGCCCGGCTCCGAGCTGCGCCTGCGTGCGGTCGGGCTCAACCCGCGCCGCACCGGGCTGTTGCGGGCGCTGCGGCTGATGGGTGCGGACATCAGCGAGGAGAATCCGTCCACCCACGGCGGCGAGCCGGTGGCCGACCTGGTGGTGCGGTACGCGCCGCTGCGAGGCATCGAGGTGCCCGAGGTGCTGGTGCCGGACATGATCGACGAGTTCCCGGCGCTGTTCGTGGCCGCGGCCTGCGCTGAAGGCCCGACCGTGGTGCGCGGCGCGGCCGAGTTGCGGGTCAAGGAATCCGACCGGCTGGCGGCGATGGCGGTCGGCCTGCGCACGTTGGGCCTGCGGATCGACGAGACGCCCGACGGCGCCACGATCCATCCCGGGCCGCTGGGCGCCGGCACGATCGAAAGCCATGGCGACCATCGGATCGCCATGGCCTTCGCGGTGGCCGCGCAGCGCGCGGCCGGGGAGGTGAGGGTGGACGACGTGGCCAACGTGGCCACGTCGTTCCCGGGCTTCGACCGGCTGGCGCAGGACTGCGGTTTCGGCCTGCGCGGTTGAGGCCGCTGTCCGTCATCCTCCATCTGCGCACCCCTCTCCCGTCATCCCCGCGTAGGCGGGGATCCAGCGACTTGCACTTGGGGTCGCAGTCCCGGCGAGATCAGCCATTCGGCTGCTGTAAATGCTGTAAAGCGCTTCGCGGGGATGGCGGCGTGCCTTGAAGGCGACCCCGGTCCATTCAGACCGGGGTCTCAAGCATTGCCAGCAGCATTACCCGCGGCGGAAGTCCACCGGCAGCTGCACTGTCGCCGGCACGGCCTTGCCGCCGCGCATGGCGGGTTCGAAGCGCCACTGGCGCGCGGCCTCGATCGCGGCGCGGTCGAAGGCGCGGTCGCGGTTGCCGCTGCGCTCGACCACCTGCACGTCGGTGGGAATGCCGCGCTCGTCGATCGCGATCCTCAGCAGCACGCTGCTTTCATTGCCGGCGCGCAGCGCGGCACGTGGGTACTCGGGCATCGGATTGCCGGCCAGCGGCAGCGGCGCGCGGTCGGCGACCGCGGCCGGCCGCGGCTGCTCGGTGCGGGCGCTGCGCGTCGCCACCGGGGCGTCGGCAGGTGCCGGCACCGCCGCCGGCGGTTCAATTGTGACCACGGGTGCGGTCGGGGTAATGATCGTGGCCTCGCGCTGCGAGTACCACCAGAGGCCGGCGGCGACCAATGCCACTGCCAATGCGCCGAGCAGCAGCGGCGAGGTGCGTTCGCGCTCCCGCACGGCGTCGGCGTTGGCCGGATCGAGGTGCGGCGTGTCCTGCGGGCGTGTGGTGTACGTCGTCATGGTCGTTCTCCTCGGCGGGTGGAACCGTGGCCGAGTTTCCGCACGACGATGTCTGCGCCGGGTCGATTTCAGCTGAACGATTCCCGAGCCGCGGGCGCGGTTCAGCGAGTTGCACGGCGGGTGAGGGCCGGGCTCACTCCAGCTTGAAGTCGATCGGAACCGCGAGCGTGCCGGGCACCGGGGTGCCGGCCGCGTCGCGCGCCGGTTCGAAGTGCCAGCGCGACACCGCCTCCAGCGCGGCGCGGTCGAGGTCGCGCGAACCGCTGCGCTCGGCCACGTCGATCGATACCGGCTGCCCCTGCGCGTCGACCTGGACCTGCAGCACCACCGTGCCGCTGTCGCCGCGGCGCAGCGCCTCGAGCGGATAGCGCGGCGACGGCGACTGCTCGGCCAGCGGCGAGGGCGCCTGTACCGCTTCGCCGGCGATCGGCGCGCTTTCCTCGATGCTCGGTGGCAGCGGTACCGGTTCGGCCGGCAGGGGAGCCGGCGCGGCGGCCGCGGGCGGTTCCTCGACCACGCGTGGTGCCTCCGCGGACGGCGCCGGCAGCGGGGTGGCCGCGTCGCCGGCGGTCGCGGGCCGCGGCAGCGGTTCGAATACCTGCGCGGCGGCGGCCGGCTGTTCCGGCCCGGGGGCGGCGACGCCGTCGCCACGCCCGGCCAGCCAGACCAGGGCGAACAGCAGCCATCCCAGCAGGAAGGCGCCGCCGACCACGGCCCAGCGGCCGTGCGGCAGGTGATGGAGGAAGCCGGTCGGGGCGGAGCGACTGGAGGCGGCCATGGGCATGCGGCAGGAAGGTCGCCCGGATTCTGTCACAGGGCCGGTGAACCGCGGTGGGCGTACCCGCTCGCGATTGGCGATAATGCCCGGCCGAATCCGCCACCTTGCCTCCGCCATGCTCGATCCCGCGCTGCTCCGCAACCAGACCGCCGCCCTGGCAGAACGCCTCGCCGCGCGCGGCTACGCGCTCGACGTCGCCACGATCGAGGCGCTGGAGTCCGAGCGCAAGGCGATCCAGGTGCGCACCCAGGAACTGCAGAACCTGCGCAACACCCGCTCCAAGGCGATCGGCCAGGCCAAGGCCAAGGGCGAGGACGTGTCGGCGCTGATGGCCGAGGTCGCCGGCTTCGGCGACGAGCTCAAGGCTTCCGAGGTGCGGCTGGAGGAAATCCGCGGCCGGATCGAGGCGATCGCGCTGGGCATCCCCAACCTGCCGGCCGAGGACGTGCCGCCCGGCGACGACGAAAGCGGCAACCTCGAACGGCACCGCTGGGGCACGCCGCGCGAATTCGATTTTCCGGTCAAGGACCATGTCGAGCTCGGCGCGCGCCACGGCTGGCTCGATGCCGACACCGCCGCCAAGCTGTCCGGCGCCCGCTTCACCGTGCTGCGCGGCCAGCTGGCGCGGCTGCACCGGGCGCTGGCGCAGTTCATGCTCGACCTGCACACCGGCGAGCACGGCTACGAGGAAACCAACGTCCCGTTGATCGTCAACGCCGATGCCCTGTACGGCACCGGCCAGTTGCCGAAGTTCGAGGAGGACATGTTCGCCACCGAACTGGGCGAACACCGCCGCTACCTGATCTCGACCTCGGAAATCCCGCTGACCAACACGGTGCGCGGGGAGATCGTCGAGGCCGAGCGGCTGCCGCTGCGCATGAGCGCGCACTCGCTGTGCTTCCGCTCCGAGGCCGGCAGCGGCGGGCGCGACACCCGCGGCATGATCCGCCAGCACCAGTTCGAGAAGGTCGAGCTGGTGTCGATCGTGAAGCCCGAGGACAGCGACGCCGAGCACGAGCGCATGACCCGCGCCGCCGAGACCGTGCTCGAGCGGCTGGGCCTGCCGTACCGCAAGGTGCTGCTGTGCACCGGCGACATGGGCTTCGCCGCGCGCAAGACCTACGACCTGGAGGTGTGGTTGCCGTCGCAGGACACCTACCGCGAGATCTCGTCGTGCTCGAACTGCGGCGACTTCCAGGCCCGGCGCATGCAGGCGCGCTGGCGCAACCCGGCCACCGGCAAGCCGGAACTGGTGCACACGCTCAACGGTTCGGGCGTGGCGGTGGGCCGCGCGTTGATCGCGGTGATGGAGAACTACCAGGAAGCCGACGGCGCGATCACCGTGCCGGAGGCGCTGCGTCCGTACATGGGCGGCGCCGAGCGCATCGCCTGACACCTGCGTGCGGCTGGGCCGCGCCCTTCCTTGTAGGAGCCGGGTTCAGCCGGCGACACGGGCGTCTGAACCATGAGGGAGTCGCCTGTGCCGAAGTGGCGTGTCGCCGGCTAAACCCGGCTCCTACAACAGCAGAGTTCTTCAGGCCGCCTCGCGCAGCGATGCCGTCGCCTGCGGGATCGCCGCCTTGGCCGCGGCGATCGCCTCGGCGCGGTGCTGCGGCGACAGGCCCACGCCCTCGGCGCGGACGAACTCGACGTCGTCGATGCCGAGGAAGCCGAACACCTGGCGCAGGTAGGGCTCCTGGAAATCCGCCGGCGAACCGGTGTACAGGCCGCCGCGGCCGCTGGCGACGATCACCTTCTTGCCGCCGGCCAGGCCCTGCGGGCCGTGCTCGGTGTAGCGGAAGGTGCGCCCGGCCACCGCGATCCGGTCGATCCAGGCCTTGAGCGTGGAGGGGATGCTGAAGTTGTACATCGGCGCCCCGACCACCACGACGTCGGCGTCCAGGAACTGCTGCAGGGCGCGCTCGGCCTCCGCCGCCTCGGCCGGGTCGGCCTTGGCCAGGCTGCCGCCGGTCAGGTGGGGCAGGGGGTCGCGGCCCAGGTCGCGGTGCTCGACCTGCACGCCGTCGAGCCCGGCCGACCACTGTGCGACGATGGCCGCGGTGAGCTCGCGGGTGACGGAGTTGTCGCCCAGGGCGCTGGAGTCGATGTGCAGCAGTTTCATGGTGGTGTCCTTGGTCCGGAGAGGGCGGCGTCGCCGCGACCGGGACACTATCCGTCGTTGCATTGATGGGATAAAGGTGGTTATATGCCACCATCCGTTCCGTACATGGAAATATAGCCATGCAGGACCTCAACGACCTCTACTACTTCGCCATGGTGGTCGAGCATGGCGGTTTCGCCGCCGCCGAGCGCGCCCTGGGCATCCCCAAGTCGCGCCTGAGCCGGCGCATCAGCCAGCTGGAGACCGACCTGGGGGTGCGCCTGCTGCAGCGCTCCACCCGCCGCTTCGCGGTCACCGACGTGGGCATGAGCGTCTACCGCCACGCCCAGACCATGCTCACCGAGGCCCAGGCTGCGCGCGAGGTGGTGGACCGGCTCAGCGCCGAGCCGCGCGGCGTGGTCCGGGTCAGCGTGCCGGTGGCGCTGGCCCAGCAGCAGCTGCCGAAGCTGCTGCCGAAGTTCCTCGACCAGTACCCGAAGGTGCGCCTGCAACTGCATGTGGGCAACCGCCGCGTCGACCTGATCAACGAGGGCTTCGACCTGGCCCTGCGCGTGCGTGCGCGCCTGGACGACGATGGCAGCCTGGTGATGCGCAGCTTCGGCCAGATCCAGGAACTGCTGGTCGCCAGCCCGAAGTACCTGGACCGCGCCGGACGGCCGAAGGACCCGGCCGACCTGGCCTCGCACCTGACCCTGAGCATCCACGAGGACGAGGCGCACCAGCGCTGGGAACTGCACGGCCCGGGCGGCGAGGTGCGCCGGGTGGACCTGCAGCCGCGCGTGGCCGGTTTCGACTTCCCGCTGCTGCAGGCCATGGTCAAGGACGGCTTCGGCATCACCATGCTGCCGGAGACGGTCTGCGCCGAGGCCGTGCGCAAGGGCGAGCTGGAGGTGGTGCTGCCGGAATGGTCGCTGCCGCAGGGCATCTGCCACGCGGTATTCGCCTCCCGGCGCGGTATGCTGCCAGCGGTGCGGGTGTTCATCGACTTCCTGGCCGAGCACCTGCCGCAGCAGATCGAGTCCTCGCGGCTGGACTGCGGCAACTGCGGGCGCAAGCCGGGTGCAGCGATGCCGGCGACCGAGGCCGTCGAGGCCGGCTGATCGCCGCCGCGGCGCGTGCGACAATCGCGCGCCGCCGCGTCCGGACCGGCGGCGCCGGACAGCATCGCGGGCGACTGAAAAACGGAGAGATGGCCGAGCGGTTTAAGGCACCGGTCTTGAAAACCGGCGTAGTGGCGACACTACCGTGGGTTCGAATCCCACTCTCTCCGCCACCCTGTTGAATGCAGGCGCTCCCAGTGCCGACGATGCTGTCGAGGGCAAGCGAACCGAGTGGGATTTGAACCCAAGGGTTCGACAAGCCGGCGCAGCCGGCCTGCGCGGCGAAGCCGCCCGAAGGGCAAGGCACCGCAGGTGCCGCAGCAATCCCACTCTCTCCGCCACTTCGGTATATATCCGGGAACGCCAATTCCCGCCGATTTCCCCCCTTGGCCGGCAACAAGCGTCCGCAACAGGTCTCGGGCTATTTCACCACCGGCGGTGCCGTCGGGCGGCTGGAGCCCGGTGCCGAGGTCACCTGGGATTTTCGCGATTTCCCCGGCGCCTTCCCGGTGAAGATGGTCAAGGTCGAGACGGACAAAAGGATCGTGCTGCAATGAGGCGCGGCGCCCGACGGCGATCCGACCGCGCCTATGACATCACGGTGACGATGAGCTTCAAGGCGCTGGAGGACGGCCAAACTTTGGTCACCATCGAGGAAGAGGGTTTTTCGGGACAACCCCGCCGGCCAAAAGGCCTCCTACGGCAATTGCGAGGGCTGGACCGGCATGCTGTGCGCCATTAAGGTGTTTCTGGGGAGCGGCATCAATCTGCGCGAGGGCTTCTACCGATAGCCCGGCACAACCGATGCTGCCGCGACGCATTCCCGCTGGCATCCGTTCCGGAGACGTCCCATGTTGCGTATATCCGTTCTCGTTCTTGGAGCCCTGCTGGCCTTGCCCGCGATCGCCCAGTCGCCGGTGCCCGGCGACGCCGGGATACGCGCGCTGCTGGAGCAGCGTATCGATGTCGAGCGCCAGGGCGTCGGCATCGTCGTCGGCGTGATCGAGCCGCATGGCACGCGCGTCGTCGCCCACGGGACCTTCGCAACCGGCGATCCGCGCCCGGTCGGCGGCGACACGCTGTTCGAGATCGCCTCGATCACCAAGGTGTTCACCGGCGTGCTGCTGGCCGAGATGGTCGAGCGCGGCGAGGTTCGGCTCGACCAGCCAGTCGCCGAGCTGCTGCCCGACGGCGTCGTGGTGCCGGGGCGCGGCGGCAAGCAGATTACGCTGGAGCATCTCGCCACCCACCGCTCCGGGCTGCCGCGGCTGCCGGACAATCTCGATCCCGCCGACTGGGCTGACCCCTATGCCGACTACACCGCCGAGGATCTCTACGCCTTTCTCGCCGGCTACGAGCTGACCCGCGATATCGACGAGGCGTTCGAATATTCCAATCTCGGCACGGGACTGCTCGGCCACGCCCTGGCCAGAGCGGCGGGGGTGGACTATGAGACGCTGCTGCGCGAGCGCATCCTCGAACCCCTGGGCTTGACCGACACGGTCATCAAGCTGCCCGGGGATCTGGCGCGGCGCCACGCCACCGGCCACGACGGGGTGATGCAACCGGTGCCGTTCTGGACCTGGGACGTTCTGGAAGGAACAGGCGCGCTGCGCTCCACCGCTGACGACCTCTCGAAATTCCTTTCCGCGGTAATCGGTTACACAGAGACCGATCTGGCGCCGGCAATGGCGTCGGCCACCAAAGCGTACGCCGATGTCGAGGCCGGGAGACAGAACACAGCGACCGATCTGGCGCCGGCAATCGCGTTGGCCACCGAAGCGCACGCCGATATCGGGGCCGGGATGCAGATCGGGCTGGCCTGGCTCATCAAGCCGCTCGGCGACGACGAGCTGGTCTGGCACAGTGGCGGCAGCGGCGGATTCCGCAGCTTTGCCGGCTATCTGCGCAATGCCGGCGTGGGCGTGGTGGTGCTCTCGAACATGGGTACCGCAATCGGCGTCGACGATCTCGCTCTGCATCTTCTCGACCAGTCGCTGCCGCTGGCGCCGCTGGCACCGCCGAGGGAGCGGGTCGAGGTGGAGGTCGATCCGGCGATCTATGAAGGTTTGACGGGCGTTTACGAGCTCGCGCCGGGTGTCATGCTGACCATCACCCGTCAGGGCGACGGGCTTTACGCCCAGGCGACGGGGGAGGAGCGATTTCCGATCTTCCCCGAAAGCGAGACGGAATTCTTCTACCGGGTGATGTACGCCCAGATTACCTTCGAGACCGGCGACGATGGCCGCGCCAACGCCTTGATCCTGCACCAGCCTGGGCTCGAAATGCGGGCGCCGCGCGTCGAATAGCTCAGCCCCCGAGCAGCGCTTCGAGGCGCAATTCGGCGATGCGCTCGACCTGCCGGCACGCCTCCTCGAACTCGGCATCGTGACGATCCTGCACGAGCGGATGCACCAGATCGATCGCTTTCGCGAGGATTCCGGCGTGTGAGGGCGCGTAGGGATTAGAGGGCCATGGCGTAGACGTAGTTCTACGCCATCCCAGGGTCCCGACAGCATGGAGCACCCGGTCGCATCCAAGGCGCGGCCGAGGGGATGAGAATCCGAGGGTTCGACAGGTCGGCGGAGCCGCCCGCAGGGCGAGGCACCGCAGGTGCCGAGTGAATCCCTCCTTCCGCCAACCCCTACGACGCCCCCGGCGGCGCCGGCTTCGCATCCAGCGAGCGCAACCCCGCTTCCAGCACGCGCAGCGCCTTCGGCACGTTGCCGGGGTCGAGCTGGGAGGCGTCGTCCTGCGGGCTGTGGATCACCTGCATCACCTTCGGCGCCTGTTCCGGCCTCTGGCCGGCGAAGGCCTGCAGGATCGCGGGTATCTCGTCGCCGCCCACCAGCGAGAACGAGACCGCCGGCCAGCCGGCCCTGAGGAAGGCCAGGTGGTCGGTCGGCGGGTACTTGTCGCCGGGCTGGAATCCGAGCTGCAGGTCCTGGCTGGTCGCGCGCATCGCCGCTTCCATCGGCGTGCCCGCTTGCGGCGCCATCATCCACAGCGTGTCGCCCCAGCCGAACACGTCGAAGTTAACGTACAGCGCCGGCTGCTCCCGGCCAGGCGCGGCGACCCACGCACGCGAGCCGAGCAGGCCGTGCTCTTCCAGGTCCCAGAAGGCGAGCGCGACCCGGTGCGCCTGCAGCGGCGCGGCCTGCAGCGCCTGGGCCAGTTCCAGCACCGTCGCCACGCCGGAGGCGTTGTCGGTGGCGCCATGGCCGACGTCGACGCGGTCGTAGTGCGCGCCGATCAGCAGCAGCGGCGCGCCGGCCGGGCCACCGAGATCGGCGACGAGGTTGCGGCCCTGTTTGCCGTCCAGTTCGAAGGCTTCCTCGCGCCAGTCCACGCCCATCGCGTCCAGACGCGCGCCGATGGCGGCGGCGCGGGCGGCGGTGTCGACGCCCGCGCTGATCTGCGCGACCTGCGCCTGCCAGCGGGCGGCGACGGGATCCCGGGACGCGTCGGCGAAAGCCGGCGATGCCGCGAGCACGCACAGGACGAAGGCGAACACGGCGGCCGGGCGGCATGCCCGGCGGAAGGCAGGATGGCTCATTAGGTTTCCCCGGTAACGGAGTCACAGTATGCACGGCGTTCGCTTGTCCGGCGGCCGGCGCGGGGATAGTCTGCGCGCGGGGCATACCGAGGGAGCGGCATGACCATCCGTGTTTTCCTGGTGGACGACCATGCGCTGGTCAGGACCGGGCTGCGCATGATCCTGTCGGCGGAGACCGACATCGAGATCCTGGGCGAGGCCGAAAGCGGCGAGGACGCGCTGCCGCTGATCCGCAAGCACAAGCCCGACGTGGTGATCTGCGACCTGCACCTGCCCGGCATCAGCGGGCTGGAGGTCACCGAGCGCATCGTCCGCAGCCAGCTCGGCAGCCGCGTGGTGATCGTGTCCGTGCTCGAGGACGGGCCGTTGCCGAAGCGGCTGCTCGACGTCGGTGCGTCGGCCTACGTGGGCAAGGGTGGCGATGCGCGCGAACTGCTCAACGCGGTGCGCGACGCCGCGCGCGGCAAGCGCTATCTCGGCAGCAGCATCGCGCAGAACATGGCCCTGGCCAGCGTCGACGGCGGCGATTCGCCGTTCGACCTGCTGTCGCCGCGCGAGCTGGAAGTGGCGATGCTGCTGGTCCAGGGCATGCGCCAGGACACGATCGCCCGGCGCCTGAACCTCAGCGCCAAGACCATCAACACGCACAAGTCGCGGCTGTTCGAGAAGATCGGGGTGCAGGACAGCATCGCCCTGGCGCGCCTGGCGGCGCGCTACGGGCTCATGGATCCGGGCAGCACGATCTGAAGCGCGGACCGCGCACGGCGCGCGGCCATCGATGGTCCCGTGGCCACGCGTTCGCTACGGCCGGCCTCCCGTCATGGACGGAAGGCCGGTGCCGTGCAGGTCAGGCCTGGCGGCTCTGGTCGGAGCCTTCGACCGCTGCCGTGTCGGCGTGGCCTTCGACGGCTTCATCGTCCGTCGGCTCGGCCTCAGCCACCTGGGCGGCGGCATCCTGCGGTGCGGGCGCGGGCGTTTCCTGCGCGGCAGGCGCCTGGTCGAACAGGCCGGCCGTGGTCGGATAGGGCGTCGGGGCCGCGTCCGGCGCGGCATCGCTGGCAGTCGCCATCGGATCGTCGCTGGCAGCGGCTGCCGTTTCCACGGTCGCAGTCTCCGGGACTACGTCTGGTACCGGCGCTTCCGTGGCGGCCACGTCGGTGGCAGGCGTTTCAGTAGCGGTCACTTCAGCAGCGCTCACTTCCGGAGCCGCGTCCACCGACGGCGCTTCCGCGGCCGCGATGGCAGCCGCAGCGGCCGGCTCGACCGGGTCGGCCGCCGGTACCGGTTCGCCGGCGACGGCCTGAGCGGCGGCCAGGGCAGGTTCGGCTGCCGCCAGCTGCTCGACGGGCGCCGGGGAGACCAGCGGCGCCGGCGCCGGCGCGGCCATCTCGTCGACGGCCGCGTGCGCGGGCGCCGGATCGGCCGCTGGCAGTTCCTGCGCTTCCGCGACAGGTGCAGCCTTCACCGGCTGTGGCGCGGGAGCAGGGAGGTCGTCGAAATCGAACTCGGGCTGGCCGGCGTGCGCCGGTGTCGCAGCGTCCGCGGACACCTCCGGCTCCTCGCCGCCGATCTCGTCGTCGTCGGCGTCGTCCAGGTCGGTCCCCGTCTCGCTGCCGGCTTCGGCCAGCGCGCCTGCGGCCTCGCCGCCACGACGGCGGCGGCGTCCACCGCGACGGCCGCGGCGGCGGCGGCTGCCACCTTCCGCGGTGCCGTCCTCGGTCGCGGGCACGGTGTCGCCGCCCACGTTGGCAGTGGTCGCGGTGACCTCGGCTGCGGTCGCGGTCGGATCGCCGACCACCACGGCAGCCGGCAGCGCCACGGCGGCGGTCGCGACGTTCTCGGCCACCACCTCGGCCGGCGCCGCAGGCGCGCGCGGCGCTTCCTCGCTGCGCGGAGCCGGTGCCTGCTGTTGCGCGGGCTTGGTGGTTTCGGCGGTTTCGGGCTTCTGCGGCTTCGGCTGCTTCTGCTGCTGGCGGTTGCCGGGCTGGCCCTGCGCCTGCGCGGCCTTCTGCTGCGCCTGGCGCTCCTGCTTCTGCTGCGGCGGGGCGTTGCCGCCACCCTTGCCCTGCTGGCTGCCGCGCTGCTTCTGCTGCTGGCCGCCGCGGTTGCCCTGCTGGGCGCTGCCGCCTTCATTGCGGCCGTCGCGGCGACCGCGGTCGTTGCGGTTGCCGCGACCTTCGCTCTGCGGCTGCCGTTCCGGTGCCGGCGCGGCGGGCGTGTTGTCGCCGCCGAACAGGCGCTTGAAGAAGCCGACCACGCCACCGGAAGCCGGGGCCGCTACCGGCGCGCGCGGCGCCAGCGCGGCGGCCACCGGGGCCGGCGCCTCCTCGCGTTCCTCGCGCACCGGGGCCGGGCGCGGCGGGGCCACGCGGGTGACCGCCGGCGGCGGCGGGATGTTGAGCTGGGCCTTGGTCAGCGCGTGCACCGGCAGCTTGCGCGGGGTGCCGCGCTGGTAGCTCGGCTTGCCGCTTTCCTCGCCCAGCTCGTTCTCGCGCAGGCGGGTGACCTCGTAGTGCGGGGTATGCAGCTGCTCGTCGGCGACGATGATGATCGGCGCGTCGTGGCGCTGCTCGATCTCGCGCAGCGCACCGCGCTTCTCGTTGAGCAGGAAGTTGGCGATCTCCACCGGGGCCTGGACCAGCACCTGCCCGGTGTTCTCCTTCATCGCGTGCTCCTCGGCGACGCGGATGATCGACAGCGACAGCGACTCGACGCTGCGCATGCGGCCGTGGCCCTCGCAGCGCGGGCATACGATCTGGCTGGACTCGCCGAGGCTGGCGCGCAGGCGCTGGCGGCTCATCTCCATCAGGCCGAAGCGGCTGATCCGGCCCAGCTGCACGCGGGCGCGGTCGTACTTGAGCGCGCCCTGCAGGCGGTCCTCGACCGCGCGCTGGTGCTTGGACGAGGACATGTCGATGAAGTCGATCACCACCAGGCCGCCCAGGTCGCGCAGGCGCAGCTGGCGGGCCACTTCCTCGGCCGCCTCCAGGTTGGTGTGGAACGCGGTCTCCTCGATGTCGCCGCCCTTGGTGGCGCGCGCCGAGTTGACGTCGATCGCGGTCAGCGCCTCGGTCTGGTCGATCACCAGCGCGCCGCCGGAAGGCAGGCGGATGGTGCGCTCGTAGGCGTTCTCGATCTGCGACTCGATCTGGAAGCGGTTGAAGAGCGGGATGTCGTCCTTGTAATGCTTGAGCTTGCGCAGGGTCTGCGGCATCACCTGTTCCATGAACTGGCGTGCGTCCTGGTGCATCTCTTCGGTGTCGACCAGGATCTCGCCGATGTCGGCGCGCAGGTAGTCGCGCAGGGCGCGGATGATCAGCCGCGACTCCTGGTAGATCAGGAACGGGGCCGGCTTGCTCAGCGCGGCCTCGGCGATCGCGCGCCAGGCGGCCAGCAGGTAGTCCAGGTCCCACTGCAGTTCCTCGGCGTCGCGGCCGACGCCGGCGGTGCGGATGATCACGCCCATGTCGTCGGGGATGGTCAGCGCGTCCATCGCGCGCTTGAGCTCGGCGCGGTCTTCGCCCTCGATCCGGCGCGAGACGCCGCCGGCCGACGGCGAGTTGGGCATCAGCACCATGTAGCGGCCGGCCAGCGAGATGAACGTGGTCAGCGCCGCGCCCTTGTTGCCGCGCTCGTCCTTGTCGACCTGGACCACCACTTCCTGGCCCTCGCGCAGCAGCTCGCGGATGCCGGCCTTGTTCGGGTCGACGCCGCTCTGGAAGTAGTCGCGGGAGATTTCCTTGAGCGGCAGGAAGCCGTGGCGCTCGGCGCCGTACTCGACGAAGGCCGCCTCGAGGGAGGGTTCGAGCCGGGTGATGCGGCCCTTGTAGATGTTGGACTTCTTCTGTTCCTTCGACGGCTGTTCGATGTCGATGTCGTACAGGGTCTGGCCGTCGACGATGGCCACGCGCAGTTCTTCGGCCTGCGTGGCATTGATCAACATTCGCTTCATGGTGCGTTCCTCGCGCGCTCTACCGCGCGGAACGCCGGGGCGTTCGCTCTCTGGAATCCCGCCGGCCGCCCGTTCTTGCGTGATCGGGAGGGGAGGCGGGTTTCGCCGCCCGTCGCGCGGGGCGCGGTCCGGACGGATCCTGGTTTCCAGCGCTGCAACACCACGGCGGACCGCGGGAGCGCTTTGCTATGGGTTTCTTATTGGGTACGGCGGGCCGCCGGCGCGGACGCCATGCGGGACATGTTCAGCAACCGGTGCTCTGACCCACCGGGCCATGGCCGGGTCTGCCTGCAAGCCGCTAACATGGCCGCTCCGGGAGCGGTGGCCGCGCACTGTGCCGGGATCGCGGGAAGCCCGGGCTTTCGGCCCTGCAACTTCTTCCAGCGGAATCAAACCCTTACATCGCCGGCCGAGTCTAACAGAATTCACCTCCCATGACCCCATCCCCCACGGACGGCCCCGCCCGGGCCGGCGCCCGCACCGTGAAGGTGCCCGAAGACCGCGACGGCCAGCGCCTGGACAACTTCCTGCTGGGCCAGCTCAAGGGGGCCCCGCGCAGCCTGGTCTACAAGCTGGTGCGCAGCGGCCAAGTCCGCGTCAATGGTGGCCGGGCCAAGGCCGAGCGCAAGCTGGCTGCGGGCGACGAGATCAGGATTCCGCCGGTCCGGCTGGGCGAGGAGGCCGAGCGCGGCACCCCGGCGCCGGGCCTGCTGCAGCGGATCGAGGCGGCGATCGTGTTCGAGGACGCGCGCCTGCTGGCGCTGGACAAGCCCTCGGGAGTGGCCAGCCACGGCGGCAGCGGGATCAGCTTCGGCGCGATCGAGACCCTGCGCGCGCTGCGGCCGGGGCATACGCTGGAGCTGGCGCATCGCCTGGACCGGGACACGTCTGGGGTGCTGGTGGTGGCCAAGAAGCGTTCGGCGCTGGCCGAGCTGCAGGCGCTGATGCGCGAGGGCGGGGCGGGCGGCGGCATCCGCAAGCGCTACCTGACCCTGCTCACCGGGCGGATGCCGGACGGCACGATGAGCGTGGACGCGCCGCTGCACGTGGGCCTGCGCCAGGGTGGCGAGCGCCACGTGCAGGTCGATCCGGACGGCAAGCCGTCGCTGAGCCACTTCAAGGTGCTGGAGCGGCGCGGCGGGCAGTCCTACTGCGAGGTGCGGATCGACACCGGCCGCACCCACCAGATCCGCGTGCATGCGCAGCACATCGGCCATCCGGTGGCCGGCGACGACAAGTACGGCGCTCCGGAGGCCAACCGGCGGCTGCGCGACAAGGCCGGGCTGCGGCGGCTGTTCCTGCATGCGGCGTCGCTGGAGTTCGCGCTGGACGACGGGCGCACGGCGTACACGATCAGTGCGCCGCTGGCACCGGAGTTGCGAGAGGTGCTGGATCGGCTGGAGTGACGGTATTTTCGCCGTCATCCCCGCGAAGGCGGGGAGCCAGTGACTTGAACGGTCAAGATTGCGATTGCATGGCTTGAGGCAAGAGCTTCAGGGCCGCCAGCTTCGGCTGGGTCCGCCGTGCCCAGGGGGGTCTGGCGCATCGCTCCGCTGCGGCGTCCTGCCTCCGAGTCGCGACCGCAGCACATCCCTGTGCTGCTTGCGCCAGACCCCCTGGGCACGGCGGCCTCGGGTGGCTTGTAGGTCGTGGCTTCGATAGGAAGAGCAACAGCAAAGGCAAAAGCACCCCTCCCAGACGGCACTGCCTTCTGTAGGAGCGGGCATGACCGCGACACGGGCGTCGGAATCACGAGGGTGTCGCCTGGGCCGACGGCGTCGGGTCGCGGTCATGCCCGCTCCTACAAAAAGCTTTGCCCTGCTCATCGCCTGTGAACGGAGCCACGACCCCAAAGCTCCCCGAAGACGTGGCGGGCCGGGAGTATTGCGGCAGCGGCCATGGATGGCCGCGTCGGCGAGTCGGCACACGGATGTGCCGCCGAGACGACCGCAATACCCCCGGCCTGCCGCGGCTCAGACCGAAGCCGACCACATCCGGCGCTTTTGACTATGCGGTTGCTTTCCTTCCCGCCGCCCGCCACCCGCCGCCTGCTGCCCGCCGAACCCCGACTCCGACTGTGGCGCGTCGATCGCTATCGGTGCCGTGCTACGGGTGCCAGCGGTGGGGCATCGCCGTATTCACCACTTGAACAGCACCAGGCTCAGCGCCAGCACACCCATGCCGCTGACCAGGCCGTAGACCGTCTCGTGGCCCTTGGCGTAGCGCTTGGCCGCCGGCAGCAGCTCGTCGATCGCCAGGAACACCATGACGCCGGCGATCACGCCGAACACCATGCCGAATACCGCGTCGGTCAGGTGGTTGGACAGCAGCATGAAGCCGATGATCGCGCCCACCGGCTCGGCCAGCCCGGACAGCAGGCTGGCGATGAAGGCATAGCCTTTGTTGCCGGTGGCGTAGTACACCGGCACCGCGATGGCGATGCCTTCGGGAATGTTGTGGATCGCGATCGCGAACGCCAGCGGCAGGCCCACCGCCGGGTTGCCCAGCGTGGCGAAGAACGTGGCCAGGCCCTCGGGGAAGTTGTGCGCGGTGATCGCCACCGCCGTCATCAGCCC
Source organism: Pseudoxanthomonas suwonensis (assembly GCF_000972865.1). NCBI lineage: Bacteria > Pseudomonadati > Pseudomonadota > Gammaproteobacteria > Lysobacterales > Lysobacteraceae > Pseudoxanthomonas > Pseudoxanthomonas suwonensis. The sequence continues at coordinate 3,584,988 of NZ_CP011144.1, forward strand.
GACCCGGCGGATGTAGTCGCGGTTGTGCTGGCGCAGCGCCGGGTCGTCCGGGGTCAGGGCGTCGTGCGGATTGGGCACCAGCATGTCGATGACCATGATCAGCAGCACGCCGGCCAGGAACGCGAACGTGGCGTAGGTGAAGCCCAGCCGCGCGTCGAAGGCCAGGGTGAACGAATAGATCGACTTGTTGAGGATCTCCGACAGCGACACGAACACCATCGCGCCGCCGGCGAAGGCCAGGCCGAAGGCGAGCAAACGCGGGTTGGGCCCGCGCGCGAAGATCACCAGCAGGCTGCCGAGCGCGGTGGCCAGGCCCGCGGCCAGGGTCACCGCCAGGGCGACCAGCACCGCGGAGGTCGAAGGCTCGTGCATGCGTGCTTCCTCGTCCCTGAGGTGGCGGGTTCAGAGCGCGGGCTGGCGGCCGGCGTCCAGCGCGAAGCAGGCGTCCGGGCGTACCGCCGGCGGGGTGAAGTTCACCGGCACCTGGATGATCTGCGCCACCGGTTCGCCCGCGCGGGTGGCCGGTCGGAATTTCCAGCCCTGCACGGATTCCTGCGCCAGCCGGTCGAGCTCGTCGTTGCCGCTGCTGCCGACCACATCGATCCGGGTCGGGGTGCCGGCCGGGCCGACCTCGACCTTGAGCAGGGCCTGGCCGCCGACGCCGGCGCAGGCCAGCTCGATCGGGAACTGCGGCGGCGGGGTGTCGATCGCCGCGACCTGGGTCGGCGCCGGCACCGGTTCGGCCGGCGGTGCGCTGCCGCCGCAACCGGCCAGCAGGACGGTCAGCGCCACCGCGCCCGGCAGGGACGGGGAGGGACGGGTCATGGCTCAGTCCTCCAGCAGGGCCGCGGCGCGCGCCGCGCAGATGAAGTCGTTCTCGCTCAGCCCGCCGACGTCATGGGTCGAGAAGCGCACCACGCAGCGGTCGTAGTGCACGCCCAGGTCCGGATGGTGGTCCTCGCGGTGGGCGATCCAGGCCAGCGCGTTCACGAACGCCATCGTCCGGTGGTAGTCCTTGAACTTGAAGGTTCGTACCAATGCGCGGCCTTCCTCGGCCAGTTCCCAGCCCGGTACCTGCGGCAGCAGCTCGGCGATGCGGGCCTGCCCCAGCCGGTGTTCGTGGCCCTTGCGGGGCAGGCAGTGCGCCTGTGCCAGCGGGATGAGGTCGGACATGGGGGAGCCTCCGTGGTGCCTGCCTGAACGCTGCGGCGGGCGGCTGCGGGCCGGCGCCGGGACATGGCTAGAATACCCGCATGATCAATATCTCCGACAGCGCGCAGGCGCACTTCCGCAAGCTGGTCGAACGCGAGGCCATCCCCGGCCTGGGCGTGCGCCTGAGTGCGGTGGACCCGGGCACGCCGCGCGCCGACGCGCGGCTGGAGTTCGCCGAGCCGGCCGAACTGGCCGGCGACGAGTGGGCGGTCGACTGCGACGGCTTCACCCTGTACGTGGCCGCCGACAGCGTGGCCTGGCTGGACGGCGCGGAGATCGACTACGTCTACCAGGGCACCGGCGCGCAGCTGACCATCCGCGCGCCGAAAATCAAGGGCGAGGCGCCGGCCGACTCGGCCTCGCTGGTCGAGCGCGTGCGCTGGGTGCTGGAGAACGAGATCAATCCGCAGCTGGCCCAGCACGGCGGCCGCGCCAGCGTGCAGGAAGTGTCGGCCGAGGGCGTGGTCCTGCTGCGCTTCGGCGGTGGCTGCCACGGCTGCGGCATGGCCGACGTGACCCTCAAGCAGGGCATCGAGAAGACCCTGATCGCGCGGGTGCCGGGAGTGACCGCGGTGCGCGACGCCACCGACCACGACAGTGGCCAGGCGCCGTACATGCCGCGCGGAAACGCGGCCTGACGCGGCGCTGCGCTGGTGACGCGGGCGTATGAAATCGTCCAGGCGCTGATCGAGCGCACGCCACTGCGTCCCCCGCTGGAACGAACCACCCGCATGCCCTATGGCTGGGCGCTGTGGCTGCGCGCGCTGAAGCCGTTGCCGGCGCGCCCGCATGCCGAGCCCGGCGAGGTGGTCGACCTGCTGGCGCAGCGGCCGCTGCGGCCGCTGCCGCCGGGGGAGGAACTGGCGACCTGGCCGGCGTTCGCCTCGCTGTTCCGCCAGGGCTGGCTGCCGTCGCCGCGCGACGAGCGCCCGCTGCGCTGGACCTCGCGCCTGGCCACGCTGTTGCTGCATCTGCTGTTCGTCGTGTTCCTGGCCTGGCTGGCCTATCTGCAGTCCCTGCTGCCGCCGCCGCCACCGGAAGCAGGCGGCGGCGAGCGGATCGAGGTCGGTTTCGTCGGCGCCGGCGATCCGGGCACGCCGCGCGCCGACGCCGCCGACGCGCCCGCCGGAGCGCCGGGCGAGACCGCCGATTCGGCCGACCCGGCGCCGGCACCGGCGCAGGCGGCCGCAAGCACCGAGGCCGCGCCGTCGGCGCCGTCGCTGCCGCAGGTCGGCACCCCGCTGCCCACGCCGGTCCTGCAGGCGCCGCCGCTGCCGGAGGTCGCCGTGCGCGAGGTTCCGGAGCCGGTGCCGTCCGAGCCCACGGTCGCGCAGCCGGTCCAGGTGACCGAGGTCGAGCGGCCGACCATCGACTACGTGCTGCCGCCGACCACGCCCAGCCAGGTCACCGTGCGTCCGGTCGATGCGCCGCAGCTGCGCGAGCGCGAGGTGACCGTGGTGCAGGCGCCGACGATCGAGGCGCCGCAGGTGCGGCCGGTCGACGTGCCGTTGCGGCAGCCGCGCGAGGCGGAGTTGCGCATGCGCGAGGTCGACGAGCCGGTGCCGCAGGTGGAGGTCCGGCCGGTCGCCGTGCAGGGACCGCGGATCGAGGCCAGGCCGCCGGGCGCGCCCGAGGCGAGCGTGCGCCAGCGCGAGGTGGCGATGCCGTCGCCGGCGGCGGCGGAGTCCGCATCGACCGCGGCCGGTGCGGCGAGCGCCGCGGCCGCCGCATCGTCCGCCGCACCGGCCGCGGGCATTGCGCCCGCCGGTACCGGCCAGGATCCGGCGCCGCGTCCTGCCAGCGGACAGGCGCCGGGCAGTGCCTCGCCGGCGACCGCCGCCACCGGGCCTGGCGCCGGCAGTGGCTGGGAAAGCCCACGCACCGGCGACGACTGGGGCCAGGCGCGCAGCGGTGAGGTCCGGCCGGGTGGCACCTCGGGCCTGTTCGACGGCGAGGGTCGGGTGCGCCTTCCCGGGGACGGCTCGGGGCCGGGACAGGGACCGGCGAGCGGTGCCGGCGCGGGTGCCGGCATGGCCGACCGCGGCGCGCCGGGCGGCGACAACGACACCTGGACCCGGGACCGCATCGACCAGTCCGGCACCTGGCTCAAGCGTCCACCCTACGACTACGAACCGACCAGCTTCGACCGCTACTGGGTGCCGAACGAGTCGCTGCTGGCCGATTGGGTGCGCAAGGGCATCAAGTCGGTGGCCATCCCCATCCCGGGCACCGGCAAGAAGATCGACTGCGTGGTCTCGATGCTGCAGCTGGGCTTCGGCTGCGGCATCTCCGACCCGGACCTCAACGAGCAGCCGACCACCGCGCGGCCGCCGCCGGACATCCCGTTCAAGCCCGAACTGCAGGAAGACAACGGCAGCGTGCCGTTGTAGGAGCCGTGCTTGCCCGCGACGCGACGCCGTCGGCACAGGCGGCGCCTTCATATTGCCGACGCCCGTGTCGCCAGCAAGCTGCGCTCCTACAAAGGGACAGCTGCCACCCAGCTGTTGTAGGAGCCGGGTTCAGCCGGCGACCCGACGCCGTCGGCCCAAGCGACGCCTTCATGATCCCGACGCCCGTGTCGCCCACTGAAGTGGCCTCCTACAGAAGCCAGGCGGCTCCGCCGTTGTAGGAGCCGGGTTCAGCCGGCGACCCGACGCCGTCGGCCCAGGCGACGCCCTCATGATCCCGACGCCGGTGTCGCCAGCAAGCTGTGCTCCTGCAAAGGCATCCCGGCCCCCTGGCCGGCGCGCAACTGCTAGAATCGGCGGCCGTTTTCAAGCCCGCCGCCCCTGCCATGATCGAGCTCAATCCCGTCCGCCAGCGCATCGCCGACCTGACCGGTCGGGTGATTTCGCTCCGGGGGTATCTTTGACTACGACGCCAAGAAGGAGCGTCTGGAAGAGGTCAACCGCGAGCTCGAGCTGCCCAACGTCTGGGATGATCCGGAGCGGGCACAGGGCCTGGGCCGCGAGCGCGCGATCCTGGAGAAGACCGTCGGCGGCATCGCCTCGGTGCTCGAGGGCCTGAGCGAGTCCTCCGAGCTGCTGGAACTGGCCGAGAGCGAACAGGACGAGGACACCGCCAACGCGGTGGTGGCCGACGTCGACCGCTACGAGAAGGACGTCGAGAAGCTCGAGTTCCAGCGCATGTTCTCGGGGAAGATGGATGCCTCCAACGCCTTCGTCGACATCCAGGCCGGCGCCGGCGGCACCGAGGCGCAGGATTGGGCCGAGATGCTGCTGCGCATGTACCTGCGCTGGTGCGAGTCGCGCGGCTGGAAGACCGAACTGATGGAGGCCAGCGGCGGCGACGTCGCCGGCATCAAGTCGGCCACGCTGCGCGTCGAGGGCGATTTCGCCTACGGCTGGCTCAAGACCGAGACCGGCGTGCACCGGCTGGTGCGCAAGTCGCCGTTCGATTCGGACAACCGCCGCCACACCAGTTTCACCTCGGTGTTCGTGTCGCCGGAAGTCGACGACAACATCGACATCGAGATCAACCCGGCCGACCTGAGGACCGACGTCTACCGCTCCTCGGGCGCGGGCGGCCAGCACGTCAACAAGACCGAGTCGGCGGTGCGCATCACCCACGTGCCGACCGGCATTGTCGTGGCCTGCCAGACCGGGCGCAGCCAGCACCAGAACCGCGACAACGCGATGAAGATGCTGGCCGCCAAGCTGTACGAGCTGGAGATCCAGAAGCGCAACGCCGAACGCGACGCGGTCGAGGCGACCAAGTCCGACATCGGCTGGGGCAGCCAGATCCGCAACTACGTGCTGGACCAGAGCCGGATCAAGGACCTGCGCACCGGCATCGAGCGCAGCGACACCCAGAAGGTGCTGGACGGCGACCTGGACGAGTTCGTCGAGGCCAGCCTCAAGGCGGGCCTGGAGGCCGGCGCCAAGCGTTCCGACGCGGCCTGATCGTCGCTCCCGCGCAGGCGGGAGCCCAGCGACTTGACTGGTTCCACCCATTGAAGACACCGGACTCCCGCCTGCGCGGGAGCGACGGCAAGACGGGCAAGAGATGAACGAAGCGACCGAACCCCAGCACGCCGACGAGAACCACCTGATCGCCGAGCGCCGCGCCAAGCTCGCCGCGCTGCGCGCGCAGGGCGTGGCCTTCCCCAACGACTTCAAGCGCGCCGACTACGCCGGTGACCTGCAGGCCGAGTTCGCCGACGCGGAGGCCTGGACCGCCGAAGCGCTGGAGGCCCTGCCCAGGCGCGTGGCCATCGCCGGCCGGCTGATGGCCAAGCGGGTGATGGGCAAGGCCAGCTTCGCCCAGGTGATGGACGAGTCCGGGAAGATCCAGCTGTTCCTGCAGTCCAACGCGCTGGGCGAGGCCTACGAGGCGTTCAAGTCCTTCGACGTGGGCGACATCGTCGCGGTCGAGGGCGGGCTGACCCGCACCCGCACCGGCGAGCTGTCGGTCAAGGCCGCCTCGCTGCGCCTGCTGGTCAAGTCGCTGCGCCCGCTGCCGGACAAGTGGCACGGCCTGAGCGACGTGGAGCAGCGCTACCGCCAGCGCTACGTCGACCTGATCGTGACGCCGGAGGCGCGCGAGGTGTTCGTCAAGCGCAGCAGGATCATCCGCGCGATGCGCTCGTGGCTGGACGAGCGCCGCTTCCTGGAAGTCGAGACGCCGATGATGCACTACATCCCCGGCGGCGCCACGGCCAAGCCGTTCGTCACCCACCACAACGCGCTGGACCTGCAGCTGTACCTGCGCGTGGCCCCGGAGCTGTACCTCAAGCGGCTGGTGGTCGGTGGCCTGGAACGGGTCTACGAGATCAACCGCAACTTCCGCAACGAGGGCGTGTCGACCCGGCACAACCCCGAGTTCACGATGCTGGAGCTGTACGAGGCCTACGCCACATACCACGAGGTCATGGACCTGACCGAGAACGTGGTCCGCGACACCGCCCGGGCGGTGCTCGGCACCACTGCGGTCGAGTGGGAAGGGCAGGCGATCGACCTGGGACCGGCGTTCCGCCGCTGGCGCATGGACGAGGCGGTGCGCCACTACAACCCGGAAATCTCCGCGGCCGACTGCACCGATCGCGAGGCGCTGCTGCGCCACTGCGAACGGTTGAAGATCAAGGTCAAGCCGTCCTGGGGCTGGGGCAAGCTGTTGCTGGAAATCTTCGAGGCCACGGTCGAGCACACCCTGGTCCAGCCGACCTTCATCACCGACCACCCGGTCGAGGTCTCGCCGCTGGCCCGCTCCAGCGACACCGAGCCGGGCTACACCGACCGCTTCGAGCTGTTCATCAACGGCAAGGAGATCGCCAACGGCTTCTCCGAGCTGAACGACCCGGAGGACCAGGCGGCCCGCTTCCAGGCCCAGGTCGAGGCCAAGGAGGGCGGCGACGACGAAGCCATGCACTACGACGCCGACTACATCCGCGCCCTGGAATACGGCCTGGCGCCGACCGGTGGCCTGGGCATCGGCATCGACCGGCTGGTGATGCTGCTGACCGGCAGCACCTCGATCCGGGACGTGCTGCTGTTCCCGTATATGCGGCCCGAGCAGGGCGGCTGAACCGGGTGGGGGGCCGGGTGCACGGGTGTCCCGGACCCCGTGCAAGGGACCGTTTCCTGCGCTGTGTCACTGTTTTCGGGGTAGCTGGCGGCGTCCCTGGCACGGTCCCTGCGTCCTTTCCTGGCAGAGGCGGGGCGACTGGCGTCCCGCGATCCCGGGCGGATGGGGGCGACATGGGTGCGGGCAGGGCCGGCAGCGCGCTATTCTGCGTTCCTACGGCGGAGCGCAACGGGGCGGAACGGGACTTGGACATCGTCATCGTCGACGATCAAGCATCTGCGCGCACGATGCTGCGGCACATCATCGAGGACATCACCTCGGAGCTGGCCGTGCACGACTTCGGCGACGCGCGCCAGGCCCTGGCGTGGTGCGACAACAATCCGACCGACCTGCTGCTGCTCGACTACCGCATGCCCGGCATGGACGGGCTGGAATTCGCCCGCCGCTTCCGCCGCCTGCCCAAGCACCGCGACATCCCGATCATCCTGATCACCGTGGTCGGCGACGAGCCGGTGCGCCAGGCCGCGCTGGAATCGGGCGTGATCGACTTCCTGGTGAAACCGGTCCGCCCGCGCGAGCTGCGCGCGCGCTGCCACAACCTGCTGCAGCTGCGCCAGCAGTCCGAGACGGTCAAGCAGCGCGCCCTGTCGCTGGAGCAGCGGCTGCTGTCGAGCATGCACGAGGTCGAGGAGCGCGAGCGCGAGACCCTGTCGCGGCTGGCGCGCGCGATCGAGTTCCGCGACGCCGGCACCAGCGCCTACCTGGAGCGCATGTCGCGCGTGGCCGGGCTGGTCGCCGAGGGCATGGGCCTGCCCGAGGATGACGTGCGCACGATCGAGATGGCCGCCCCGCTGCACGACATGGGCAAGATCGCCATCCCCGATTCGGTGCTGATGAAGGCCGGCAAGCTGGACGAGGTGGAGATGGCGGTGATGCGCCGCCACCCGCGGATCGGCCACGAACTGCTCAGCGGCAGCCAGAACCGCTTCATCCAGGTCGGGGCGATGATCGCCCTGCGCCACCACGAGCGCTATGACGGCAGCGGCTATCCCGACGGCCTGGCCGGCGAGGCGATCCCGCTGGAGGCGCGGATCGTGGCGGTGGCCGACGTGTTCGACGCGCTGATCTCGCCGCGTCCGTACAAGGACGCGTGGACGGTCGACGCGGCGCTGGCCTACCTGTACGCCCAGCGTGGCCGCCTGTTCGACCCGGACTGCGTCGACGCGCTGGTCCGCGGGCGCGAGCGCCTGCAGCAGATCTGCGACCAGTACTCCACCGCTTCGGCGCGGCCGGGAGGGCTGGTCCATGGCTGACGCCTTCGCCTGGTTCCGCCAGCGCTTTTCCCATCGCCCCGACAGCGAGCACGGGCAGGCGCTGGTCCGGATCATCCTGATCCTGCTGATCCTGTGCTACGTGCTGCTGCCCTCGTCGCGCGCCGGCCTGGATCCGGGGCAATACCGCGACGTGCTGGTGATCGTGCTGTCCGGCCTGAGCCTGAGCCTGGGCATCTTCGCCTGGCTGCTGGCGCGGCCGGGACGCTCGGACGTGCGCCGGATCGTCGGCATGCTGGCCGACTACGGGCTGATGGCCGCGGGCATGATCCGCATGGGCGAGCCGCTGGCCTGGGTCTACGTGGTGCTGATGTGGGTGACCGTCGGCAACGGCCTGCGCTACGGCAACCGCTACCTGCACCTGGCCGTGGCGATGGCGCTGGCCAGCTTCGGCAGCGTGCTGCTGTTCAACGATTACTGGCGGCAGCCGCAGGTCCAGGGCCTGGGCATCGGCCTGCTGGTCGGCCTGGCGGCGGTGCCGCTGTACCTGTCGAGCCTGCTCAGGCAGCTGACCCGCGCCACCGAGGAAGCGCGGCGCGCGAGCGAGGCCAAGAGCCGTTTCCTGGCCAACATGAGCCACGAGTTCCGCACCCCGCTCAACGGCCTGGCCGGCATGTCCGAACTGCTGGCCACCACCCGCCTGGACGACGAGCAGCGCGAGTGCGTGCGCACCATCCAGGCCTCGACCCGCTCGCTGATGGCGCTGGTCGAGGACGTGCTGGACATCTCGGCGATCGAGGCCGGCAAGCTCAAGCTCAACCTCGAGGACTTCTCGCCGCGCGAGCTGGTGTCCAGCATCGGCCTGATCCTGCAGCCGCAGGCGCGGGCCAAGAACCTCGACTACCTGGTGGTGATCGGCGAGGACGTGCCCGAGACGCTCAACGGCGACGCCGGCCACGTGCGCCAGGTGCTGCTGAACCTGGTCGGCAACGCGGTCAAGTTCACCGACCAGGGCCGGGTCCGGGTCGACGTCGAGGTGGCCGCCGCCACCGCGGACGACACCCGCGCCCGCCTGCGCTTCACGGTCACCGATACCGGCATCGGCATCCCGGCGAAGATGCGCGGGCGCCTGTTCGAGGCCTTCGAGCAGGCCGACGCCGGCCTGGCCCGCCGCTACGGCGGCACCGGCCTGGGTACGACCATCGCCAAGGGCCTGGCCGAGGCGATGGGTGGGCGGATCGGTTTCGAGAGCATGGAAGGCCGCGGCAGCCGGTTCTGGGTCGAGCTCCCGTTCGCCGGCCCCAGCCAGCGGCCGCTGCGCCCGGTCACCGCGTCGGTGACCGAGGTGGAGGGCGAGACCGCGCTGCGCGACGCCGGCGGCAACGTCATCGCCTTCGCCGACCCGTTCCTGCGCCACCGCGCCCGCGTGCGCAGCATGACCCTGCTGGTGGCCGACGACTACGAGGCCAACCGCATGGTCCTGCAGCGCCTGCTGCAGAAGGCCGGCCACCGCGTCACCTCGGTCGATGGCGGCGAGGAGGTGCTCGACGCGATGGCCGCCAGCGAGTACGACGCGGTGATCGTCGACCTGCACATGCCCGGGGTCAGCGGCCTGGACCTGCTCAAGCAGCTGCGGGTGATGCAGGCCGGCGGCGGCCAGCGGACCCCGGTGGTCGTGCTCAGCGCCGACGTGACCCCCGAATCGATCCAGCGCTGCGAGCAGGCCGGCGCCTATGCGTTCCTGGCCAAGCCGGTAGCGGCCGCAAAGCTGCTGGAGACGCTGTCGGACATCGCCGCGCACCGCGGCCGCCGCAGTGCCGCGCTGCCGCCGCGCCAGGGTGGCGCCGACGCGTCCAACGGCGTGCTCGACAGCTCGGTGCTGGACGAACTGGCGGCGATGGGCATGGGCGAGGAGTTCGAGCGCGAGTTCATCGCCCACTGCCTGGCCGACGCCGACGGCTGCATCGGCGCCATGCAGCACGCCGCCGAGGCGGCCGACTGGGCACGCCTGCGCGACCATGCCCACGCGATCAAGGGCGTGGCCGCGAACATGGGCCTGGTCCGGGTGGCCGAGCAGGGCAGCGAGCTGATGCGGCTGGCCGACTGGCAGATCCGCAACGAATGGCGGCAGCGGATCGCGATGCTCAACGCCGCCCTGACCCAGGGCCGCGACGCGCTGATGGCGCGCCAGCAGGCCCGCGGCGTGCGCGACGGCGGCGGCGAACCCGGCTAGCTGCAAACTGCGCCTGCGGCGGCCTGGCCGGCCACCATGCTGTGGGCAAGAGCCTCGCTTCGGCTGGGGGCCGCCGTCCCCTCGGGGTATGGCTTACCCCTCGGTCGGACATCCTGTCCTCAACTCGGGGCCGTGGCACATCCCTGTGCCACTTGCGCCATACCCCGAGGGGACGGCGTCCTCGGGCGGCTTCCAGATCATGGCTTCCATTGGGTGGCGTAGAAGCACCAGGCCAAGGCCCCATTGCTCCGCGACCGGAGCCTAGCGTGCGGGCGTCGAACAGCGAGGACGCTGGCTGTGCCGACGGCGTCGGGTCGCCGGCTGAACCCGGCTCCTACAACAGCTGCGGCGCCGCCGCTCTCCTGTAGGAGCTGACTTCAGTCGGCGACACGGGCGTCGGAATCATGAAGGCGTCGCCTGTGCCGGCGGCGTCGCGTCGCGGGCAAGCCCGGCTCCTACAAGAGCCGGGATCGCAACGCGCGATGGTCACCTGGCGGTAAACGAAGCCACGACCTGGAAGCGCCCCGAAGACGTGGCAGGCCGGGTGTGTTGCGGCAGCGGCCAGAGATGGCCGCGTCGGCGAGTCGGCACATGGATGTGCCGCCGAGACGACCGCAACACACCCGGCCTGCCGCGGCTCAGCCCGAAGCCAGCCACACCAATTGCTCTTGCCGTTGCCTTTGTTCGACGCGGCGCGGGTCCATCCCCGGATCGTCGCAGTACCCCAGAAAAGCGAAGGCCCGGCATCCTGCCGGGCCCGATCTGCCCCCTGACGCCGGCGGCTCGAACTGGCCGCCTTAGGCGATCGATCAGGCGGCTTCCGAACTGGCCCTGCGGGCCTGGGCGCGCACGATGCGCTCCATCGTCCGCAGCGACTTGTCGCCCAGCGCCAGCGCGGTGTCGACCCAGACCTCGGTGATGCCCATCAACTCGTCGTAGCTGACCGGCTGGCCGATCCGGCGCACGGCGTTCATTGCCAGGTGCGAGTGCGGGGCGCGCTGCTGCTGGCGGATCAGGTCCTGCACCGCCGACTCGCCCTGGCCCTTGGGCACCAGCACGTCGACCACGCCCAGGCGGTACATCTCCTCGCTGCTGTAGACCTCGCCGCTGAGGATCATCTTCTCGGCCTGGCGCGCGGTCACGCGCTTGCACAGGAACGAGTAGGCGCCCATGCCCGGGAACAGGCCGAACAGCACTTCCGGCAGGCCCATGCCGACGCCTTCCTCGGCGACGATGGTGTGGCAGGCCAGGGCCATCTCCAGGCCGCCGCCCAGCGCGTCGCCCTGGATCAGGGCCACGGTGTGCATGTCGCCGCCGAAGCCGGTGTGGACGTGGTGCACGCCCTCGACGCAACGGCGGGCGTAGGCCAGCAGACGCTCGCGGTTGCCCTCGCGGATCAGGCGGCCGAACAGTTCCAGGTCGCCGCCGAGGTTGTAGGCCGAGGCGGCCGAGGCGAGCACGAAGTGGCGAAGGCGTCCCTGCTGGCGCTGCGACTCGCGCAGGGTGATCGAGCTCATGTAGCTCCACATGTCCTCGAGCATCTCGAACCGGCAACACGGGCGCGCGCCCTGGCTGGCGTCGGCGTGCATGTACAGCCAGTGGGCGCTGCCATCCGGCGGGGTCTGCACGCGGATGGTGGGATAGGAATGGGTGCGCTGCAGCTTCTCGATGTTGCTCATGGCGTCTTCTCCGGGGGCGGCTGGCCTGCCGGCATGACCCGGCAGGCGGGGGATGTTGCCGGACCATGCTACACCTGAACGGAGAATTAAAAGCACCTGGCCGGTTGGTCCGGAAATCCGCGTGGCGGATTGTTAAAAGGCGACATGACCGGGCCCGGTCCAGGAGGCCGGGCGGGGGTGATCCCCGGGAAGGGCGGCGGGCGCGGCGTGTCATGCCCCCGTGGGGAGAAGGTGCCGCGGAAAACCACGGCCCCGGCGTGTCCGGGGCAGGGCCTGGCCGCCTCAGTGCGCGGCGTCGCCCGTCGTGGCGGCCGGCTTGGAGTCGCGCAGCTCCTTGCGCAGGATCTTGCCGACGTTGGTCTTCGGCAGCTCGGTGCGGAACTCGATCTGGCGCGGCTGCTTGTAGCCGGTCAGCGCGTCCCGGCAGTAGGCCTTGATCTGCTCGGCGGTCAGCGCCGGGTCCTTCTTCACCACGAACAGCTTGACCGCCTCGCCGGAACGCTCGTCCGGCACGCCGACCGCCGCGACCTCCAGCACCCCGGGCATCGCGGCGACCACGTCCTCGACCTCGTTCGGGTACACGTTGAAGCCCGAGACCAGGATCATGTCCTTCTTGCGGTCGACGATGTAGACGAAGCCCTGCTCGTCGATCCGGGCCATGTCGCCGGTGTGCAGCCAGCCGTCGGCGTCGATCACCTTGGCCGTCTCCTCCGGCTTCTGCCAGTAGCCCTTCATCACCTGCGGGCCCTTCACGCACAGCTCGCCGATCTCGCCGGTCGGCAGCACGTTGCCGTCGTCGTCCTTGACGCACACGTCGGTGGACGGGATCGGCAGGCCGATCGAGCCGTTGAACTCGGCGATGTCCAGCGGGTTGATGCACGCCGCCGGCGAGGTCTCGGTCAGGCCGTAGGCCTCGACCAGGGTAACGCCGGTGACCTGCTTCCAGCGTTCGGCCACCGCGCGCTGCACCGCCATGCCGCCGCCCAGGGTCACCTTCAGCGCGGAGAAGTCGACCTCGCTGAAGCCGGGGGTGTTGAGCAGGCCGTTGAACAGGGTGTTGACGCCGGTGATCGCGGTGAAGCGCGCACCCTTGAGCTCCTTGACGAAGCCGGGCATGTCGCGCGGGTTGGTGATCAGGTGGTTGAGGCCGCCCAGTTCCATGAACACCAGGCCGTTCGCGGTCAGCGCGAAGATGTGGTACAGCGGCAGCGCGGTGATGATCACTTCCTTGCCGCGCTCGAGCTTGTTGGCGCCCAGCCAGGCCGAGGCCTGCTGCATGTTCGCCACCAGGTTGCGGTGGGTGAGCATCGCGCCCTTGGCCACGCCGGTGGTGCCGCCGGTGTATTGCAGGAAGGCGATGTCGCCCGGGTCGATGTCCACCTGCGGCAGCGCGTGGCGCTTGCCGATGTCCAGCGCCTCGCGGAAGCGCACCGCGCCGGGGATGTCGTAGTCCGGCACCATCTTCTTCACGTACTTGAGCACGAAGTTGACGATGGCGCCCTTGGGGAAACCGATCATGTCGCCCAGGCCGGTGGTGATCACCTGCTTGAGCGGGGTGTCGGCCAGCACTTCCTGCACGGTGTGGCCGAAGTTGTCGACCACCACGATCGCGGCGGCGCCGGCGTCCACCAGCTGGTGCTTGAGCTCGCGCGCGGTGTACAGCGGGTTGACGTTGACCACGGTCAGGCCGGCGCGCAGCACGCCGAAGGTGGCGATCGGGTACTGCAGGCAGTTGGGCATCATCAGCGCCACGCGATCGCCCTTCTTCAGGCCCAGCTCGCCGAGCAGGTAGGCGGCGAACTGCGTGCTGAGCGCGTCGACTTCGGCGTAGGTCAGGGTCTTGCCGAAGTTGCGGTAGGCGGGATGGTCGCCGTACTTGGAGACGGAGGCGGCGAACACCGCCGATATGGAGCGGTATTCGTCCGGATCGATGTCGGCGGGCACACCCTGCGGATAGCTTTTCAGCCAAGGACGATCCGGATTCATTGCGCCTCCTCCCGAGGTGGTGTGCTTGCTGGCGATCCCGGCAGTCTCGACATTCCGCTGCCGTGGATGGGAGCATACCGTCCCGGATGGAAAAGGCGAAGCCATGACGTACGGATTCGGCGTTTTCAAGGTGCGATACGTGGCCGGCTGCCTGCTGGCCCTGCTGCTGCTGCTCGGCGGCTGCAGCCGCACGCCGCCGGAGCAGCGGCTGCGCGAGCAGCTGGCGTCCATGCAGGAGGCGCTGGAGCAGCGCCAGGCGTCGGCGTTCATGGACGGGGTCGCGGCCGATTTCGCGGGCGATGGCGGCATGGATCGTGCTGCGTTGCAGCAGATCGTGCGCGCGCAGGTGCTGGCCAATGCGCGGATCGGGCTGACGCTTGGCCCGGCCGAGATCGAGGTCAGGGGCGAGCGGGCGACGGTGCGCTTCAGCGCGGTCGCCACCGGTGGCGGCGGGCGCTTCCTGCCCGACCGCGCGCAGGCCTGGGACGTGACCAGCGGCTGGCGCGACGAGGACGGGCAGTGGCGGCTGTACTACGCGGAGTGGACGCCGTTGTAGGAGCGGGCATGACCGCGACACGACGCCCTCGGCACAGGCGACGCCCCCGTGATTCCGACGCCCGTGTCGCCAGCAAGCTGTGCTCCTACAAGTAGAGTCACCGGTAAACAGTTTCTCTGTGGAAGCATCGGCGCAGTGGTTTTTGTAGGAGCCGGGTTCAGCCGGCGACACGACGCCCTCGGCACAGGCGACGCCCTCCGTGATCCCGACGCCCGTGTCGCCCACTGAAGTGAGCTCCTACAACAGGCCGCCGTGGCGGGTGAGGATGCACCGTTTGCGCGGCACTGCCGCGCGGTGCGCCCGAACGCCCCGCGCTGCGTGGGGCTGGGCTTCCGCCCGATCCGCAGCCTATGCGGCCTTTCTGGCGGCGAGTTGCCGGAGTACGTACTGCAACAGGCCGCCGTGGTGGGTGAGGATGCACCGTTTGCGCGGCACTGCCGCGCGGTGCGCCCGAACGCCCCGCGCGCTGCGCGGGGCGGGGCTTCCGCCCGTTCCGGAGCCTATGCAGCCTTTCTGGCGGCGAGCTGGCGGAGCACGTATTGCAACAGGCCGCCATGGCGGAAGTACTCCACCTCCTTCGGTGTCAGCAACAGTACGTGCGCCTGGAACTCGATCACGCGGCCGTCGGCCTTGCGCGCGGTGACCGTGGCGCTCCTGCTGGCGCCGTCGGCCAGGCCGGCGATGGCGTAGACCTCGGTGCCGTCCAGGCCCAGCGACTGCGCGCTTTCCCCGTCCCTGAACTGCAGCGGCAGCACGCCCATGCCGACCAGGTTGGAACGGTGGATGCGCTCGAAGCTCTCGGCGATCACCGCCTTGACCCCGAGCAGGTTGGTGCCCTTGGCCGCCCAGTCGCGCGAGGAACCGGTGCCGTATTCCTTGCCGGCGATCACCAGCAGCGGGGTGCCGTCGGCCTTGTAGCGCATCGCCGCGTCGTAGATCGACATCTTCTCCGGCCCGCTCCCGTCAGCTGCGGGCACGCCGAAGTACAGAGTGTTGCCGCCTTCCTCGCCGCCGAAGAAAAGGTTCTTGATCCGGATGTTGGCGAAGGTGCCGCGGACCATCACGTCGTCGTTGCCGCGGCGGCTGCCGTAGCTGTTGAAGTCGACCGGCTGCACGCCGCGCGACTGCAGGAAGCGGCCGGCCGGCGAGTCCTTCTTGATGTTGCCGGCCGGGGAGATGTGGTCGGTGGTGATCGAGTCGCCGAACAGGCCCAGCACGCGCGCGCCGTGGATGTCGTCGATGCCGCCCACGGCCATGGTCATGCCCTCGAAGTAGGGCGGGTTCTTGATATAGGTCGAGGCATCGTCCCAGACGTACAGCTCGCCGTCGGGCGAGTCGATCGTGTTCCAGCGGGTGTCGCCCTTGAACACGTCGGCGTAGTTCTGCTTGAACATCTCCGGGCCGATGGTGGCGGCGATGACGTCGCCGATCTCCTTGCTGCTGGGCCAGATGTCGCGCAGGAACACCGGCTGGCCGCCGCGGTCCGTGCCCAGCGGCTCGGTGGTCAGGTCGATGTCGGTGGTGCCGGCCAGCGCATAGGCGACGACCAGGGGAGGGGAAGCGAGGTAGTTCATCTTCACTTCGGGGTGCACGCGGCCCTCGAAGTTGCGGTTGCCCGACAGCACCGAGGTCACCACCAGGTCGCCGGCGGCGATGCCCGCGCTGACCTCGACCGGCAGCGGCCCGGAGTTGCCGATGCAGGTGGTGCAGCCGTAGCCGACGATGTAGAAGCCGACCTTCTCCAGCTCCTTCAGCAGGCCGGCCTTTTCGAGATAGTCGGTGACCACCCGCGAGCCCGGGCCGAGCGAGGTCTTCACCCACGGCTTGCGGTCCAGGCCCCTGGCCGCGGCGTTGCGCGCCAGCAGGCCGGCGCCGACCATCACCGCCGGGTTGGAGGTGTTGGTGCAGGAGGTGATCGCGGCGATCACCACCGCGCCGTCCTTGAGCTTGACCGGCTGGCCGTCGAGCTCGACGTGGGCCACGCCCTTGAGCAGGGCCTCGTTGCCGACCGCGGCCGCGCCGCCCTCGGCGATGAAATCGGCTACCTCCGGAGTGCGCCTGTCGCGGTTGGCGGTGAGCGGGGCGACGTTCTCGCGGTAGTTCTGCTTCATGTCGCCCAGCAGCACGCGGTCCTGCGGGCGCTTGGGGCCGGCCAGCGATGGTTTCACATCACCCATGTCCAGGTGCAGGGTGGCGCTGTACTCGGCCTGCGGGCTACCCGGCTCGTGCCACAGGCCCTGGGCCTTCGCATAGGCCTCGACCAGCGCGATCTGTTCCTCGCTGCGGCCGGACAGGCGCAGGTACGTCAGCGATTCGGCGTCGATCGGGAAGATGCCGCAGGTGGCGCCGTATTCCGGCGCCATGTTGCCGATGGTGGCGCGGTCGGCCAGCGGCAGGTGCTGCAGGCCGTCGCCGTAGAACTCGACGAACTTGCCGACCACCCCGTGCTTGCGCAGCATCTGGGTGACGGTCAGGACCAGGTCGGTGGCGGTGGCGCCCTCGGGCAGGCGGCCGGTCAGCTCGAAGCCGACCACCTGCGGGATCAGCATCGAGGATGGCTGGCCGAGCATCGCCGCCTCGGCCTCGATCCCGCCCACGCCCCAGCCGAGCACGCCGATGCCGTTGATCATGGTGGTGTGCGAGTCGGTGCCGAACACGGTGTCCGGGTAGGCCCAGGCTTCGCCATTCTTCTCTGCGGTCATCACCACCCGGGCCAGGTTCTCCAGGTTCACCTGGTGGACGATGCCGGTATTGGGCGGCACCACCTTGAAGTCGGAGAACGCCTTCTGGCCCCAGCGCAGGAAGGCGTAGCGCTCGCGGTTGCGCTCGAACTCGATGCGGCCGTTGATGTCCAGCGCGTCGGCCGTGCCGAACACGTCCACCTGCACCGAGTGGTCGATCACCAGTTCGGAAGGGATCAACGGGTTGATCTGCTCGGGGCTGCCGCCCAGCCGCACCACCGCGTCGCGCATCGCCGCCAGGTCGACCACGCAGGGCACGCCGGTAAAGTCCTGCAGGACCACGCGCGCGGGCATGAACGCGATCTCGGTGTCCGGCTCGGCCTTCGGGTCCCAGGTCGCCACCGCCTCGATGTGCTCCGGCAGCACCGTGACCCCGTCCTCGTGCCGGAGCAGGTTCTCCAGCAGGATCTTCATCGAGTAGGGGAGGCGGGCCAGGTCGTGGCGCTGGCCCAGCTTGGGCAGGCTGGCGTAGGCGTAGCTCTTGCCGCCGACGTCCAGGCGGCTGCGGGTGGCGAAGGAATCGCGCATGGGCGGGCTCCTGTGGCTTTGACGCCGCCAATCCCGGCGGCGGGAAGGGATCACCGCATTATCCCCGCCATTCAATGACAGGGCCGTCGCCTCGGCAATACGCCCTTCGGGGAGGTCGCCGGGCCGCGCTGCAGCCTGGCCATTGTCGGCCGGAATCGCCATGCCGGTTTGAGTATGCATGGAAAAGTATGTATCATTCCGCCATACCGTCCGCGGAGGAAATCCCATGGAAGCCACCGTTGCCGAGCGCGGGCAGATCACCCTGCCCAAGGCCGTACGCGACGCCCTGGGCCTGACCAAGGGCACCCTGCTCAAGGTCGAGCTGGAGGGCGGGCGCATCATCCTGCGCAAGGATGTCAGCAAGGCGCTGCGCGAAGTGCGCGGCAAGTACAAGCTGGTCGACGGAATGACCCGCACCGACGAGGCCATGCGCGCCATCCGCGGCCGTGCGCCGGGGGATCCACTCGATGTGTGAGTCCGGGCACCGCCGCCTTGCCCGTATCCGGAAGCCCGGGCGATGATCGCCCTGGATTCCTCCGTCCTGATCGACATCCTGATCGGCGACGACGTGTTCGCCGAGGCGTCCGAGGCCTGCGTGGGCGAGGCGCTGGTGCACGACGACGTGGTCGTCTGCGAGGCGGTGGTCGCCGAGGTCCAGGCCATGCTCGATACCTCGGTCAGCCTGATGGACCTGCTGGCGCCACTGGGCATCCGCTACCAGCCGCTCGGCGAGGCCGCGGCGATGCGCGCCGGGCACATGAACAAGCGCTTCCGCACCCGCGGCGGCCGCCGCGAGCGGGTCGTCGCGGATTTCCTGGTCGGCGCCCACGCCATGCTCCAGTGCAACGCGCTGATCACCCGCGATGACGCCTTCTACCGCGACTACTTCAAGGGCCTGAAGCTGATCGTGCCCAAGGCCTGAGTCCACGTTCCGATATCCGCCTTTCCATAAGCACCACCCGGAGAACCCCCCATGCTGGAAGCCTACCGCCACCACGCCGCCGAACGCGCCGCCCTCGGCATCCCGCCGCTGCCGCTGAGCGCGCAGCAGACCGCCGAGGTCATCGAACTGCTGAAGGCTCCCCCGGCCGGCGAGGAACAGTTCCTGGTCGACCTGATCACGAACCGCGTGCCCGCGGGCGTGGACGACGCGGCCAAGGTCAAGGCCTCGTACCTGGCCGCGCTGGCCTTCGGCACCGAGGACAACCCGCTGATCAGCCGCGAGCGCGCCACCGAACTGCTGGGCACCATGCTCGGCGGCTACAACGTGCACCCGCTGATCGAACTGCTGGACGACGCCGTGGTCGGCGCGATCGCCGCCGAGGGCCTGAAGAAGACCCTGCTGGTGTTCGACCAGTTCCACGACGTGGAGGAGAAGGCACGCTCGGGCAATGCGCCCGGCAACGCCAATGCCCAGGCCGTGCTGCGCAGCTGGGCCGAGGCCGAGTGGTTCACCGGCCGTCCGGAAGTGCCGCAGAGCCTGACCATCACCGTGTTCAAGGTGCCCGGCGAGACCAACACCGACGACCTGTCGCCGGCCCCGGACGCCACCACCCGCCCCGACATCCCGCTGCACGCGCTGGCGATGCTGAAGAACAAGCGCGAAGGCGCGCCGTTCGTGCCGGAGGAAGACGGCAAGCGCGGCCCGGTCGCCGAGATCCTGAAGCTCAAGGACAAGGGCCACCTGGTCGCCTACGTCGGCGACGTGGTCGGTACCGGCTCTTCGCGCAAGTCCGCCACCAACTCGGTGCTTTGGTTCACCGGCGAGGACATCCCGTTCATCCCGAACAAGCGCTTCGGCGGCGTCTGCCTGGGCAGCAAGATCGCCCCGATCTTCTACAACACCATGGAAGACGCCGGCGCGCTGCCGATCGAGCTGGACGTGTCGCAGATGGAGCACGGCGACGTGGTCGAGCTGCGTCCGTACGAGGGCAAGGCGCTCAAGAACGGCGAGGTGATCGCACAGTTCCAGGTCAAGTCGGACGTGCTGTTCGACGAAGTGCGCGCCGGCGGCCGCATCCCGCTGATCATCGGCCGCGGCCTGACCGCCAAGGCGCGCGAGTCGCTGGGACTGCCGGCCTCGGACCTGTTCCGCCTGCCGCAGCAGCCGGCCGACAGCGGCAAGGGTTTCTCGCTGGCGCAGAAGATGGTCGGCCGCGCCTGCGGCCTGGCCGAAGGCCAGGGCGTGCGCCCGGGCACCTACTGCGAACCGAAGATGACCTCGGTCGGTTCGCAGGACACCACCGGCCCGATGACCCGCGACGAACTGAAGGACCTGGCCTGCCTGGGCTTCTCGGCCGACCTGGTGATGCAGTCGTTCTGCCACACCGCCGCCTATCCCAAGCCGGTGGACGTGAAGACCCACCACACCCTGCCGGAGTTCATCTCCACCCGCGGCGGCATCTCGCTGCGCCCGGGCGACGGCGTGATCCACAGCTGGCTCAACCGCATGCTGCTGCCCGACACCGTCGGCACCGGCGGCGACTCGCACACCCGCTTCCCGGTGGGCATCTCGTTCCCGGCCGGTTCGGGCCTGGTTGCCTTCGCCGCCGCGACGGGCGTGATGCCGCTGGACATGCCCGAGAGCGTGCTGGTCCGCTTCAAGGGCCAGATGCAGCCCGGCGTGACCCTGCGCGATCTGGTCAACGCGATCCCGCTGTACGCGATCAAGGCGGGCCTGCTGACCGTGGCCAAGCAGGGCAAGAAGAACATCTTCTCCGGCCGCATCCTCGAGATCGAAGGCCTGCCGCAGCTGAAGGTGGAGCAGGCGTTCGAGCTGTCCGACGCCTCGGCCGAGCGTTCGGCCGCCGGCTGCACCGTGCGCCTGGACAAGGAACCGATCATCGAATACCTCACCAGCAACATCACCCTGCTGAAGTGGATGATCGCCGAGGGCTACGCCGATCCGCGCTCGCTGGGCCGCCGGATCAAGAAGATGGAGGAGTGGCTGGCCGACCCGCAGCTGCTCGAGCCCGATGCCGACGCCGAGTACGCGGCGGTGATCGAGATCGACCTGGCCGACGTGCACGAGCCGATCGTGGCCTGCCCGAACGACCCGGACGACGTGAAGACCCTGTCCGACGTGGCCGGCGCCACCATCGACGAGGTGTTCATCGGTTCGTGCATGACCAACATCGGCCACTTCCGCGCCGCGGCCAAGCTGCTGGAAGGCAAGCGCGACATCCCGACCCGCCTGTGGGTCGCGCCGCCGACCAAGATGGACGCCAGCGAGCTGACCAAGGAAGGCCACTACGGCACCTTCGGCACCGCCGGCGCGCGCATGGAGATGCCGGGCTGCTCGCTGTGCATGGGCAACCAGGCCCAGGTGCGCGAGGGCGCCACCGTGTTCTCGACCTCGACCCGCAACTTCCCCAACCGCCTGGGCCGCAACTCCAACGTGTACCTGGGTTCGGCGGAGCTGGCGGCGATCTGCTCGCGCCTGGGCCGGATCCCGAGCAAGGCCGAGTACATGGCCGACATCGGCGTGATCAACGAGAAGGGCGCGGAGATCTACCGCTACATGAACTTCGACCAGATCCAGGAGTACCAGGACGTGGCGAACACCGTCGCGGCCTGATCGGCGCCACGCGGCAACCAGGAAACGCCCGGCACCGCCGGGCGTTTCCGTTTCAGGGGCCGACGCGCTGCTCCTGTAGGAGCCCAGCTTGCTGGCGACCCGGGTGCTACGACCACGAGGGCATCGCCTGTGCCGAAGGGGTATCGCCGGGTGAACCTCGCTCTAACAACAGCCGTGGTGCGATCGCTCCCTGTAGGAGCCGACTTCAGTCGGCGACACGGGCGTCGGGAATACGAGGGAGTCGCCTGCGCCAGGGCGTCGTGTCGCCGGCTGAACCCGGCTCCTACAAACAGCAGCGTCAGAGCCGCAGCACGCCGACCAGGTTCTGCAGCCACTCGCCCAGGTTCGGGGTCAACGTCGCGGCGAGCATCAGCAGCAACAGCAGCAGCTTGGTGCCCAGGATCCGCAGCAGGTCCATCAGCGAGACGTGGTGCGCGTCCTTGGTGAACATCTGCCCTACCAGCGGCGCGCGCTCCAGCGAGATCGACAGCCACGCGCTCGCCACGAAGGCCACGGTCATCAGGCCCAGCGCCACCGCGCTCTGCTCGAACTCCAGGGCGAACGGGAACACCTCCTGCATGGCCAGCAGCACCGCCGGCGCGGCGAATGCCGCCCACAGGCAGCTGCGCACGCAGGTCAGCCCGAACTTCATCTCGGCCACGGTCTGCGCGCGCCAGCACGGCAGGCGGTCGCGTGGGTCTGGCTGGTCGAGGGCGGCCTGCAGTTCGGCCGGGTCCACCGCCGGCCAGCGGTCGTCGCCGCGGTCCAGCGCCAGCCAGTCGTTGTCATGGAAGATCGCCGCCAGCGGCGAGCGTGGCGAGGTGCCGAGCCACTGCGGATTCGGCCAGTCCGCGGGCAGCGCCCCGTCGGGCAGCCGCTCGAGCACGTGGTCGCGCAGGTCGCGGCCCAGGCGGACCAGGCGTCCGTTCTGCAGCAGCGCCTGCGAGAGGAAGAACACGCCCAGGCCGAGCATGGCCAGCGCCAGGGCGCCGGGCATGCGCGCGCCGTCGACCGCGTCCGGCAGCCGGCTGCCCCAGTAGGCCAGCGGCGGGACCGCCGCGGCCGTCGCCAGCAGCAGCGAACTGAGGGTGTAGCGGCGGCCAAGGTAGCGCCCGGCGTCGAACGCGGCGGGTGCCTGCAGCAGATGGAACACGCAGCGCCGGTTCCAGGCCCGCAGGCGCGTCATCACCAGGCAGGCGAACCACAGGTACAGGCCGAACATCGCCCACAGCATGAACCGGTCGCGGCCGTGGATCAGGTCGAGCGCACCGCGCATCGCGCCACGGAACTGCTCGGTCAGGAGCAGGTGTCCCCAGCGCGTGGCGAACAGCAGCAGCGTGGCCAGCGCGAGCAGCCCCAGCAGCGCGCAGGACAGTGCGCCGGTGCTGTGTCGACGGCGGCCGGGTGCCGGCAGCCTCGCCGCCTGTTCTTCGCGCCCTGACCCGCGCCGGCGCAGCATCCGGTCCAGGGCCCAGCCGGTCTCGCGCAGCGCGTAGCGGACCGGCGGCAGGACCGTGCGACCGGGCCGCGAGGACAGCAGCAGCCATCCGCTGGCGGCCAGGGCCAGGCCGCTGGCCGCCACCAGCAGCGGCAGCACCACGTTGAGCGACAGCACCCGGAAGTCGGCCGCGATCAGCGTGCTGCGCGGATGGGAGCGCCGTCGCTCGGTGGAATCCGCCGCGGCAGTGGCCTGTGGCGTTCCGTTCCCGCCGTCGGAGCGGACGTACGAATCGGGATCGATCCACTGGATGCCGGCCAGGGTCACCACGCTCAGCGGCGAGCGGCCGCGGCGTGGTTGCGCCGCCGCGGCGGATGCGTCGGCCTGCGCCGTGGCCGGCGCCGAGAGCAGTTCCTGGCTGGCGCGGAACAGGTTGGCCGCGTAGTCGGTCGGGAAGGCGAAGATCCGGCGGCTGCCGGGCACGACCTCGCGCTCGCCGCCGCCTTGGCGCGGACGACACTCGGTCCGGTACTGGCGGCCGCCTTCGGCCACCTGCACGTAGCAGGCCTGCATCCGGCCGTTGGCGACCATCAGCGTGCCGCGGTTGGCACGCCGGTAGTCGGGGTGGGTGAGCAGGTGGTCGCCCTCCAGCACCACCGGGATGGCGCCGGGCACCGTCCTCCGCACGACGGCGAGCATGAACAGGCGGTCGCGCACGTCGGTCGCCACCACCATCACCGCCCGCGGCCGCACGTAGACGTTCAGCGTGTCCATCAGCTGCTGCAGGCTCAGTTCGTCCGAGCGCGTGCTCAGCTGCGGCTGGTACACCGGCGGCAGGTCCAGGCCGGTGCCGGCATCGCGCATGTCCAGCTCGAGGAAGCGCCGCGGCGTGAGCTGGGGATTCTTCGCCGTCTCGCGGTCCAGGTTCGCATGCTCGGCGCGGATGGCCGAGATGTTCTGCGGGAACTGCAGGTAGGTCGGCTGCGACCGGTCGAGGCAGGCCGGGGCGGGCGCGCCCATGGCCTCGGCCGCCGCGCGCTCGCCGGCGAGCTGCTTCTCGGTCTCCTGGCTGCCCTGGCCGAAGGCCGACTCCTCGCTGAGCACCACCACATCGCCGGGGCAGATGCCATGCACCGTTTCCAGGTAGGCGAACAGGTGCGCCATCTGCTGCACCTGGTCCCACTGGGCGAAGGTGCGGTAGCCGATCGAATGGCGGCCGCCGGGATCGCGCTCGGCGATGTGGCGGTTGCTGGTCACCGTTGCCGACGGGCTCATCAGGTCGAGGTGCAGCCCGGCCTGGCGCGCTACGGATGCGATCGAGGCCAGCGAGCCGGAGAAGGTCGGGCCAAGCACGCTGACCTGCGCCGGCGTGGCGGACGGGTCCGCGCCGGTGCGCGGCGCCATGCATCCGGCTTCGCCGTCGTCCCGGGCCGGGCGTTCGCCGCCGTCGTTGAGCGCGAGGGCCTGGCGCGTGGCACGGCAGAACGCCAGCCGCTGCACGCCGAAGGTGGGCGACTCGCCGACCAGGTAGAGCACGAAGTAGCGCGTGCGCGGGCCGACGTTGCCTTCCTCGCGCCAGGCGTCGTGGCGGAATACCAGCACGCCCGGCGTGCCGCGGTACGGGCGGGACGAAGGCTCGTCGGCTTTCGCGCCGGCCTCCGGCCAGGGCATTGCATGGCCCTGCAGGACGTAGCCGGCGAACTGGAAGCTGCGCACCAGGGTGGCGACCTCGATGTCGAACGAACGCGCCAGCCGCGATTCGACCGGGTCGGGCAGGGTGGCAACCGCCGCGCGCCACTCCGCGCCGCCTTGCGCGCTGACGCCGGGCAGGGGATCGAACACGTCGCGCACCGCGGCCGAATCGACCAGCACGCCTTCGCCGCGGACGGCGGGATCCGGTTCGCTGCGGACCTCTGCGGCGGCGCCATTGTTGTGCAGCAGCGGCACCGCCACGGTCGTCGCGCCGGCAGGGGCGCCTGCGGCCAGCGCCAGGACCAGCAGCAGGCTGCTGCCGGCGATGCGCCGGATCCGTGAGGCCGCCCGGGTGATCCCTCGCTCCATCGCTGCCACCCTCGTCGGGCGGCCCGGGCGGGAACTCCCGCTCAGGCCTTGTGGATCAGGTCGAACACCAGCCGCTGCAGCGCCTTGTCATCGTCGAGGCTGCCGTGGGTGGTGGCCTCGGTCGGCAGGGTGCCGCCGACGTCCAGGGTGGTGGCGCTGGGCAGGCGGACCAGCCCCGAATGCGGGCTGGCCACGGCCATCATCTGCGCGCCCCAGGCCATGGTCGCGCGCGCCGGCACCAGGTCGCGCTCCAGGCCCAGCAGCGGCGTTTCCTTCTTGTCCTCGAACGAGCGCGAGACCAGGTACAGCAGCGAGTGGCCGTAGGGCTTGCAGGTCGGGTCGGCGCGTTCGGCCGCGTCGGTCAGGTGCGCCACCAGCAGCTTGGTGCCGGTCTTCAGCACCGCCTTGCCCAGGGTGCGGTCGAACTCGTCGATGCGCACCGCCGGCGCGATCAGGCTGACCGAGCGCAGGTCGAAGCCGGCGGCGATCGCGGCCGCGCCCAGGTGCGAGTGCAGGATGCCGCCGGCCGAGTGGCCGATCAGGTGCAGGCGCACCTTCGGCAGGCCGTACTCCTTGCCCTTGGCCTTGTACAGGTCGAACAGCTGGCGCACGCCGGAGGCGGGATTGCTGCTGATCCTGGCCGCGTTGTCCTTCATCTCGTTCCACAGCGGGCGGCCGAGCGGACGGGCGATGCCCTCCACGCGCTGGTTCCACCATTCCTTCCAGCGGTCCTTGACCTTCAGCCAGGCGCCGGCCGCGCGCTGGTCGTCGGGCGAGAGGCGGTCCTCGATCATGTTGCCGATGGTCTTGATCGCACCGGTCTCCCACATCAGGAACACCGGGAAGATCTTCTCGTCGTACAGCTTGGGCACCCACAGCCGCGCCGACTCGGCCGCCGCGTCCTCGTCGTTGAGGCCGCCGTGGGCGTAGATGGCGATGTCCACCGCCTGGTTGGCGCGCACTCCCCACTTGCGGCAGGCTTCCTTCAGATGGATGCGCAGCAGCGCGTCCACGTCCGACGGCTGGGTGCGGAACTGGCCGCGCTGGCTCAGGCGGCCGTTGTTTTCCATGTTGACGATGAACGGGCTGAGCTCGTGCGCGGCCAGGATCGGATTGCGGGAGACCACCGCGCGGGTGCCGCCGGTGTCGGTGCGCAGCGAGGTGGCGTCGGCGATCGCCTCGTGCTCGGCGGTGACCACGCCCAGCTGCGCGACCCAGCAGTCCATCGCGTTCTCCAGCCAGTCGCTGTAGCGCAGCACCGCCAGGCCGCCCTTGCCCCAGACCAGGCCCCAGGAGTTGTGGACGATGAAACCGTCGCGGGTGTAGCCGACGATGGCGAAGGCATGGCCGCCGTCGGGGCTGCCGCTGCGGCGCCGGATCACCGGCAGGTCATCGGCGTTCTCCGGGCGCGGCACGGCTTCCTCGCGCAGCAAATCCTCCCAGCCGGCGTGGGTGAACGCGCTGGCGTACAGCGCGCCGACCTGGTCGATGGCCACGTGCATGTCGCGCAGCGAACGCGGGTCGATCCGGTAGTAGGCACCCAGCGGCCGCTTGATCGCATCGGTCCACCAGTCCTCGTTGGCCTTGGCCACCGGGTCGGGCATCTCCATCTTCGGCCACAGCCGCGCGCTGCTGGCGCCGTGGCGCAGCCAGCCCTTCAGCGCGCCGCGCAGCGAGGAGCCGGTGTCGGCTTCTGGGCCGTCGTCGTCGTCGTTCTCGGCCCACTCGTCGTAGCGCCGGGCCATGCTGTAGAGCATGTGCGGTGAAATCGATTCGACGTGGCGGTCGGCGCGCACCAGCAGGTACTCGATCACCACCGCCAGTGAATAGCCGGTACAGGCGCTGGTCAGGCCCTGGTCGAGCATCGGCCGCGCGTCCCGCGGGTAGCACACGTCCTTCGGCGCCGAGGACACCGGCGGCTGGTACTCCCAGTCGCGCAGATCGACACTGTCCGGGCGCACATTGAAGACGCGGGTGGTGCGCTTGCGCGGGGTGCCGGAGGCGGTGAGCTCGAGCATCTCCAGCGGCGCCAGTTCCGGCCGTCCCGGCGCGACCAGTGCGCGCACCGACGGCGGACGTGCCGCGCCGGCGGCGGCGCGCCCACCGCGTGCCGGCGTGGCCGCGGCATGGCGCGCGTAGGCCGCGGCCATCTTCTCGTCGTAGCGGTTCTGCCGGTAGCCGGGCCCGTTGTAGAGGCTGGCGAACTTGGCCCAGTCCTTGCGCCGCAGCGGCTGGATCAGCGGCGAGCCGGGGCGCGAGAGCAGGTTGGCGAAGGCCTCGAGCTGGCCGTCGGCACCGGCGGCCTGGCAGTCGACGAAGCGGCCGACGTTGTCGAAGCCGCACAGTGCGTAGTTGAAGCCCATGATCTGGAACGCACCCCAGCTGGCCGACTGCATCGCCGCGGCCGGGTCCAGCGCGGCGGCCTTGTCCAGCCGCTTCCATTCGCCGGCCAGCGAGCCGGAGTACTGGCGCCGGTCCCACTTCGGGTAGCTGATGTTGGGGTGGCCGGCGCTGTGGCGGCCGGCGGTGAGGCGGTGGAAGATGTGGCCTTCGAACAGGATCTTCGGCCGCCGGTCCGGCGCCGGCAGGAAGCCAGAGCCGCTGGATTCGACCTCGGCGATCGCCTTCAGGGCGGGCAGTTCGACCTGCAGCCGCGCGGCGAGCTGTGCCCACATCGCGTCGCTGACCGTGCGCTTGAGATCCGTGTCCATGCGGTTCCACTCCATGCGGGTGACAACGGGGACAACGCAGGCCGGCCGTGACGCAGGCCACCGCCTGCTGAAGGAGTCAGCGCAGGTAGGTCGACAACTCCTGCGGCAGGCGGATGTCCACCAGCCGCCAGCGCAGCCCCTGGCGCTGCAGCACGAACACGGTGGCGTGGCCGTTTTCATGCTCGACGGTGCCGGTGAAACGCGAGGTCGACTCGTAGCGCAGCCGCGCATGCTGCAGCGGGCGCGCCGGCTCGGTCGCCGCCCAGGTGTCGCCGCCGACGGTGCGGCCGCCGGCGCGCTGCCACAGCACGTGGCCCTGGAGAAGGCCGGCCACGCCCAGCGGCGTGGCCAGAGTGTCCACCGCCATGCCGGTGGCGCCGCCGGCCACCGCCAGCGCGGCGGCCCCGAACAGGTTGGCGGGAACCTCGTCTCCCACCGCGCGCACCAGGCGGTCGTCGAGCTGGGCCTTGAGGTTCACCCGCAGGCGCGGGAAGTCGACATGGCGCTTCAGCGCGGCGGCGTCGCGCTGGACGATCGCGCGCTCGATGCCGCGCACCGCCAACCAGGGGCCGGCCGCCACCCAGGCCAGCAGTGCCAGCATTACCAGCACGGTGGCGAGGGCGATCCAGCGCAGCGGGCGGGTGGGCGGTTTCCCGGTGGGCAGGGCGGGAGGAGCCATGGCGTCAGAACTCCAGGTCCAGGGCGGCGCAGAGGTAGTCCACGAACGGGCCCAGCGCGGCCAGGTCGGTCTCCAGCGTCCTGCGCAGGCGCGGGCCGGTCATGGTCGCATCGTCCAGCGACCGCCAGAATACCCAGTTGCGGTGCTTGAGGTCGCCGACGAACTCGAAGTCGGCGGGGAAGCCGCGCGGCGGCCGCGACAGCACCTCGCTGTCGTCCAGGTCGAAGCGGCGGCGCAGCGCCGGCGCGTGCGCGGCCTTCTTCCAGGCGCCGGGGTTGTCGAGGATGAACTGGCGCACGCGGCGCTGGGTGTCGGGCTCCGGATGCCACAGGCCGGCGCCGACGAAGCTCTCGCCGGGCTGCAGGTGGAGGTAGAACGAGGGCGCCGGCACCTCGCGGCGGCGCTCGTGGAACAGGCGCGCGCCCTGCCACGACTTGTACGGCGACTTGTCGTTCGAGAACCGCGCGTCGCGATGGATGCGGAACAGCGAGCCGCCGACCGTGCGCGGGTCGGCGCGGAAGTGCGGACTGACACTCGCCAGTGCCGGCTGCAGGTCGACCAGCAGGCGCAGGAACGGCTGGCGCACGTTCGCCTCGTAGTCCTGCCGGTGCTGCTCGAACCAGGCCTTGTCGTTGTGCCGGGCCAGGCCGCGCAGGAAGCGGAAGCTGGCGTCGCTGAAATAGCTGCTCATAGCGCGTCCTGCAGTTCGCGGCCCCACTGCTCGAGCCGGTCGAGCAGGGCCCGCTTGCCGCCGTCGCCGGCATGGGCGGTGCGCAGCGTGGCGATCTCGGCGAAATAGGCGCCGAAGCCGTATTCGGACAGGTCGCTGCCGTCGGCCAGGCGTCGCCGGCGGTAGTCGTCCCAGCGCTCGCGCTCGCTCGCCGACAGGGTGCCCGGCCAGTTGCGGGCGCGGTAGCGGAACAGCAGCTCCGGCAGGCGCGCATCCCTGAACTCGAACGCGCGCGCGCCCAGTTCGGCCGGCGCGGTGGCGCGCACCTGCGTGCACAGGCGCCGGTCGCCGTCGCCGGCGAAGCCGGCGTACAGGGCGCCGTCGACGTCGCCGTCGGCGCGCTCGCGGCTGCCGGCGAACACCTGCCGGGCCTTCTCGGCCAGGGCCGGGCCGTGCGCGCGCAGCCGCGCGGCCTTGGCCTGCAGCGCATCCGGGTCCAGGCCCAGGCGCTGGAAGTCGTCGCTGCGCAGGTGCGCCCAGGGCACCAGCATCGGCGAGCGGTTCAGGTGCACTTCCTTGAGCGGGACGCGCGCCACGCCCGGGGGCAGGTCGGCCGCCGGCGTGTACAGGCGGTCGGCGATCCCCGCCGCGTCCTGGTCCAGCAGCGCGTCCGCGTCGCCGTCCAGGTCGAACACGATCACCCGGTTGGAGATGGATGGATGCACCGCCAGCGGCAGCACCACCGCCGCGCACAGGCGGCTGGCCGGGTAGCGCTGGGACACGTGCAGCACCGGCGCCATGGCGAAGGTGTCGAGCAGGGACGCGGCGTGGCGCTTGTCGCGCAGCTTCAGCGCGTAGTCCCACAGCCGTGGCTGCGCCCGGCGCAGCAGCCGGGCCAGGCCGACGGTGGCGTACACGTCCGACAGCGCCTCGTGCGCGTCGCCATCGCGCACGCCGTTGGCCAGGGCCAGGTGCTCGAGCCGGAACGAGGTGGCGCCGTCCTCGCGCTGCGGCCAGGCGATCCCGTCCGGGCGCAGCGCGTGGGCCAGGCGCAGCACGTCGAGCAGGTCCCAGCGCGAGTTGCCGCCGCGCCACTCGCGCTCGTAGGGGTCGAAGAAGTTGCGGAACAGGGTGTGGCGGACGAACTCGTCGTCGAAGCGCAGCGAGTTGTAGCCCAGGGTGCAGGTGCCCGGGCGCGCCATCTCCTCGACGATGCGCGCGGCGGCCTCGGCCTCGGCCAGGCCGTCGCGCAGCGCCTGCTGGGGCGTGATGCCGGTGATCAGCGTGGCCACGGGCGAGGGCAGCAGGTCGTCGGCCGGCCGCACGAACAGGCTGATCGGTTCCTCGACGACGTTCAGTTCCGGATCGGTGCGGACCGCGGCGAACTGGGCGATGCGGCTGCGGCGCGGGTCGGCGCCGAAGGTCTCAAGGTCGTAGAACAGGAAGCTCTCGGCCATGGCCGCGCGCCTCAGCGCGCTTCCTCCAGCACCGGCAGGCGTTCCTCCACCACCCGCGCCAGCGCCGGCCAGTCGATGCCGGCCAGGTCGCGGCGGCCCCGCGTGGCCTCGACCAGGATCTGCCGCTGGATCTCGCTGCGCTCCAGCGCCACCGCGTACGGGATGCGCATGAAGGTGACCATGGTGTAGTGCGGGACGAAGCGCTGCGGGTGGCGCTCCTGCAGCGCCCGTTCCAGTTCCCGCTGCAGCAGGAAGTCCGGATCGTCGACCCGGTCGCGCATCTCGATGTAATTCTCCAGGGCCATGGCCTGGATCGCCGCCGCATTCGGCTTGCGCTCGGCCTCGAACGCGGCGAACGCCTGCTCCAGCACGCCGTGGCGGTCCATCGCCTCGGCCAGCGCCACGCAGTCCTCGAACGCGCAGTTCATGCCCTGGCCGTGGAACGGCACCATCGCGTGCGCCGCGTCGCCCAGCAGCAGCGCCCGGCCGTCCAGGTGCCAGCGGTCCAGGTACAGGGTGCCGAGCAGGCCGGGCGGGTGGTGCTCCCAGTCCTGTTCCAGGTCCGGGATCAGCGGCAGCGCGTCGGGGAAGTCACGGGCGAACAGGGCGCGGACCTCGGCGCCGCTGCGCACGCTGGCGAAGCTGGGGTCGTCGGTGCCGGGCGCTGCGTGGTTGGGCAGGCCATGGTTCGGCAAGAACAGCGTGACGGTGAAGGTGCGCTCGTCGTTGGGCAGCGCGATGCACATGTAGCGCCCGCGCGGCCAGATGTGCAACGCGTGCGGCTCGATCCGGAAGCCGCCGTCGGGCCCGGGCGGGATGGTCAGTTCCTTGTAGGAATGGTCGAGGAACTCGGTGTACTCGTCGAAATCGGCCTTGCGCACCATCTCCGCGCGCAGTGCCGAACCGGCGCCGTCGGCGCCGACCAGGGTGCGGAAACGGATGTCGTGCGGCTGGTCGTCGCGGTCGTCGATCAGGCGCGCGTAGCCGGCGTCGAAGTCGACGGTGTGCAGGCGGCGGTGGAAGTGCACAGTGGCACCGGCGCGCTCGGCGGCCCGCAGCAGGGTGATGTTGAGGTCGGCGCGGTGCACCGACCAGATCACCTCGGAGTCGTCGCGGCCGTAGCGCTGCAGCTGCAGCGAGCCGTCCAGGCCGTGGATCATGCGCCCGCGCATCATCACCGCCTGGGCCATCACCGCGTCCTCGACTCCGGCGGCGCGCAGCGCGTGGCGGCCGCGCTCGGCCAGGGCCAGGTTGATCGAGCGGCCCGATTCGTAGCCCTTGATCCGCGGATCGCCTCGGCGCTCGTAGACGGTGACCTTCCAGCCGCGCTGCGACAGCAGGATCGCGAGCAGGGAACCAGCCAGGCCGGCGCCGATGAGGGTCAGTTCGCGGTACTGCTCGCTGTTCAATCCGGTATTCCCGTCATCTGGGTGGGTTTGCAACGCTCGAAGCCCGTCATTCCCGCGTAGGCGGGAACCCAGTGACTTGGCCTTGTCCGCAGATTGTCGGCCACAGATCGTTCCAGTAGGGGTTCAATTCCTCAATCAACCTAATTTTCCACTCACGGTTCCATTTCTTCAGCCGCTTTTCCCGAAGGATGGCCGATTCCATGGTTTCGTGGATTTCGTACCAGACCAGATGGACCACGTCATGCCGATCGGTGAATCCCGGAACGAAGTGCTCCCGATGTTGCCATATGCGTCCGACGAGATCGCTGGTAACGCCGATGTAGAGGGTGCCATTGCGTTGGTTCGCCAGGATGTACGTGGCAGGCTGCTTGTCCATAAGCAAGACCCGAGAGAGCGAAAGTCACTGGATCCCCGCCTACGCGGGGATGACGGGATATGGGTGGGATGACGATGTTGCTCACACCCCCCGCCAATGCTCCACTTCCTCGACGAAGCGCAGCACGTCGGCGTAGCGGT
This sequence comes from Pseudoxanthomonas suwonensis, assembly GCF_000972865.1. Taxonomy (NCBI): domain Bacteria; kingdom Pseudomonadati; phylum Pseudomonadota; class Gammaproteobacteria; order Lysobacterales; family Lysobacteraceae; genus Pseudoxanthomonas; species Pseudoxanthomonas suwonensis. The sequence continues at coordinate 3,617,256 of NZ_CP011144.1, forward strand.
TGTACAGCGGCGCCGGCGATATCCGGATCACATCCGGCTCGCGCCAGTCGCCGAGGATGCCGGTGTCGCGCAGGTAGTCGAACAGTTCGCGCCCGCGCTCCCTGCCGCCGGCCACGCGCAGCGAGAGCTGGGCGCCGCGGCGCTCCGGTTCGGCGGGTGTGACGATCTCCAGCGCGCCGGCCAGGCGCTGGCGGATCAGCGAGTCGAGGAAACCGGTCAGCTTCTCCGACTTGGCGCGCAGCACCGGCATGCCGCCGGCACGGTCGAACTGCTCCAGCGAGGCGCGCAGCGGCGCCAGCGCCAGCACCGGCGGGTTGGACAGCTGCCAGCCCTCGGCCCCGGCGGCCGGGACGAATTGGGGGGCCATGCGGAAGCGGGTGGCCGGGTCGTGGCCCCACCAGCCGGCCATCCGCGGCAGGCCCGCATGGCCGTGGCGCTCGTGCACGAAGCAGCCGGCGACCGCGCCCGGGCCGGCGTTGACGTACTTGTAGTGGCACCACACCGCGAAGTCGGCGCCGGAATCGTGCAGCTTCAGCGGCAGGTTGCCGACCGCATGGGCCAGGTCGAAGCCGGCGACCGCGCCCTGCGCGTGCGCCAGCCGCGCGACCTCGGCCAGGTCGAAGGCCTGGCCGCTGCGGTACTGCACCCCCGGCCACAGCACCAGCGCCAGGCGCGGGCCGTGGGTGGCGATGGCGCGCTCGATCGCCGCCAGCGAGATCGTGCCGTTCGGTTCGTCCGGTTCCACCTCGACCAGGTCGGTGGCCGGGTCGAAGCCGTGCAGGCGGATCTGGGATTCGACCGCATGCCGGTCGGAAGGGAACGCACCGGCCTCGATCAGGATCGCCGGGCGCTGCGCCGTGGGCCGGTAGAAGCTGGCCAGCATCAGGTGCAGGTTCACGGTGAGCGTGTTCATCGCCACCACTTCCTGCGGCTGCGCGCCGACCAGCCGCGCCAGCGGCTCGCGCACCAGGCCGTGGTAGTTCATCCAGCCGGTGATGCCGCTGAAATGGCCCTCGACCGCTTCGCTGGCCCACTTGTCCAGCACTTCGAGCACGTGCGCGCGCGCGCCGCGTGGCTGCAGGCCCAGCGAGTTGCCGACGAAGTAGGTCTGCTCGCGATCGCCGTGCTTGGGGATCAGGAATTCGTTGCGGAACGGACGCAGCGGATCGGCGGCGTCCAGGGCCAGGGCGTGGGTACGGGCGTTGGTATTGGAGTGACTCATGGAGTCCGGTGGCAAGAGGGAGGGCGCGGCGGAGGGCGTGGCCGCGTCAGGTGATGTCGGCGAGCGAATCGGGTTGCGGGTCGTAACGGGCAGGACGCGGGTTGAGGTGGCCGCAGTGCTTGCAGGTGCGGCGCTCCTCCGACCCGTAGAAGCGGTCGAACACCGGCGGGAAGTCCTGCTCGATGTCTCGCAGGTGGAAGAACTCCTCGTACAGCTTGTGGTTGCAGCGCTCGCAGTACCACAGCAGGCCGTCGTCCTCGTGCGCCTGGCGGCGGCGTTCGACCACCAGGCCGACGCTGCCGGGCAGTCGCTGCGGCGAATGCGGCACCCGCGGCGGCAGCAGGAAGATCTCGCCGGCACGGATCGGGATGTCGCGCACCGCGCCGGGGCCGCCGTGCGGATGCTCCTGCACGCGCAGCACCATCTCGCCCTCGAGCTGGTAGAACCACTCCGGGCCCTCGTCCCAGTGGAAGTCGGTGCGCGCGTTCGGCCCGCCGACCACCATCACGATGAAGTCGCCGTCGTAGATGCACTTGTTGCCGACCGGCGGCTTGAGCAGGTGGCGGTGCTCCTCGATCCAGGCCTGCAGGTTGAGCGGGGCGGGCAGCATGGCGGGTTCCTGCGGCGTGGAATGCGGACTCAGCGGTTCTCGCGGTCCTGGCGGATGCGGGCGAGGGCGGCGTCGTACTTTTCGCCCAGGCAGTCCAGCGAGTCGATGTCCATGCCCAGGTGGTGCACGCGGCCGTCCTTGAGGCTGTAGACCCAGCCGTGCACGGTCAGTTCCTGGCCGCGTGCCCAGGCGTCGCGGACGATGGTGGTCTGGCAGACGTTGACCACCTGCTCGAGTACGTTCAGTTCGCACAGGCGGTCGTGCTGCAGCTCCAGCCCGCCGGCCTGGTGCAGGCACTCGGCATGGCGCTCGGCCACGTCGGTGACGTGGCGGATCCAGTTGTCGACCAGGCCCAGGCGCAGCCGGGTCAGGCCGGCGTAGACGCCGCCGCAGCCGTAGTGGCCGACCACCAGGATGTGCTTGACCTTGAGCACGTCCACCGCGAACTGGACCACCGACAGGCAGTTCAGGTCGGTGTGCACGACCACGTTGGCCACGTTGCGGTGGACGAACACTTCGCCCGGGGCCATGTCGATGATCTGGTTGGCCGGCACCCGCGAGTCGGAGCAGCCGATCCACAGGAACTCCGGCGCCTGCTGTTGCGAAAGGCGGGAGAAGAATTCCGGGTCCTCGGCGCGCACGCGCTCGGACCAGGCATGGTTGCGGCGGATCAGGTCGTTGAGTTCGTCGGCCATGGCGGCATTATCACAGACCCGGCGTCGCGCGTCTGTCGTCCGGCCTGGCCGGCGCTCAGGCCGGCCGGCGGCGGAGCCGGTCCTGCATCAGCGCGGCCACCTCGGCCGCGGCCTCGCCCGGCAGCGCGCGCAGGCCGGCGATGGCGCTCTCGACGTTCGCGGCCGGATGGTTCTGGTTGAGCTTGAACTTCAGCTCGATCCGTTCGGCCGCGAAGCGGAAGCCGACGATGCCGCGCAGCTGCCGCCGTTCGCGCTCGTCGTCGTGGTCGTAGCGCCAGCGGCCGCCGACCGCCGGCTCGAAGCGCTCGCCGAGGCGGGCGACGATGGAGGCCAGGCCGGCCTCGTCGTGCAGCGGCTGCAGCGCGCCGTACAGGTGCGCGGCGGCGTAGTTCCAGGTCGGCACCCGGGCCGCCTCGGCCTTGTCGACGTACCAGTCCGGGGAAACGTAGTGGTGCGGACCGTGCACGATCAGCAGCGCCGGGCCGGCGTGCGTGGCCTGTGGGTTGGGGCGCGCCCAGTGGCCCTCGATGGCCACGCGCCCGCCGTCGCGCGCGTACAGGACCGGCAAGTGGGTGGCCACGGGCAGGCCGTCGCCGCCGCAGGTGACCAGGGTGGCGAACGGATCGCGCGCCAGCAGCCAGTCCAGCCCGGCCAGGTCGTCCTCGGCGAAGGCGCGCGGGGTGTACACCGCGCTCAGGCCTGCCGGCCCAGGCTCACGCTCATCAGTCCGACCAGTTCGGCGTCGCTGCCCGCGCGCGGCGGGGCGACTTCGTCCAGCGAGAAGCCGCGCTCCAGCGCGTCCTCCTCGTCCAGGCCGTCGAACTCGACGTAGCCGGCGTCCAGCAGCATCGAGCGGGCGGTGTCCTCGCTGTCGTAGGCGTGCAGTTTGCCGTCGTGGTCCAGCACCTCGGCGGTGCCGGCCTCGCGTTCGCGCAGCTGCGCCCAGTGCAGGGTGTGGCCGAGGGTGGCGATCCACCAGCTCTGCGTGGTGTAGGGGTCGTTCATGGCAGTGCCTCCGCGGCGAGCCAGAGCAGGCCGGCCAGGACCAGGGCGACGATGACGGTGAGCAGCGCGATCCGCGCCGGGGTGGCCAGGCCGCTCAGGGAGCGGTCGCCGGTGGCGCGGTAGCCGCCGCCCAGCAGCCAGCGCAGCGCGGCCGGGTTGGCGAAGGCGCCGGGGCCGAAGTCGGCGGCGGTACCGGCGTGGCGGTCGCGCACGTGGACCAGGGTCAGCGGCCAGAAGATCACGAACGCGCTGGCCCCGGCGATGGCCACGCCGATGAAGCACAGGGCGAGGAACAGGATCATGTCGATTCCGTATTTGCAAGCCGTCCATACCGTTGTCCCGGCGTACGCCTGGACGACGGTATGGGCCTAGAATTCCGCATTGCCCGGCGCGCGCGGATAGGGGATCGCGTCGCGGATGTTGGACAGCCCGCACACGTAGACCACCAGCCGCTCGAAGCCCAGGCCGAAGCCGGCGTGCGGCACGCCGCCGTAGCGGCGCAGGTCGCGGTACCAGCCGTAGTGCTCCGGATCCAGCCCGAACTGGGCCATGCGCGCGTCGAGCACGTCCAGCCGCTCCTCGCGCTGGCTGCCGCCGATGATCTCGCCGATGCCCGGGGCCAGCACGTCCATCGCCGCGACGGTCCGGCCGTCGTCGTTGAGGCGCATGTAGAAGGCCTTGATGTGCTCGGGGTAGTTCATCACCACCACCGGGCGGCCGACGTGCTCCTCGGTCAGCCAGCGCTCGTGCTCGGTCTGCAGGTCCAGGCCCCATTCGACCGGGAACTCGAACTTCTTCCCGGCCTTCTGCAGCAGCCCGATCGCGTCGCTGTAGTCGATCCGCTCGAACGGCGCGTTGATGAACGCCTCCAGCCGGGTGACCGCGTCCTTCTGCACGCGTTCGGCGATGAAGGCCATGTCGTCGGCGCGCTCGTCCAGCACCGCGCGGAACAGGTACTTGAGGAAATCCTCGGCCAGGTCGGCGTCGGCGGCCAGGTCGGCGAAGGCGATCTCCGGCTCGATCATCCAGAACTCGGCCAGGTGCCGGGTGGTGTTGGAGTTCTCGGCGCGGAAGGTCGGGCCGAAGGTGTAGACCTTGCTCAGCGCCAGGCAGTAGCCCTCGACATTGAGCTGGCCGGAGACGGTCAGGAAGGTCTCCTTGCCGAAGAAGTCGCGCGAGAAGTCGACCGCGCCGTCCTTGCCGCGCGGCAGGTTGGCCAGGTCCAGGGTGGAGACGCGGAACATCTGCCCGGCGCCCTCGGCGTCGGAGGTGGTGATGATCGGGGTGCTGATCCAGTAGAAGCCGCGCTCGTGGAAGAAGCGGTGCACGGCCTGGGCCAGGCAGTGGCGGATGCGGGTGACCGCGCCGAACAGGTTGGTGCGCGGGCGCAGGTGGGCGACCTCGCGCAGGAACTCCAGCGAGTGCGCCTTGGGCTGGATCGGGTAGGTCTCCGGGTCCTCGACCCAGCCGGTCACTTCGACCGCGCTGGCCTGGATCTCGAACGCCTGGCCCTGGCCCTGCGAGGGCACCAGGGTGCCGGTGGCGATGACCGAGCAGCCGGCGGTCAGGTGCTTCACCTCGGATTCGTAGTTCGGCAGGGCGGCCGGGGCCACGACCTGGATCGGGGCGAAGCAGGAGCCGTCGCTGACGTTGACGAAGCTCAGCCCGGCCTTGGAGTCGCGCCGGGTCCGGACCCAGCCGCGGACGGTGACCTCGCCGCCGGCGGGAATCCTGCCCGCGAGCGCATGTTCGACGCTGACCACCGTCATGGCTTGAATCCTTGTGTCGTGGAGCCCATCTGGGAAGGGCGGAAGTGTAGCGGTTGCGGCCGCGCGGTTGCGAGGCGGCGGTGCCGCCGCCTCGCCACAACGTCCCATGACCAACGCCGATCGCGACGGTGGCGGGACGCCGGCTCCGCCTATAATCGTCAGCGCAATCCTGGAGGTTCCCCGATGGCCGTAACCCTGACCCCCGTCGCCCTGGACCGCGTGCAGCGCTTCCTGCAGCACGATCCGGCCGCGCTGGGCCTGCGTTTCGGCGTCACCCGCACCGGCTGCTCGGGCTGGGGCCACGTCGCCGACCTGGCCCGCGACCGCCGCGAGGACGACGCAGTGTTCGAGCAGGACGGGGTCCGCATCTTCGTCGACGCGCAGAGCCTGCCGCTGGTCGACGGCACCGAGATCGACTTCGCCCGCCAGGGGTTGAGCGAGACCTTCGTCTTCAACAACCCCAACGCGGCAGCCGAGTGCGGCTGCGGCGAGAGCTTCACCACCGGCCCCGGCTGAGCCCCGGGTCAGCGGCGCCGGCCGGAGACAGTCCCGGTGTCGCCACCGCCCCCAAACTCCCGTCGTCCCGGCGTACGCCGGGACCCAGTGATTTTGGGCTCTGGATTCGCCTTCCGCCGACGGCAAACCGGGCAAGACGGGTTCTTCGCCGATCCTGGAAACGGCCCGAATCGCCACTGCAACGGCCAGCAACGGCAACGGCCAGAGCGTTAGGCGTGATCGGCTTCGGGCTAGGCCGCGGCAGGCCGGGTGTGTTGCGGTCGTCTCGGCGGCACATCCCTGTGCCGACTCGCCGACGCGGCCATCCATGGCCGCTGCCGCAACACACCCGGCCTGCCACGTCTTCGGGCGCTTCCAGGTCGTGGCTTCGTCATCGGCAACGGCTTGTCCGGCTCCGTTCGTCGCCCGACGACCTGTTCTTGTAGGAGGCCGGGCTTGCCCGCGACGCGACGCTGCCGGCACAGGCGACGCCCTCATGATTCCGACGCCCGTGTCGCCGACTGAAGTCAGCTCCTACAGAAGAGCGGCGGCGTCGGGGCTGTTGTAGGAGCCGGGTTCAGCCGGCGACCCGACGCCGTCGGCACAGGCGACTTCCTCATGATTCCGACACCCGTGTCGCCCATGAATGGGCTCCTGCAGGAGGATACCCGGCACCATCCTTGGCGCGGCGCTTCTTCGCCAGCCGGGAAGCCACGACCCCGGGGAGCCGCCTGCCGCGCTAGGCTTGGCGCTTTCCATCCTCCGGAGCCCGCATGCGCCGCACCGTGCTGTTCGCCGCCCTGGCCATCTGCTTCTTCCCGAATCTCCCGGCCGCGGTCGCCGCGCCGGCGGCCGAAACCCGCAGCCAGGCCGCCGCCGCGCTGCACAGCCTGTTCGACGCGGAGTGGGAGCGCGGCCTGCGCGAATCGCCGGAGAACGCCGCCTACCAGGGCGACCGCCGCTACGACGATCGCTGGAGCGACATGAGCCTGGACGCCATCGCCCGGCGCGAGGCCGCCGACCGCGAGGCGCTGGCCGCGCTGAAGCGGATCGACCGCGCCGCGCTGTCGCCGGCCGACCAGCTCAATTACGACACCTTCGCCTGGCTGCAGGAGCGGGCGGTGACGCGGCAGCGCTTCCGCGAGTACCTGCAACCCATCGGCCACCAGGGCGGGGTGCAGACCGCCGACGGCATCGCCGAGCTGCTGCCGTTCGCCGGCGCGCAGGACTACCGCAACTGGATCGCGCGGTTGAACGCGCTGCCGGCCCTGCTGGAACAGACCGCCGCGCTGATGCAGGCCGGCGTGGAGGCCGGCAGCGTGCCGCCGAAGGTGCTGATGCAGCGCGTGCCGGCGCAGATCCGCGGCCAGCTGGTCGAGGATCCGACGGAAAGCCCGTTCTACAAGCCGTTCCTGAAGATGCCCGAGTCGATCCCGGCCGCCGAGCAGGCGGTGCTGCGCGCGCAGGCACGCGAGGCGATCGCCGGCAAGGTGGTGCCGGCCTACCGCGAGTTCGGCCGCTTCTTCGAGCAGGACTACCTGCCGCATGCGCGAGATAGCATCGCCGCCACCGAGCTGCCGGACGGCAAGGCCTATTACGACTTCCTCGCCGGCTGGTACACGACCACCGGGCTGACCGCCGGGCAGATCCATGCGATCGGCCTGCAGGAAGTGGCGCGGATCCGGGCGGAGATGGAGAAGGTCCGCGAGGAGGTCGGCTTCCGGGGCGACCTGCAGGCCTTCTTCCAGTACCTGCGCACCGATCCGAAGTTCTTCTACGCGGAGCCGGCCGAGCTGCTGGAGGCCTACCAGGCCATGTCCAAGCGCATCGACCCGGAGCTGGTGAAGGTGTTCCGCACCATTCCGCGCCTGCCGTACGGGGTGCGGCCGATCCCGGACAACATCGCCCCGGACACCACCACCGCCTACTACCAGCCCGGCGCGGTCGACGGCAGCCGCGCCGGCTATTACTACGTCAACCTGTACCGGCCCGAGGTGCGGCCGAAGTGGGAGATGATGGCGCTGTCGCTGCACGAGGCGGTGCCCGGCCACCACTTCCAGTTCGCCCGCGGCGCCGAGCTGCCGGACCTGCCGATGTTCCGCCGCACCGCCTACTTCGTCGCCTACGGCGAGGGCTGGGGCCTGTACGCCGAGCAGCTGGGCTACGACATGGGCCTGTACGACGACCCCTACGACCGCATGGGCCAGCTGGCCTACGAGATGTGGCGGGCGGTGCGCCTGGTGGTCGACACCGGCATGCATGCCAAGGGCTGGACCCGGCAGCAGGCGATCGACTTCTTCATGGACAACTCGCCCAAGACCGAGCAGGACGTGGTCAACGAGATCGACCGCTACATCGCCTGGCCGGGCCAGGCCCTGGCCTACAAGATCGGCCAGCTGCGGATCTCGGCCCTGCGCGAGGAAGCGCGGCGCGAGCTGGGCGAAGCGTTCGACCTGCGCGACTTCAACGACGCGGTGCTGGCCACCGGCTCGGTGCCGCTGGAGACGCTGGAGGCGCATATCCGTGCCTGGATCGCCGCGCGGCAGCAGGCAGGCAGGGCGAATTGACGCGAAATATTCAATTAATTTCAGCAAGTTGCATTGGATTATTGAAGCCAATCCTATATTCCGGCGGGTGCCGGGATACAGGCCGGAGCGCCTCGGCCGCGCGGTAACTCCGGCGGTCCGGCGGGCGTCGCCATCCGGATCGTGATCCGGCCCGCCACCTGGCCAGCCCCCGATCCCGGACCCGCGGATTTGCGCCCAAGTGCCTGACCCGGCATAATTTCCGGCTCCCTGCGCCCGCCAGGCACCGGGACACCTTGCCCCACCGCTTCCGTTCCGGTCGACGGGGGGCTGCCAGGCCCGCGAGGGCCGCATCCACGAGGAAGACACAATGCGTCACTACGAAGTCGTGTTCCTGGTCCATCCGGACCAGAGCGAGCAGGTGCCGGCCATGATCGAGCGCTACAAGTCGCTGGTCGAGAACGGCAACGGCACCATCCACCGCCTGGAAGACTGGGGCCGCCGCCAGCTGGCCTACCCGATCCAGAACCTGGTCAAGGCCCACTACGTGCTGTTCAACATCGAGGCCACCCAGGCCGCGATCGACGAACTGGTCGAGACCTTCCGCTTCAACGACGCGATCCTGCGCCACCTGGTCATCCGCCGCGACGGCCCGGAGACCGAGCAGTCGCTGATCATGAAGAGCAAGGACGAGAAGGGCGACAAGCCCGAGCGTGGCGAGCGCCGCCGCCGTGACGAGGAAGGCGAGGGCACCGTTGCCGCCGCCGACACCGACGGCGACAACGCCGAAGCCGCCTGATCGCGCCCCCTAGGAGCACACCCATGTCCAAGTTCTTCCGCCGCCGCAAGTTCTGCAAGTTCACCGCCGAGGGTGTCAAGGAGATCGACTACAAGGATCTCAACACCCTGCGCCAGTACCTGACCGAGAACGGCAAGATCGTCCCGAGCCGCGTGACCGGCACCAAGTCGCGTTACCAGCGCCAGCTGTCGACCGCGATCAAGCGCGCCCGTTTCCTGGCCCTGATCCCGTACACCGACAACCACGATGTTTAATTGAACCGTCCTATTCGGACAGCAATCGTTGCGGCGCCTGCCATGGCGCCGCTAACGGATAACGGAGCACTACGATGCAATTGATCCTTCTGCAGAAGGTCACCAACCTGGGCAACCTCGGCGACAAGGTCACCGTGAAGCCGGGCTATGGCCGCAACTTCCTGGTCCCGCAGGGCAAGGCCGTGCCGGCCACCGCCGCCAACCTGGCGGAGTTCGAGGCCAAGCGCGCCGAGTACGAGGCCAAGGCCAAGTCGCAGCTCGACGGCGCCCAGGGCCGCCTGGCCCAGCTGGAAGGTGCCAGCGTCACCCTGAAGGCCAACGCCTCCACCGAGGGCAAGCTGTACGGCTCGGTCGGCCCGCGCGACATCGCCGAGGCCTTCACCGCTGCCGGCCTGCCGCTGGAGAAGAGCGAAGTGATCCTGGGCGAAGGCCCGATCCGCCATATCGGCGAGTTCGACGTGCTGGTGCACCTGCACGCCGACGTCGAGACCACCGTCAAGGTGGTGGTCGAGCCGGAAGCCTGAGCCACCGGCCAGGCTTCACCGGGAAGGGCGCCGCAGGGCGCCCTTCCTTTTTTGCGGGAGACCGCATGCTGCCGCGGGGCCCGTCGCGCCCGGTGAGATTCCCACCGGTTATGCACAGGGTTATCTGCAACGTCCCCGCAGCGGAGGCGACTACCATGCCCGACCCGGTCCTCTTCCTTCCCGCCGCACGCAGCCTGGAGTCCAGCGCCCCGATGTCCGCACGTCCCGGCTTCCGCAACGACCGCAGCGACGCCCGCATCGAACAGCTCCGCGTGCCGCCGCATTCGGTCGAGGCCGAGCAGGCGGTGCTGGGCGGGATGATGCTCGCCCCCGACTCCTACGACGCCGTCGGCGACGTGCTGGTCGAGAACGACTTCTACCGCCGCGACCACCAGCTGATCTACCGCGCCATCCGCGAGCTGGCCGAGAAGAGCCGGCCGTTCGACGCGGTGACCCTGGGCGAGTGGTTCGACTCGCAGGGCTACTCCGAGCTGATCGGCGGCGGCGCCTACCTGGTCGAACTGGCCACCACCACGCCGTCGGCGGCCAACATCCGCGCCTACGCCGAGATCGTGCGCGACAAGGCGGTGTTGCGGCAGCTGATCGAGGTCGGCACCGAGATCGTCAACGACGGCTTCCAGCCGGAGGGGCGCGACAGCGCCGCGCTGCTGGCCAAGGCCGAGCAGGATGTATTCGCCATCGCCGAGGCCGGCTCGCGCGGACGCCAGGACTTCACCCCGGTCAACCGCGCCCTGACCGAGGCCTTCGAGCTCCTGCAGACCCGCTACAACAGCGGCGGCGGCGTCACCGGCCTGCCGACCGGCTACACCGAGTTCGACGAGATGACCGCCGGCTTGCAGCCGACCGACCTGATTATCCTTGCCGCGCGCCCGGCGATGGGCAAGACCACGCTCGCGCTGAACATGGCCGAGTACGGCGCGATCAAGTCGAAGAAGCCGGTGGCGGTGTTCTCGATGGAAATGTCGGCCTCGCAGCTGGCATTGCGCCTGATCTCCTCGATGGGCCGGGTCAACGCCACCCGCCTGCGCACCGGCCAGCTCGAGGACGAGGACTGGAGCCGGGTCACCAGCGCGATCCGCATGCTGCGCGACGTCAAGATCTTCATCGACGACACCCCGGCACTGTCGCCGGACGTGCTGCGCTCCAAGGCGCGCCGGCTCAAGCGCGAGCACGGCCTGGGCCTGATCGTGATCGACTACCTGCAGCTGATGCAGGTGCCGGGCAACAACGAGAACCGCGCCACCGAGATCTCCGAGATCAGCCGTTCGCTCAAGGCCCTGGCCAAGGAGCTGAACGTGCCGGTGATCGCCCTGTCGCAGCTCAACCGCTCGCTGGAGACTCGCACCGACAAGCGTCCGGTGATGGCCGACCTGCGCGAGTCGGGCGCCATCGAGCAGGACGCGGACGTGATCGTGTTCATCTACCGCGACGACTACTACAACCGCGAGAATTCGCCGGACAAGGGCCTGGCCGAGGTCATCATTGGCAAGCAGCGTAACGGCCCGACCGGTTCGGTGAAGCTGAAGTTCTTCGGCGAGTACACCCGCTTCGACAACCTCAGCCACGACGCGGTGGGCGTGTTCGAGTAGCGCGTCCATGGCGGCCGGCCGCCTTGCGTGGACGCTGAACGGAAACCGACGAGCCCGTCACAGGGTTGCATTCCGGACACCTGTTGCTCACGGCGAACGCCGTAGCATTCGGCCCCAGCGGCCGGATGGCCGTGCCTTCCCCATGCACAGGAGCGTGTCCATGATCCGCAAGCAGACCTTAGCCATTGCCACCGCCGCCGCGTTCGTCGCGGTACTCGCCGCCGGCTGCCAGACCACCGATCCCTATACCGGCCAGCCGCAGACCAACCGCACCGGCACCGGCGCGCTGATCGGCGCCGGGCTCGGCGTCGCCGCCGGCCTGCTGACCGGCGACAGCGCGGTCGAGCGCCGCCAGCACGCCATGATCGGCGCCGGCATCGGCGGCCTCGCCGGCGCGGCGGTCGGCAACTACCAGGACCGCCAGCAGGCGGCGCTGAACGAGAAGTTGCGCGGCACCGGCGTGGACGTGGCCCGCAAGGGCGACAACATCACCCTGAACATGCCGGGCAACGTCACCTTCGCCTTCAACAGTTCCAACCTCGATCCGAAGTTCTACCCGGTGCTCAACGACGTGGCCGGCGTGCTGCGCGAGTACCACCAGACCGTGGTCGAGGTCGCCGGCCATACCGACAACATCGGCAGCGACGAGGTCAACCAGCGCCTGTCCGAGCAGCGTGCCGCCGCGGTCGCGCAGTACCTGCAGGCGCAGGGCGTGCAGCAGCAGCGCCTGATCACCGTCGGCGGCGGCAAGCGCTACCCGATCGCCAGCAACGACACCGAGGCCGGCCGCGCGGCCAACCGCCGGGTCGAGATCACCCTGGTGCCGGTGCAGTCGTAAGCGCCGTCTGCGGGCGTCCACGGGACCGGTTAGGCCGGTTTCCGGGCCTGAAGCGGGCCGCGTTGCGGCCCGCTTTCTTTTGGCTCCTCGGCGACTCCGGCGTCCTGTGAAGCAAAAGCGTCGCTTCGGCCGGGGGCCGCCGTCCCATCGGGGATGGCTTACCCCTCGGTCGGGCATCCTGCCCTCCAACCCGGGGCCGTGGCACATCCCTGTGCCACTTGCGCCATACCCCGAGGGGACGACGTCCTCGGGCGGCTTCCAGGTCGTGGCTTCCATTGGCTGGCATAAGAAGCACCAGGCTCCGAAAGGTCCCTTGGCTCTCGCGACAGGAGCCCGTCGTACGGGCGTCGAACAGCTTTAGGACGCTGCCTGTGCCGACGGCGTCGGGTCGCCGGCTGAACCCGGCTCCTACAACAGCCGCGCCGTCGCTGCTCTTTCTGTAGGAGCTGACTTCAGTCGGCGACACGGGCGTCGGAATCACGAAGGCGTCGCCTGTGCTGACGGTGTCGCGTCGCGGGCAAGCCCGGCTCCTACACAAGAGTGGGTCGTCGGGCGACGAATGGAGCCGGGCAGGCCGTTGGCGATGACGAAGCCACGACCCCAAAGCGCCCCGAAGACGTGGCAGGCCGGGTGTGTTGCGGCAGCGGCCAGGGATGGCCGCGTCGGCGAGTCGGCACATGGATGTGCCGCCGAGACGACCGCAACACACCCGGCCTGCCGCGGCTCAGCCCGGAGCCGACCACGCCGATCGCTCTTGCCGTTGCCGTTGCCGTTTCGGTACACGCCTATCGGACTCGAAATGCCCGAATGCAGGATCGCTCAGCCCACCACCTGCTCAAGGATGCGCTTGCCCTCGCGCACGACGGTGTCCTCCGCCGGCGCGTCCGCATCGCTGGAGGGCGCCGCTGCGTTGCCGGCGCACATCGAGGGGCAGTGCACCATCATGTAGTCGGCGTTGGAACTGAGCCGGTCGACCAGGAAATCCACGAACGCGCGCACCTTCGGCGACGCCACCCGGCCACGCGGGAACACCGCGTTGAAGTCGACCTCCGGCCCGGTCCAGCCGGCCAGCACGCGGCGCAGCGCGCCTACTTCGACGTAGGGCTTGGCCGCCACGTCGGTGCCCAGGGTCAGGCCCTCGCCGGCCAGCAGCGCACCGATCAGCGCGGACGGGTCGTTGGCCACCATCAGCGGATTGACCGGGTAGTCCGTCGTCCGCGTGCCGTCGCTCAGCGGCCAGGTGATGCGCGAGGGATGGGCGTGGTAGTGCTTGCGCACGGCCAGGATGCGGTGGTGCTGCAGCTCGTCCGGGTGCAGCGGCTCGCCGTGGCGCTCGATGTAATCCGGACTGGCGAACACCTGGGTGCGAAAGCCGGCCAGGCGACGGGCCACCAGGGTCGAGTCGGGCAGGGCGCCGGCGCGCAGGGCGACGTCGATCTCGCTGCCGATCAGGTCCACCGGATCGTTGCTCATGTGCATGTCCAGGCGGATCTCCGGGTATTGCGCATGGAACTGGCCCAGCAGCGGCGAGATCCAGGCGATGCCGACCGAGTAGGGCACGGTGAAGCGCAGCCAGCCGCGCGGGCCGCCCTGCAGCTGGCCGACCGCGCTCTCGGCCTCCGCCAGTTCGTGGGCGATGCGCTGGCAATGTTCGTAGTACACGCTGCCGGCCTCGGTCAGGCCGAGCCTGCGCGTGGTCCGGTGCAACAGCTGCGCGCCCAGGCGCGCCTCCAGCTCCTGCACCTTGCGGCTGACGGTGGTCTTGGGCAGCCCGAGCGATTTGGCCGCGGCGATGAAGCTGCCCTGTTCGATGACTTTGACGAAGACCAGGGTGTCGTTGAGGTCGTGTGCCATGGGGGAATTCCAAGGGGGAGGAGATTGGCCCTGTTGCGGGATGATTATTCCCTTTAATCCGGACTAATCAAGTCCTGATTGGAGGCGTAACTTGGCGGCCACTCCCCCATCGAAGGATCGTCGCCATGCCGTTCAAGGGCCTGCTCTCCCGCCTGTTCCCCCGGGTTACCCCCAGCCAGGACAATGGTTTGTCGGTGCCGCGCCTGGGGGAAAGCAGGCCGCATGGGCATTTCCGCGAATTCACGGTGCCGCGCCGTTACCAGCGCGGTGGCGGTTCCGGCCCGAGTCCACGATCGGACGCATGGGCGCGCCGGAACGGGATTGTCCCATGTACGGGAGAAAATATCCCATGAGTGGGATGCTCGCCCCCGAAGTGCTGGTCCTCGGGGCCAGCGGCCGGGTCGGTGCGGGCATCGTGTCCGCCCTGCTCGAGGCCGGCAGCCCGGTGCTGGCGGTCGGCCGCGACCCGCGGCGGCTGGAGCAGCTGGCTGCACGGCATGCCGACGAGCCCGCCCTGGAAGTGCTGTCCGGTTCGGTGGCCACCGAGCGTGCGGCCGAGCAGCTGGCTGCGCGGGTCGCCCGGCGGCCGCGCCCGCTGCGCGCCGTGGTCGACGCGATCGGCGGCAGCCACCGCAGCGGGCGCCTGCTGGACCGGCCGGCGTCGTCCCTGCGCCGCAGCCTGGATCGCGACCTGCTGCCGCGCCTGGCCGCTGCCCGCCACCTGCTGCCGCTGCTGGGCGGGCGCGATGAACTGGCGCGCTACGTCCTGATCGGCGGTCCGCAGGCCGAATGCGGCTGGTCCGGCTACGGCCACGCCTCGATCAGCGTGACCGCCGTGCGCATGCTGGCCAAGGTGCTGCACGAAGAGGCGCAGCCGCTCGGGGTGCGCCTGCAGCTGCTGGCCGTCGACGCACCGGTGTGGACGTCGGAGAACGCGGCGCATGCCTGCGCCGGCTGGCCCAGCGCGCTGGCGGTGGGCCGCAACGTCGTGGCGCTGCTGGCTGGCGAGGGCGACTCCGGCCGCTGCGTGGTCGCGTACTCGACGCCGAAAGCGACTCCACCGCGGCGCCTGCTCGCCTGCGACGTGGCCAACCCCTTGCGCGTGCTCGCCGCGACCGGCGATGGCCAGGCCGCTGCCTGACTCCGTCGATCGGTTGACTCCACTTTCCCACTTCCTCCCCCAGGAGACGCTTCCATGAAAACGAACAGAGGATTCCCGATGCACTCACGCGGCCCACTGGCCCTCGGTGTGGCCAGCGTGCTCGCGCTGGCCGTGCTGGCCGGTTGCAGCGGCCAGGCCAGCGAAGGCGCGCCGCCGCCGCCGCAGGTCGGCATCGCCGCGGTCGAGGTCAAGCCGGTACGCCAGTGGGACGAGTACAGCGGCCGCATCGAGGCGGTCGAAAGCGTCGAACTGCGTCCCCGCGTGTCCGGCTACATCGAACAGGTGAACTACCGCGAAGGCCAGGAGGTGAAGAAGGGCGACGTGCTGTTCACCATCGACGCGCGCAGCTACCGCGCCGAGCTGGCGCGGGCGCAGGCCGAGCTCTCGCGGGCGCGGACGCGGGCCGAACTGGGCCGCAGCGAGGCCGAGCGCGCGCGCCGCCTGAGCGAGCAGCAGGTGATCTCGGCCGAGACCTGGGAACAGCGCCGCGCTGCGGCCGAACAGGCGCGGGCCGATGTCGCCGGGGCGCAGGCCGCGGTGGAAGCGGCGCGTCTGGCGGTGGAATGGACCCAGGTGCGCGCGCCGATCGACGGCCGCGCCGGGCGGGCTCTGGTCACCGCCGGCAACCTGGTCGGCGCCGGCGATGCGGCCAGCGTGCTGACCACCGTGGTCTCGCTGGAGAAGGTGCATGTGCATTTCGACGCGGACGAACGCAGTTTCCTGCGCTACGCCGAGATGGCGCGCACCGGGCAACGCCCGAGCGAGCGCGACGGCCAGGTGCCGGTGCGGGTCGCGCTGGCCGACGAAACCGGCTTCCCGCACGCCGGGACGGTGGACTTCCTCGACAACCAGATCGACCGCGGCACCGGCACCATCCGCGCCCGCGCGCTGCTCGACAACGCCGACCGTCGTTTCACCCCCGGCCTCTATGCCCGCGTACGCGTGCTCGGCAGCGGCGAGTTCGATGCCGCGCTGGTGGACGACAAGGCGGTGCTCACCGACCAGGACCGCAAGTACGTCTACGTGGTCGATCCGGACGGCAAGGCGCAGCGCCGAGACGTGCAGGTCGGCCGCATGGCCGGCGAGCTGCGCATCGTGGAGCAAGGCCTGGCCGCCGGCGACCGGGTGATCGTCAGCGGCGTGCAGAAGGTGTTCTTCCCGGGCATGCCGGTCGATGCGCGGCCGCTCGCCACCGACGCCAGGCCGGGGGGCGCCGCGCCCGCCGTCGCCGCCCACTGATCTGCCCGCGATCCGATCCACCCTGGTCCCCTGCGCCTGAGCGCAGGGGACAGGCAGGCTTTTTTCCCGACTTCCACAGGAAATCCACCCATGGACTTCTCCCGTTTCTTCATCGACCGGCCGATCTTCGCCGCGGTGTTGTCGATCGTGATCTTCGCCGCCGGCCTGATCTCGATCCCGCTGCTGCCGATCGGCGAATACCCTGAAGTGGTCCCGCCATCGGTGGTCGTGCGCACGGTGTACCCGGGCGCCAACCCCAAGGTCATCGCCGAGACCGTGGCCACGCCGCTGGAGGAGGCCATCAACGGCGTGGAGGACATGATGTACCTCAAGTCCGTCGCCGGTTCCGACGGCGTGCTGCAGCTGACCGCGACCTTCCGCCCTGGCACCGACGCGGACGAGGCCGCCGTGCGCGTGCAGAACCGGGTGGCCCAGGCGTTGGCACGCCTGCCCGAGGACGTGCGCCGGCAGGGCGTGACCACGCAGAAGCAGTCGCCGGTGTTCCTGATGGTCGTGCACCTGACCTCCAGCGACGGCCGCTACGACTCGCTGTACCTGCGCAACTACATGCGCCTGCACGTCAAGGACGAGCTGGCGCGGATCCCCGGCGTGGGCGACGCGCAGCTGTTCGGTGGCGGCGACTACGCCATGCGCCTGTGGCTGGACCCGGACAAGGTCGCCGCGCGCGGCCTGACCGCCGGCGACGTGCTGCGCGCGGTGCGCGAGCAGAACGTGCAGGTCTCGGCCGGCCAGCTCGGCGCCGAACCGATGCCCAACGGCAGCGACTTCCTGCTGCCGATCAACGCCAAGGGCCGGCTGGAGAGCGTGGAGGAGTTCGGCGACATCGTGCTCAAGAGCGGCGCCGACGGGCAGGTGGTGCGCCTGGCCGACGTGGCCCGGATCGAGCTGGCCGCCGGCGACTACACCCTGCGCGCGCGCCTGGACGGCAAGAACGCCGCCGCCATCGGCATCTTCCAGGCCCCGGGCGCCAACGCGCTGGAGATCCGCGACGCGGTGGTCGGCAAGATGGACGAGATCCGCACGACCCTGCCGCCGGGCGTGGAGATCCAGTCGATCTACGACACCACGATCTTCGTCCGCGACTCGATCAAGTCGGTGATCACCACCCTGCTGGAGGCCACCTTGCTGGTGGTGCTGGTGGTGCTGCTGTTCCTGCAGACCTGGCGCGCCTCGATCATCCCGCTGCTGGCGGTGCCGGTCTCGATCGTCGGCACCTTCGCGGTGCTGTACCTGCTGGGCTATTCGATCAACACCCTGACCCTGTTCGGCCTGGTCCTGGCGATCGGCATCGTGGTCGACGACGCCATCGTGGTGGTGGAGAACGTCGAGCGCCACATCGAGGAGGGCGCCACGCCGCTGCAGGCCGCGCATCTGGCGATGAAGGAGGTCTCCGGCCCGATCATCGCCATCGCCCTGGTGCTGTGCGCGGTGTTCGTGCCGATGGCGTTCCTGTCCGGCGTCACCGGCCAGTTCTACCAGCAGTTCGCGGTGACCATCGCCATTTCCACGGTGATCTCGGCGATCAACTCGCTGACCCTGTCGCCGGCGCTGGCGGCCAAGCTGCTGCAGCCGCATGGCGCGCCGAAGGACCGGCCGGCGCGGATCATCGAGCGCCTGTTCGGTTGGGTGTTCCGGCCGTTCAACCGCTTCTTCAAGCGCAGCTCCGAGCGCTACGAGCGCGCGGTGGCGCGGATCCTCGGCCGCCGCGGCGCGGTGTTCGCGGTCTATGCGCTGCTGCTGCTCGGCGCCGGCGTGATGTTCCAGGCGGTGCCGGCCGGCTTCATCCCGGTGCAGGACAAGCTGTACGTCATCGCCGGGGTGAAGATGCCAGAGGGCGCCTCGATCGAGCGCACCGACGCGGTGCTGAAGAAGATGGCGGCGATGGCCATGGAAGTGCAAGGCGTGACCCACGAGGTCGCGTTCCCCGGCCTTAATCCGCTGCAGTTCACCAACACGCCCAACAGCGGCGTGGTGTTCTTCCCGCTCGCACCCTTCGGCGAGCGCAAGGCCAGCGCCGAGGCGATCACCGCCGAGCTCAACCAGCGCTTCTCCGCGATCGAGGAGGGCTTCACCTTCGCCTTCATGCCGCCGCCGATCCAGGGGCTGGGCAATGGTTCGGGCTGGTCGCTGTTCGTCGAGGACCGCACCCGCCTGGGCTACGGCGAACTGCAGGCCGCGGTGCAGGCGTTCCAGGGCGCGGCGGCGCAGACGCCGGGGCTGGGCTACCCGATCTCCAGCTACCAGGCCAACGTGCCGCAGCTGGACGCCGAGGTCGACCGGGTCAAGGCCAAGGCCCAGGGGGTGCCGCTGACCGAGCTGTTCGACACCCTGCAGACCTACCTGGGCTCGGCCTACGTCAACGACTTCAACATGTTCGGCCGCACCTGGCAGGTGATCGCCCAGGCCGACGGCCCGTTCCGCGACGACGTCGAGGACATCGCCAACCTGCGCACCCGCAATGCCAGCGGCGAGATGGTGCCGATCGGCTCGATGGTCGACATCAGGCAGACCTACGGCCCGGACCCGGTGATCCGCTTCAACGGCTACCCGGCCGCCGACCTGCTCGGCGAGGCCGACCCGCGGGTGCTGTCCTCCGGCCAGGCGATGGCCAAGGTCACCGAACTGGCGCAGCAGGTGCTGCCGCCCGGGATGGGCATCGACTGGAGCGACCTGAGCTACCAGCAGGCCACCCAGGGCAGGGCGGCGCTGGTGGTGTTCCCGCTGGCGGTGCTGCTGGCCTTCCTGGTGCTGGCCGCGCTGTACGAGAGCTGGACGCTGCCGCTGGCGGTGATCCTGATCGTGCCGATGACGATGCTGTCCGCGCTGCTGGGCGTCTGGCTGGCGGGTGGCGACAACAACGTGTTCGTGCAGGTCGGCCTGGTGGTGCTGATGGGCCTGGCGTGCAAGAACGCGATCCTGATCGTCGAATTCGCCCGCGAGCTGGAGCTGCAGGGCAAGGGAATAGTGGAGGCCGCGCTGGAAGCCTGCCGGCTGCGCCTGCGCCCTATCGTGATGACCTCGGTGGCCTTCATCGCCGGCACCGTGCCACTGGTGTTGTCCAGCGGTGCCGGCGCCGAAGTGCGCTCGATCACCGGCATCACCGTGTTCGCCGGGATGCTCGGCGTGACCGTGTTCGGCCTGTTCCTGACCCCGGTGTTCTACGTGGCCCTGCGCAAGCTGGCCAACCGGCCGCTGGTGTCGCATGCGCCGGCGGCGGAGACCGCCCCCATCCACGCCTGACACCGATCCATTCCCCCCAAGGATTCCCATCATGAATGCATCCCAGAAGATCGCGCTGGTCACCGGCGCCACCCGCGGCATCGGCCGCGAGACCGTGCGCCAGCTGGCCGAGGCCGGCGTCCACGTGCTGCTGGCCGGCCGCAACCGCGACCGGGCCGTCGCAGCCGCGCTGGAACTGCAGGCCCTGGGCCTGCCGGTCGAGGCCATCGCCCTGGACGTCACCGACGAGGCCGCGATCGCGGCGGCCGTGCAGGAGGTCGAGCGTCGCCACGGCCGGCTCGATATCCTGGTCAACAACGCCGGCGTCCTGCTCGACGAGATCGGCAAGCCAGTCTCGGCGCAGTCGCTGGACACCTGGCGCCGGACCTTCGACACCAACCTGTTCGGACTGATCGCGGTCACCCAGGCCTTCCTGCCGCTGCTGCACCGCTCGCCGGCCGGGCGCATCGTCAACGTGTCGAGCCTGCTCGGATCGCTGACCTTGCACAGCGATCCGTCCTCGCCGATCTACGACTTCAAGCTGCCGGCCTACAACGTCTCCAAGAGCGCGGTGAACGCCTGGACCGTGCAGCTGGCCTGGGAACTGCGCGACAGCCGGATCAAGGTCAACACCCTGCATCCGGGCTATGTGAAGACCGACATGAACGCCGGCGAAGGCGAGATCGTCGTTGCCGACGGCGCGCGCACCAGCGTCAGCCTGGCGCTGACTGGCGAGGACGGTCCGCAGGGTGGCTTCTTCCATTTCGACCAGGTGCTGCCATGGTGACGCGTCCGCTCGTGCTCGCGCTGTCCGCCGCGCTGCTGTCCGCCTGCGCGGTCGGCCCCGACTACCGGGCCGCGGCACCGGCGCCGGTAGAGCTGCGCAACGCCACGGCGCCCGGCGTGTTCGCGGCCGATTCGCCGGTGGCCGGATGGTGGCGGCAGTTCGACGACCCGGTGCTCGATCGGCTGGTCGGCGATGCGCTGGTGGCCAACCCGGACCTGCGCATCGCGGTGACCCGGGTGCAGGCGGCGCGGGCGGTGTTCGTGGAGCGGCGGCTGGAACCGTGGCCGCACGTGAGCGCCGGTGCCGACCAGGTCCGCACCCGGCAGCCGTCGGCCGACGCCGGCGGCGCGCGCGTCACCACCGAGGACTACAGCCTCGGCTTCGACGCGGCCTGGGAGCTGGACCTGTTCGGCCGGCTGCGGCGCGGCGCGGAAGCCGCCCGCGCCGACCTCGAAGCCGAGCGGGCGGGCCTGGAGGACGCACAGGTGAGCGTTGCCGCCGAGGTGGCACGCAACTACTTCCTGCTGCGCGGCGCGCAGAAGCGGATCGCGGTCGCCGCCCGGACCCTGGACAACCTGCACGAGACCCAGCGCCTGACCGAAGTGCGGCGCGAACTGGGTGCCGGCAGCGAACTGGACGTGCAGAGCAGCCGCACGCGGATCAAAGCGATCGAGGCCGACATCCCGCTGCTGGAAACCGCGGAAGCGCGCGCCCGTCATCGGCTCGCGGTGCTGCTGGGCCTGCGGCCCGGCGCGCTCGACGCGCAGCTGGCGCCGCGCGAAACGCCGGCCTATGCACGCGCGCTGCCGCTGGGCGACACCCGCGAACTGCTGCGCCAGCGGCCGGACGTGCGCCTGGCCGAACGCCGCCTGGCCGCGGCCACCGCGCGGGTCGGCGTGGCCACCGCCGACCTGTTCCCGCGGATCAGCATCCGCGGCTTCGCCGGCTTCGTGTCCGGTGATTTCGGCGGCCTGGTCGCCGGCGCCAACGAGGCCTGGTCGCTGGCGCCGTCGATCAGCTGGGCCGCGTTCGACCTGGGCAGCGTGCGCGCGCGCCTGCGCGCCACCGAGGCCAACGCCGACGGCGTGGCGGTCGCCTACGAGAAGGCGGTGCTGGCCGCGCTCGAGGATGCCGAGAACTCGCTGCTGGACTATGCCCGCCGCCAGGAGCGCCTGCGCATCGTGGTCGAGCAGGCAGCGGCCGCGCGCCGCGCCGAGCAGCTGGCCCGGATCGGCTACCGCGAGGGCGCGGCCGACTTCCTGACCCTGCTCGATGCGCAGCGCACCCAGCTTGCCGCCGACGATGCGCTGGCCGACGCCGAGGCGGCGGTGAACATCGCGGCGGTGGCGGTCTACAAGGCGCTCGGTGGGGCAGGTGCCGACCCGGGAGGCGGCGTGGCGGGCCTCGCGTCGACCGGGCTTGGGTCGCCTGCGCGCTGAAGGGCCCGCGCTGGCGGCCCCTTTCACGGCGCCTGCGCGGGGCTTCGCCCATGTTGCGGCCATGGACTGGATCGAAGAGTTGCGGATATTGCCCGCCGTGCTCTACGCGATGGCGCTGGGCGGCGCCATCGGCTTCGAACGCGAACTGAAGGACCGGCCGGCCGGCTTCCGCACGCACATGCTGGTGGCCGGCACCGCGGCGCTGCTGCTGGGGCTGAGCCGGATGGTGCTGGAGGACAGCCACTACAGCGGCATCGGCCTGCAGATCGATCCGCTGCGCCTGGTCGAGGCGGTGGTGGCCGGCGTGGCATTCATCGGCGCCGGCACCATCTTCGCCAGCCGCCGCGGCGAGGGCGTGCAGGGCATCACCACGGCCGCCTCGCTGCTGACCGTGGCCGCAATCGGGATCACGGTGGGCTTCCGCTACTACCTGTTGGCGTTGGTCATCACCTTGCTGACCCTGGCCGTGCTGACCGTGTTGCGGGTGCTGGAACGGCGGGCGGTGCGCAAGGCGGAGCCGGGCGGCGATGGCGGCCGTTGACGGTCCCGCCTGTCGCTCACACGCGGTCCTCGATGCCCTCGACCCCGGCATGCGTGGCGCAATGCGCGCAGCAGAAGAAGCGGCCATCGTGCTCGGCGCCGTGGCCGACGATCCGGCAGCCGCAGTGCTCGCAGGTCGGGGCCACGGCATGGATCGCGCATTCGAACGAATCGTAGGTGCCGCGGGTGCCGTCGGCCTGGATCAGCTGGAAGGCCTTGTCGTAGTCGTTTCCGCAGACGTCGCAGCGGGGCATGGCGCGCTCCTTGGGCTCGGGGAAGGCCCGATTGCAGCGCAGGCGGCGTGAACGCAGGGCGAGGCCGGGGCGAGGGATGCATGAACGGTCGCCCGGTCCGGTCGCGCCCGCGCCTTGTGGCGGGGTGGGAGCGTCCCTACACTGGCTGCGTCTGGCGAGATGCTTCGCCCGAAGTTTCCGGGGGTGTCCTGGTTTCGACGGGGGTCGCGAAATCGACTGGCGCATGCCGAGGGGGCAGCTTTCCTCGTTAATCCAGCGGCAAAACTCATAGTTGCCAACGACGACAACTACGCTCTGGCCGCTTAAGGCCTAGCCCCGAACCCACTTGTGCCTGTGCTCGTGGATGTAGGGTCATCATCACAGGATCGTCGGAGGTGGTTGCCTGTCAGCCTTCGATCAACACAAAGCAGGCTGGTCCTTGGGCGCGCTTCGCACACCGTGCTGCCCCGGGACGAGACTCAACGGTGAGCTAAGCATGTAGTGCCGGAGATGGAGTGCCTTCGGACGGCGGTTCGACTCCGCCCACCTCCACCAATCAGCCGCAAACGAAAAGGCCGGGATCGCTCCCGGCCTTTCCGTTTTCCGCGCATCCGACGATCAGGGGAAGGAGGCGACCAGTTCGAGTTCGCCGGCGTCGTTCTCGGCCTCGATCCGGGTCGGGATGAAGCGCAGGCCGGCGCGCGAGTCGGCGATGACGCGGGCTATCTGCATGGCCTGCTCGCGTTCGAGGAACCAGAACGAGGGCGTGCCGTTGTCGATCAGCCGCCAGCCGCCATGGGATCCGACCAGTTGCAGGATGCTGAGCGACATAGGAGGACTTCCGCGAAGGGGCTCCCCGGCCCGGCTTCCTGCCGGCGACCTTGTCCATTGCAGAGCGGTTCCGTACCGGGCGGTGCAAGCCGTTCTGCCGGGGCGGAGACAGATTGCCGGCAGGACGGGTCCGGGCACAGTCAGGCCAAGGCCTGCTGTCGTGTAGGAATTTTCCTACCTTCGCGTGGCCCCCGCCTCACGGCGGACGTCCCGGGCGTGGGAATCCAGGTCCGCAGCGGGGGCCCCGGCCAGCCGGGGCGCCCGTGGCGCCAACCGTCGCGGTCAGGCGTCCTTGTTGTGCCGGCGCATCGCGCGCTGCTTCTCGCGCTGCCAGTCGCGTTCCTTGGCGGTGTCGCGCTTGTCGTGTTCCTTCTTGCCCTTGGCCAGCGCGATCTCGAGCTTGATCTTGTTCCTGCTCCAGTACAGCGCGGTCGGCACCAGGGTGTAGCCGTCGCGCTGCACGCGGCCGATGAGCTTGTCGATCTCGTGGCGGTGCAGCAGCAGCTTGCGGGTGCGGCGGTCGTTGGCGATGACGTGGGTGGAGGCCTGGATCAGCGGGGTGATCTGGGCGCCGACCAGGTAGATCTCGCCGTCCTCGACGTAGGCGTAGCCGTCGGTGAGGTTGGCGCGGCCGGCGCGGATCGCCTTCACTTCCCAGCCCTGCAGCGCCAGTCCGGCCTCTACGCGGTCGATCAGGTGATATTCGTGGCGCGCGCGCTTGTTCAGGGCGATGGTGCGGTTGGCCGGCTCGGCCTTCGCCTTGGCCTTTGCCTTATCATGGGCCGGTTGCTTGCTCATCCCGCCATTGTCGCCCAATCCGGGCGTCCGGACACACGCCGCCGCATGCCCAGCATCCATCGCAGCGCCCTGGTCGGGCATTCGGCGACCCGCATGTACGACCTGGTCAACGACGTGGCCGCCTATCCGCGGCGCTTTGGCTGGTGCGAGCAGGCGCAGGTGCTGGAGCAGGACGGCACGCGGATGCTGGCGCGGCTGGACCTGGGGTTGGGTTCGCTGCGCACCTGGTTCACCACCGAGAACCGGCTGGAGCGGCCGCACCGCATCGACATGCAGCTGCGCGACGGCCCGTTCCGCAAGCTGCACGGTGTGTGGGACTTCCATGCGCTGGACGAGTCGGCGTGCAAGGTCTCGCTGACCCTGGAGTTCGAGCCGAAGTCGCGGCTGCTGGTGCCGGTGCTCACCCTGGGATTCCAGGGGCTGGCCGACCGGATGGTCGACGATTTCGTGCGCGTGGCCGACCGCGGGGAATGAACGCGCTGCGGGTGCAGGTGGTGCTGGCCTGGCCGCACCGGTTCCTAGAGCGGGACCTGGTGCTGGAGGAGGGCGCCACCGTCGCCGACGCGGTGCGGCAGGCGGCGCTGGGGCACGCGGACGAGATCGCCGGCTATGCCGTGTTCGGGATCGCCGCCGAGCCGTCCACGCCCTTGCGGGACGGCGACCGGGTAGAGCTGCTCAGGCCGCTGCAGGCCGATCCCAAGGACGCCAGGCGCCGGCGCGCGCAGCGCCAGCGCGGTGGGTAAGGTCGCTCAGCGGCGGCCCTTCTTGTCCTTGTCCTTGGCCAGGTTCGGGCCGAACTGGCGGTAGGACTTCTGCGACAGCTCCAGGTCCTGCTCGGGGAAGTAGTCGCCTTCCCAGCGCACCAGGGCGTCGTTCTCGAAGTATAGGGTGAGCGTCTTCATCTGGGTGTCGCCGTGGCGGTTGGTGCGCTCACTGGCGGCATAGTCCCAGCGCTGCGCGTGGAACGGATCGGCGACCGAGGGCGTGCCCAGCAGCCCGGCGACCTGCTGCTTGCTCAGGCCGGGCCGGAGCTGGTCCACCGCTTCCTTCTCCATCAGGTTGCCCTGGTAGATCGGCTGCTTGTAGAGCACGCCGCAACCGGCGACGGCGAGCGAAAGGGGGGCGATCAGCAGCAGGCGGCGGAAGCTGGGCATTGCGGGCACGCGGGACGGAAAGTGGGCCGATGATACACTCCCGGCGCGCCCTGGCGCCCGTCGCATGGCGGCTGGCGGTAAACCGGCAGTGAACGGAGCGGAGGAACGGAGAAGGCCATGGAATCGAACGATCTGCGCCGCGTCGGCTTGAAGGTGACCCATCCGCGGATGCGCATCCTCGAGCTGCTGGAGGAGAAGCAGCCGCAGCATCACCTCACCGCCGAGGACATCTACCGCCGCCTGCTCGACCACGGCGACGAGATCGGCCTGGCCACGGTGTACCGGGTACTGACCCAGTTCGAGGCGGCCGGGCTGGTGATCAAGCACAACTTCGAGGGCGGCCAGGCGATGTACGAGCTGGACCGCGGCGGCCACCACGACCACATGGTCGACGTGGACACCGGCAAGATCATCGAGTTCGAGAGCCCGGAGATCGAGAAGCTGCAGCGCGAGATCGCCACCAAGCACGGCTACGAGCTGGAAGAGCACTCGCTGGTGCTGTACGTGCGCAAGAAGCGCCGCTGAATCCTTCCGGCGGCCGCTGCGCTGCCGATTGCCCCGGTACTCGCGGGAAGCTCTAGACAATGTCGTCGTTCCCGCGAAGGCGGGAACCCAGCGACTTTGGCTTTCAAGGGCTTGAAGTCACTGGGTTCCCGCCTTCGCGGGAATGACGAGCAAATTCACCTTTACCTAGCGCGAACGGGCGCCGCTACGCCGCGCCGGCCGGGCCGCCGCATCCTGCCCGGCATCGCCGTTGTTGGCCGCATCGGCCGCCACCGCCTCGTCCAGCAGCCGCCGCGCGGCGGCATGGGCTTCCGCGCCGACTTCCACACCGCCGAGCATCCGCGCCAGTTCGCGCTCGCGGCCGGCGTCGTCCAGCAGTTCGACCGCGCTGCGGGTGATGCCTTCCACCGGCGCCTTGCTGACCCGGTAATGGGCGTGGCCCTGCGCGGCGACCTGCGGCAGGTGGGTCACGCACAGCACCTGGCGGGAGGCGCCCAGGGCGCGCAACTTGCGGCCGACGATTTCCGCCACCGCGCCGCCGATGCCCGAGTCGACCTCGTCGAAGACCATGGTCGGCACCGCGTCCGAGCCCAGCGCTGCGACCTCGATGGCCAGCGATATCCGCGACAGTTCGCCGCCGGAGGCGACCTTGCGCAGCGGCCGCGGCGGCTGGCCGGCGTTGGCGGCGACCAGGAACTCCACCCGCTCGGCACCATTGGGGTCGGGGCGGCCGCCCTCGACCGGTTCCAGTTCGACCAGAAAACGGCCGCCGTCCATGCCCAGTTCGGCGATCAGCGCAGTGGTGGCCGCGGCCAGCGCGCCGCCGGCGGCGCGGCGGGTGGCGCTGAGCGCGGCGGCGGCGGCCTGCCAGGCCTGGGAGGCGACCGCGATTTCGCCGTCCAGCCGGTCCAGGCGTTCGCCGGCGCCGCGCAGCGTGGCCAGTTCGGCGGCGACGCGGTCACGGTGCGCGGCCAGCTCGACCGGGGCCAAGCGATGTTTGCGCGCCAGGTCGTGGATCCGGCCCAGGCGCCGCTCCAGCTCGTCCAGGCGCGCCGGGTCCAGCTCCAGGTCGTCGCGGATGCGGCCGACCAGGGCCAGCGCCTCCTCGATCTGCACGCTGGCGCCTTCCAGGAGTCCGTCGGCCTCGGCCAGGCGCGGCTCGTGCTCGGCGGCACGGGCCAGGGCGGCGCGGGCCTGCTGCAGCTGGCGGGCCAGCGATGGCGCGTCCTCGCCGCCGAGGCGGGCGAGGGCGTCGTCGCAGGCGGCGATCAGGCCGGCGGCGTTGGCCTGGCGGCGGTGCGCGGCATCCAGCGCGGCCAGCGCCTCCGGGTCCAGGTCCTCGCGCTCCAGTTCGGCCAGCTGGTGCTCCAGCCAGCCGATCCGGTCGGAGACATCGCCCTGCGCCTGCAGCCGCTCGCGCTCGGCCAGCAGCGCCTGCCAGGCGGTGGCGGCGGCGCGCACCGCGGCCCGCTCGGCGTCGTTGCCGGCGTGGCCGTCGAGCAGGGCGAGCTGGCTGGCGCGCGAGAGGAGCGACTGGTGTTCGTGCTGGCCGTGGATCTCCACCAGCAGGCTGGCCAGTTCGGCGAGCTGGGCCAGGGTCACCGGTCGGCCGTTGATCCAGGCGCGCGAACCGCCGTCGGCGCGGATCACCCGGCGCAGCTGGCACTGGCCGTCCTCGTCCAGTTCGTTCTCGCGCAGCCAGCCCTGCGCAAAGGAATTGCCGGCCAGGTCGAAGCCGGCCGCCAGCTCGGCGCGCTCGCTGCCGTGGCGGACCACGCCGCTGTCGGCGCGCAGTCCGGACAGGAAGCCCAGCGCGTCGACCAGCAGCGACTTGCCGGCGCCGGTCTCGCCCGAGATCACGGTCATGCCCGGACCGAATTCCAGCTCGGTGGCGCGGACGACGGCGAAGTCCTTGAGGGCGAGGTGGGTCAGCATGGGCGCATTGTAGGGGGCGGCGGCACACGTGGATGCTGCAGGCCCGTAGTCGCACCCCGCGCGACGGGGTAGGGAAGAGCGAACCCCCGCAACTTCGCCGTGATGACGGCTCCAAGAAGTGGCCTGTCCGAGGGCAGCACCACCCGCTGCGACACCTTCCCGCAAGCCGGCGCTTGCGGCGCGGCCGGCCGGCCGCTATCTATTCGACATGACCGTCCCCGCCACGCCCCTGGATCCCCGCGCCCGCCAGCTGCTGCGCACCCTGATCGGCCGCTACATCCGCGACGGCGAGCCGGTCGGCTCGCAGACCCTGGCCCGCCACGCCGGGCTGGACGTGAGCCCGGCCACGATCCGCAACATCCTCGCCGACCTGGAGGACAGCGGCCTGCTCAGCTCGCCGCACACCTCGGCCGGGCGGATACCGACCGCGCAGGGCTACCGGGTGTTCGTCGACAGCCTGCTGCAGGTCAAGTCGCTGGGCGAACGCGAGGTGGCGCGGTTGCGCGCCGAACTGACCGCCGGCGCCGGCACCCAGGCGCTGCTGGGCAACGCCTCGGAGCTGCTGTCGGCGATGACCCACTTCGTCGGCGTGGTCAGCGCGCCGCGGCGCGAGCAGTTCGCCTTCCGCCAGATCGACTTCGTGCCGCTGGGCGGGAGGCGGGTGATGGCGATCGTGGTGTTCGCCGACGGCGAGGTGCAGAACCGGGTGGTCGAGCCGCAGCGCCCGTTCGAGCCGGCCGAGCTGGAGCGGGTGGCCAATTACCTCAACGCCCACTGCGCCGGGCGCCCGCTGGCGCAGATCCGCGCGACCCTGCTGCACGAGCTGCGCCAGGCCCGCGACGAGATGGAACTGCTGCTGGCGCAGTCGGTGGAGCTGGCCGAACAGGCGCTGGAGCCGCCGGGCGACGACATGGTCCTGGCCGGGCAGACCCGGCTGATGGGCCTGCAGGACCTGTCGGACGTGGAGCGGCTGCGCGAGCTGTTCGAGGCCTTCGCCCGCAAGCGCGAGATCCTGCAGCTGCTCGAGCGCACCCAGCGCGCGCCGGGGGTGCGCATCTTCATCGGCGAGGAGACCGGGCTGGCGCCGCTGGACGGGGTCTCGCTGGTCACCGCCCCCTACGGCGCCGGTGGCCAGGTGCTGGGCGTGCTCGGGGTGATCGGCCCGACCCGGATGGCCTACGACCGGGTCATTCCCGTGGTCCAGGCCGCCGCCGACGTCCTCGGCGCGGCGCTGCAGCCGCCTGGGCAGGGTGGTCAGCCCCCGGCCTGATCGTGCCCCGCTCCGGCGTCGCGCCCCGCGTGTCGTCCCGGGTCCGGGATCGCTCCGCGACTTGAATCGCTCCGCCAGGGCCCCCATTGGGGCGGGGATGGGCGGCCGGGAGTGCCGCCACGGAGCCGATTGCATGACCCAGAACGACATCCCGACCCCCGACCAGGACGCCGAGGCTACCCTCGAGTCGCAGCTGCGCGACGAGATCGAGGCCCTGCGCGGCGAGATCGAGCAACTGCGGGCCGACTCCCTGCGCGAGCGCGCCGACCTGGAGAACCAGCGCAAGCGCGTGGCCCGCGACGTCGAGCAGGCCCGCCGGTTCGCCAACGAGCGCCTGCTCGGCGAGCTGCTGCCGGTGTTCGACAGCCTCGACGCGGGCCTGGCCGCGGCCGGCGACCAGACCGGTCCGCTGAAGGACGGGATGGAACTGACCTACCGCCAGCTGCTCAAGGTCGCCGCCGACAACGGCCTGGCCGTGGTCGACCCGGTCGGCCAGCCGTTCAACCCCGAGCACCACCAGGCCATCAGCCAGGCCGACCCGGCCGGCGCGGCGCCGGGCAGCGTGCTGCAGGTGTTCCAGAAGGGCTACCTGCTCAACGACCGCCTGCTGCGCCCGGCGCTGGTGGTGGTCGCGCGCCACGACTGAACATTTCTCGGCCCGCCTGGACGCCCACTTGAACGGCGCCAGCGGGTCCCTATCTAGCAAGCAAGGCCACCGCGTCACCGGCCACATCCATTCCCGAGGGAGCACACATTCATGAGCAAGATCATCGGCATCGACCTGGGCACGACCAATTCGTGCGTGGCGATCATGGAGGGCGGCAAGGCCCGCGTGATCGAGAACGCCGAGGGCGACCGCACCACGCCGTCGATCGTGGCCTACACCAAGGACGGCGAGGTCCTGGTCGGCGCGCCGGCCAAGCGCCAGGCGGTGACCAACCCGAAGAACACCTTCTACGCGGTCAAGCGCCTGATCGGCCGCAAGTTCACCGATGCCGAGGTCAAGAAGGACCTGGACCTGGTGCCGTACGGCATCCTCGCCCACGACAACGGCGACGCCTGGGTCGAGACCAGCGACGGCCGCAAGATGGCCCCGCAGGAGATCTCGGCCAAGGTGCTGGAGAAGATGAAGAAGACCGCCGAGGCCTTCCTGGGCGAGACCGTCACCGAGGCGGTGATCACCGTGCCGGCGTACTTCAACGACAGCCAGCGCCAGGCGACCAAGGACGCCGGCCGCATCGCCGGCCTGGACGTCAAGCGCATCATCAACGAGCCCACCGCCGCGGCGCTGGCCTACGGCCTGGACAAGGCCGGCGGCGACCGCAAGATCGTGGTCTACGACCTGGGCGGCGGCACCTTCGACGTGTCGATCATCGAGATCGCCTCGGTCGACGGCGAGAAGCAGTTCGAGGTGCTGGCCACCAACGGCGACACCTTCCTCGGCGGCGAGGACTTCGACGCGCGCGTGATCGACTACCTGGTCGAGGAGTTCCAGAAGGACCAGGGCATCGACCTGCGCAAGGACCCGCTGGCGCTGCAGCGCCTGAAGGACGCGGCCGAGCGCGCCAAGATCGAGCTGTCCAGCGCGCAGCAGACCGAAGTCAACCTGCCGTACATCACCGCCGACGCGTCGGGCCCGAAGCACCTGACCATCAAGCTGACCCGGGCCAAGCTGGAAGCCCTGGTCGACGACCTGGTCAAGAAGACCATCGAGCCGTGCCGGATCGCGCTGAAGGACGCCGGCCTGCGCGCCAGCGACATCGGCGAGGTGATCCTGGTCGGCGGCCAGACCCGCATGCCCAAGGTGCAGGCCGCGGTGGCCGAGTTCTTCGGCAAGGAGCCGCGCAAGGACGTCAACCCGGACGAGGCCGTGGCGCTGGGCGCGGCGGTGCAGGGCGGCGTGCTGGCCGGCGACGTCAAGGACGTGCTGCTGCTGGACGTGACCCCGCTGAGCCTGGGCATCGAGACCCTGGGCGGCGTGTTCACCAAGATCATCGAGAAGAACACCACGATACCGACCAAGGCCTCGCAGGTGTTCTCCACCGCCGAGGACAACCAGTCCGCGGTGACGGTGCACGTGCTGCAGGGCGAGCGCGAGCAGGCCCGCTTCAACAAGTCGCTGGCCAAGTTCGACCTGACCGGGATCGATGCGGCGCCGCGTGGCATGCCGCAGGTGGAGGTGTCGTTCGACATCGACGCCAACGGCATCGTCCACGTCACCGCCAAGGACAAGAAGACCGGCAAGGAGCAGAAGGTCGAGATCAAGGCCGGCTCGGGCCTGTCGGACGACGAGATCCAGCGGATGGTCGCCGACGCCGAGGCGCACCGCGAGGAGGACAAGAAGTTCCACGAGCTGGTGCAGGCGCGCAACCAGGCCGATGCCCTGGTCCACGCCACCCGCAGCGCGGTCACCGAGCACGGCAGCAAGGTGCCGGGCGACGTGATCGGCCGCGTGGAAGGCGCCATCGCCGAGCTGGAGACGGCGATGAAGAACGACGACAAGGCGCAGATCGAAGCCAAGAGCAAGGCGCTGGAGGAGGCCGGGCAGTCGCTGTACGCGGCCGCCGCGGCGGCCGCCCAGCCGGGCGGCGATGCCGGCGCAGCCGAGGGTGCTCCGGGCGGTGCGCAGGACGACGTGGTCGACGCCGAGTTCACCGAAGTCAAGGACGACGACAAGAAGTAAGCCGCGCGGGCGCGAAGGCGCCGGCGGTCATGCAGCCCGCGCCGTCGACGACGGCGCGGGCTGTTCCATGCAGGTGAGCCGATGATGGACTGCGATCCGAGATGAGCAAGCGCGATTACTACGAAGTGTTGGGCGTGGCCCGCAACGCCAGCGACGAAGACCTGAAGAAGGCCTATCGCCGCTGCGCGATGAAGCACCACCCGGACCGCAACCCGGGCGACCACGCTGCCGAGGCTGCGTTCAAGGAGTGCAAGGAGGCCTACGAGGTCCTGTCCGACGGCGGCAAGCGGCGCGCCTATGACGCCCATGGCCATGCCGCGTTCGAGCACGGCATGGGCGGGGGCGGCGGTCCCGGCCCGGACATGGGCGACATCTTCGGCGACATCTTCGGGACCATCTTCGGCGGTGCAGGTGGCGGTCGCGCGGCGCGGCGCGGTGCCGACATCGGCTATGTGATGGAACTGGACCTGGAAGAGGCGGTCGCCGGGGTCGAGAAGCGCATCGAGATCCCGACTCTGGCCGAGTGCGGCAGTTGCAGGGGCAGCGGCTCGGAGGACGGCAAGGTCGAGACCTGCAATACCTGCCACGGGCGCGGCCAGGTGCGTTTCCAGCGCGGCATCTTCACCATGCAGCAGGCCTGCCCGGAATGCGGCGGCCGCGGCCAGGTGGTGCGCAATCCGTGCAAGGACTGCCACGGCGCCGGCCGGATCGAGGACGAGAAGGTCCTGTCGGTGAAGATTCCCGCCGGCGTGGACAGCGGCGACCGCATCCGCCTGACCGGCGAGGGCGAGGCCGGCCCGCCCGGCACCCCGCCGGGCGACCTGTACGTGGAAGTGCGGGTGCGCGAGCACGAGATCTTCCGCCGCGACGGTGACGACTTGCACTGCGACGTGCCGATCCGCATTTCGCAGGCCGCGCTGGGCGATACGGTCAACGTGCCCACGCTCGACGGCGAGGCGGAGATCCGGATCCCGGCCGAGACCCAGGCCGGGAAGGTGTTCCGCCTGCGCGGCAAGGGCGTCAAGTCGGTGCGCAGCCGCGGTCCCGGCGACCTGTACTGCCGCGTCGTGGTCGAGACGCCGGTCAACCTCACCGCCGAGCAGCGCGAGTTGCTGGAACGGTTCGAGGCGACCTTCACCGGCGAGGAGGCCCGCCGGCATTCGCCGCGTTCGGCCACGTTCCTGGACGGGGTCAAGTCGTTCTTCGGGCGGATCACCTCGCCCTGATCGGTTCGCGGCCCGCGCAGTTGGCGCGGGTCTGCACCGTTCGGCGAGGACGGGCGGAGGCTTTTTTTGGTTCTTGGCCCATTCGAGGGAATGGGCCGCGACGGCAAGAGGCACCCGCAAGAGCGCCTGGAGTGGCCGGCTTCGGGCTGAGCCGCGGCAGTGCGGGTGTGTTGCGGTCGTCTCGACGGCACATCCATGTGCCGACTCGCCGACGCGGCCATCCTTGGCCGCTGCCGCAACACACCCGCACTGTCACGTCTTCGGGAACTTTGGGGTCGTGGCTCCGTTCCGGTGTCCAGAAGCAACCGCCGCCGCCGCGCTGTTCTGTAGGAGCCGCGTTTGCCCGCGACGCGACGCCATCGGCACAGGCGACATCTTCGTGATCCCGACGCCCGTGTCGCCGACTGAAGTCAGCTCCTACAGGAGAGCAGCCGCGCCGCGGCTGTTGTAGGAGCCGGGTTCAGCCGGCGACACGACGACCTCGGCACAGGCGACGCCCTCATGGTTCCGACGCCCGTGTCGCCAGTAAGCTGCGCTCCTACAGGAAGCTCGGAATCATCGGACGGCGACCCCGGCCGAAGCTGGCGCTCTTGCTCCAAGCGGCCATCAGCGACGGCGGCCCACCGAAGCCGACGCCTGTGGTCCGTGACAACGTTTGCTGCTGCCCCAGGATCCGTGCGGTCTTCCCTGGAGGTGGGTGAAGAACCTTTTGCCTGGACATGCAAACAACCCGACGGAATCAGCCTATTTCCGTTGCACCTGAAACGCTGCGCGCCGGCCGCGGGGCGACGCGCTAGCATGCGTGGCCCGCAGCCTCGGCCGAGCGAATGAGCGACGCGCTGGAAAGCCATCTGGTCCACGAACGCCGCAACCGGCCGCCGGGCCCGTCGCCGGTGGACCTGGTCTCGGTGCAGTCGCAGCTGGCCTACGGCTACGCCGGCAACAGCGCCGCGGTGCCGGTGCTGCGCATGCTCGGCGTGCGCGTGGCCGAGGTGCCGACCACGCTGCTCAGCAACACCCCGTTCTATGCAACGTTGCGCGGCCGCGTGCTGCCGGCCGACTGGCTGGCCGACCTATTGCGCGGGCTGGACGAGCGCGGCGTGACCGAGCGCGTGCCGATGCTGCTGTCGGGCTACTTCGGCAGCGTCGCCAACGGCGAGGCCTTCGCCGACTGGCTGGAGGCCCACCATCGGGCCGGTACCGCGCCGCGCTACCTGCTCGACCCGGTGATCGGCGACACCCACACCGGCGCCTACGTCGAGCGCGGGCTGGAGGCGGTGTTCGCCGACCGGCTGCTGCCGCTGGCGTGGATGGTCGCGCCCAATGCATTCGAACTGGAGCGGCTCGCCGGCCGGCCCGCGCTGCGCGAGGCCGATGCGCTGGACGCGGCGCGCGCGTTGCTGGCGCGCGGCCCGCAGTGGGTGCTCGCCCACAGCGTGGCCGGCGAGGGCGACGGACTGGTGACACTGCTGGTCGGCCGTGCCGGCGCCTGGCGGCTGCAGTCGCCGCGCCTGGACCTGGACGTGGCCGGCACCGGCGACGTGCTGGCGGCGCTGCTGGCCGCGTTCCTGCTGCGCGGCGAGCCGCCGCACCGCGCGGCCGAGCGCGCGCTGGCCGGCGTGCATGCGGCGCTGGAGTCCACCCTCGCCAACGGCTGGGAAGAGCTGGACGTGCAGGCCGCGCCGGCGGCGGCGCTGGCCGACGGCCCGC
This sequence comes from Pseudoxanthomonas suwonensis, assembly GCF_000972865.1. Lineage (NCBI taxonomy): Bacteria > Pseudomonadati > Pseudomonadota > Gammaproteobacteria > Lysobacterales > Lysobacteraceae > Pseudoxanthomonas > Pseudoxanthomonas suwonensis. Next base: position 3,652,207 of record NZ_CP011144.1, read on the forward strand.
CACGCTTCCCGGCGGTGGCGTTTTGAGCGTGCACGCGTCCGCGCCGGCGGCATGGCCGGCGATCGGCCTGGTCGGCAGCGCCGGTGCGTACGGCGTCTGGTTGCGGCGCTTCTTCGAGCAGCGCATGGGCCTGCGCGTGCTCGGCCACGATCCGGCCGACGCCGCCAGCGACCCGCCCGAGCAGCTGCTGGAGGACGCCGACGTACTGGTGTTCGCCGCGCCGATCCGGCAGACCCCGGCGCTGATCGCGCAGTACGTGGCGCAGTCGGCCGGACGCGAACGCGGCCGGCTGTGGCTGGACATCACATCGCTCAAGCAGGCGCCGGTGGCGGCAATGCTGGCCTCGCAGGCCGAGGTGGTCGGCCTGCATCCGATGACCGCGCCGCTGAAGACGCCGACCCTCAAGGGCCGGGTGGTGGTGGTGTGCGAGGAACGCCTGGACGCCTGGCGGCCATGGCTGCAGCAGCTGCTGGACGCGCTGCAGGGCGAGTACGTGCGCACCACGCCGGCGCACCACGACCGGGTGATGGCACTGGTGCAGGCGATGGTGCATGCCAGCCACCTGGGCCAGGCGGGCGTGCTGCGCAGCTTCGCCGGCGAACTGGGCGGGCCAGCGGCGCTGATGCCCTATCGATCGATCGCGTTCGAGATGGACGCGGCAGTGATCGCGCGGATCCTCTCGCTCAACCCCGAGATCTACGAGGACATCCAGTTCGGCAACCCGCACGCGGCCGAGGTGCTCGACCGCCTGGCCGGCGAGATCGCACGCCTGCGCGCGCTGGTCGGGCGCGGCGACGACGCGGCCCGCGCCGAGTTCCGCGAGCACTTCCTGCATGGCAACCGCGAGGCCTGGGGCGGGGCGGCGGTCGCCGACGGCAGCTACACCTTCGAGCGGGTCGGCTACCTGCTGGCCGACCTCACCGAGACCCGGCGCCTGAGCGTGCACCTGCCGGAGGACCGTGCCGGCTCGCTGCGCGCGCTGCTGCACGTGTTCGAGCGCCACGGCATCAGCCTGTCCTCGATCCATTCCTCGCGCACCCCGGCCGGCGAGGTGCATTTCCGCATCGGCTTCGATTCCGGCGCCGACGTCGATGCGCTGCGCGCCGCCGCCGGGGAGATCGACCGCAGCGGCCTGGGACGCGTGATCGAACTGCCCTGAAGCGCCGCTCAGTCCGCGGTCAGCACCAGGGTGGCGTCGGCGTTGGTGAAGCGGTCGTCCTTGCGCTGCAGGCGCTGGCCGTCGGCCAGTTCGTAGCGCAGCGTCGGCTTGCCGTCAGCGTCGGCGCTGGCGTCGTGGAACTCGAGGATGATGTAGGCGTTGCCGTCGTTGCCGGTGGCGGGAAACTGGCGGAAGGACATGGAAACCTCCTGGGGCGTGGTGCGTCGCGCGGCTTGTGGCCGGTTCCGATTGTTTCCGCGATGCGGTAAGCAAGTGTTGAATCGGTGTGAAAGTTTGGTAGCCGCGCCGCGGCCACGGCGGCTAGACTCGGCCAGGACGCAGGGAGCGTCGCAGGGGGAAGCCGGATGCGGATGTTGCTGTTGCTGCTGGCGCTGCTGTCGGTCGCCGGCGTCTATTTCCTCGGTGGCAACCGGATCAGCCAGGTCCACGTGGAAAGCCTGTACGCGGCCAGCCAGCAGGCCTTCCACTCACTGGACCACGAGGCGCTGTGCGCGATGCTCGACCGCGATTTCGAGCAGCGGCTGACCCTGCACGTGGGCGGCCAGCGCTCGTACGAAACGCTGGGCAAGCAGGACTACTGCGAAGCGCAGGAGGAGATCCTCGGCGCCCTGCGCCAGCTCGGCCCGTTGCCCAACGGCCGCCGGCTGGTGGACCACCGGTACACCCTGACCCGCATCAGCATCGCGCCAGGCGGCCGCAGCGCCACCGTCGAAACGCGCGCGACTAGCGCGATCCCCGGCATCCACTCGACCGAGCGCAGCACCGACACCCTGGTCCGGCGCCGCTGGAAGACGCGCGTGGTGCGCAGCGAGGGCACGGCCTGGGTCGGACCGGCGGGTTGAGCCGCGCCGGAAAGCGTTTCCGGGGGCGGTCGCGGGCGCCAGTACGGCCGGGCACGGTGGGGCGAGCGGTGCCGAGCCGGTAGACTAGGCGCATGACGACCCAATACACCCTGTCCCGCCGCGCCCAGGCGCTCACCAGTTCGGCCATCCGCGAGATCCTCAAGGTCACCGAACGTCCCGAAGTCACCTCCTTCGCCGGCGGCCTGCCGTCCCCGGCCACCTTCCCGGTCGAGCGCATGCGCCAGGCCACCGAGAAGGTCCTGCGCGAGGCGCCGGAGGCGGCGCTGCAGTACGGCCCGACCGAGGGTTTCACCCCCCTGCGCGAGTGGATCGCCGACCGCCTCAGCCGGGGCGGCGCGCGCATCCCGGCCTCGCGCGTGCTGATCACCACCGGCTCGCAGCAGGGCCTGGACCTGCTGGGCAAGGTGCTGATCGACGAGGGCAGCAAGGTGCTGGTGGAGACCCCCAGCTATCTCGGCGCGCTGCAGGCGTTCTCGTTGTTCGCGCCGCAGTTCGGCTCGCTGCCCAGCGACGAGCAGGGCATCGTCACCGATGCGCTGACGCCCGAGCAGCTGGCCGGCGCCCGCTTCCTGTACTGCCTGCCCAACTTCCAGAACCCGACCGGCCGGCGCATGCCGCTGGAGCGACGCCAGGCGCTGGTCGCGCTGGCCGACGCGGCCGGCGTGCCGCTGGTCGAGGACGATCCGTACGGCGAGCTGTCCTACGGTGGCGAGGCGCTGCCGAGCCTGCTGTCTATGAACCCGGACGGAGTGATCTACATGGGCTCGTTCTCCAAGGTGCTGGCCCCGGGCCTGCGCCTGGGTTACGTGGTCGCGCCCGAGCACGTGCACGCGAAGATGGTCCAGGCCAAGCAGGCCGCCGACCTGCACACCCCGTCGTTCTCGCAGCGGATCGTGTACGAGGCGCTGCAGGACGGCTTCATCGACCGGCACATCCCGGAGATCCGCACCCTGTACGCGGCGCAGTGCCAGCGCATGCTGGCGGCACTGGAGCGCGAGTTCCCGGCACAGGTGAAGTGGAACCGCCCCGAGGGCGGCATGTTCATCTGGGTCGACCTGCCCGGGGGCATCGACAGCGGCGCGCTGCTGGCCAAGGCGATCGAGCGCAACGTGGCGTTCGTGCCGGGCGCGCCGTTCTATGCGGTCGATCCGAAGGAGAACACGCTGCGGCTGTCGTTCGTCACCGTGCCGGGCGAGAAGATCGATGCCGGGGTGAAGGTGCTGGGCGAACTGATCAAGGCCGAGATCGCCGCGCTGCCGGCGGCGGCCTGAGCGGCGGGTCCTGGGTGACGGGCGCCGCGCGATGACGCCGCGCCTGTCGGCCACCGTCGAGGCGGTGCTGACCGGCCGGGTGGTCGACTACACCCGGCCCGGCAGCCGCAGCGCAATCGCCAAGCGGGCGGTCGAGGGCCCGGTGGCGGTCGGATCCGACGGCCTGGCCGGCGACGAGCAGGGCGACCGCCGGGTGCACGGCGGTCCGGACAAGGCGATCCACCACTATCCGCGCGACCACTATGTGGCCTGGCGGGCCGAGGTCGGCCCGCATCCGCTGCTGCGGGAGCCCGGCGCCTTCGGCGAGAACATCAGCACCGCCGGCGTGACCGAAGCCGACCTGTGCCTGGGCGATCGCCTGCGCCTGGGCAGCGCGCGGGTGGAGGTGTCTCAGGCGCGACAGCCGTGCTGGAAGCTGTCGGACCGCTTCGGCATCGCCGACATGGCGCGCCGGGTCCAGGACAGTGGCCGCAGCGGCTGGTACTACCGCGTGCTGGAACCGGGCACGGTGCAGGCCGGCGATGCGCTGGTCCTGCTCGAACGCCCACATCCGGACTGGCCGCTGCCGCGGCTGGCCGAACTGCTCTACCGGCGCACGCTGGACCGCGACGAGCTGGCTGCGGCGCTGGCGCTGCCGCTGGTGCCGTCGTGGCGCAAGCTGTTCGAACGGCGGCTCGAGCAGGGCGATGCCGAAAGCTGGGAATCGCGGCTGGGCGGACCGGCACGCTGATGCCGGGGCTTCCTGTGTGTAGGAGCGGGCATGACCGCGACACGGGCGTCGGAGCCATGAGGGCGTTGCCTGGGCCGACGGCGTCGCGTCGCGGTCATGCCCGCTCCTACAAGAAGCACCCCTCTCCAGCCCGTCCGGCCCTCAGGCACCCCTCCGCATGCGGCGAAAGAGAGGGAGCAAAGCAGCGCCGATACGGTGGTGGCGTTTTGGGCAGGAGCCCAGCCTGTTGGCGACACCGGCGTCGGAGTATCGGGGCGGCCCCTGCGCCGACGGCGTCGTGTCGCCGGCAGCGATGCAGGACTAAGAGTGCGGCTCAGCCTGCCGGCCGCGTCCCGCTGTTCGCCAGCCGTCGCGCCAGTTCGTCCGGCGGCAGGCCCGGCGCGAACAGGAAACCCTGGCCGACCGGCACGCCCAGTTCCAGCAGGAAGCGACGCTGCGACTCCCGTTCCACGCCCTCGGCCACCAGGTCCAGGCCGAGGCTGCGCGCGATCGCGCCGACCGCCTCGCACACCGCCACGTCCGAGCGGTTCTCCGGCACGCCCTCGACGAACAGCTGGCTCAGCTTGAGCCCGTGGATCGGCAGCCGCCGCAGGTAGTTGAGCGCGCTGTAGCCCTCGCCGAAGTCGTCGATGGTCAGCACCACGCCCATCCGCCGCAGCTCGGCGAAGGTGCGCAGCGTGGCCGGCGCATCCTCGATCAGCACCCGCTCGGTGAACTCCAGCTCCAGCGCCGAGCCCGGCAGGTCGAATTCGCGCAGGGTCTCGGCCACCTTCACCGCCAGGTCCTCGGCGACGAACTGGCGGTAGGAGACGTTGATCGCCACGCGGACGAAATCCAGGCCCTGTTCCCGCCACTCGCGCACCTGGCGGCAGGCCTCGCGCAGCACCCAGTCGCCGATGCGGACGATGTCGCCGGTGGTCTCGGCATGGCTGATGAACAGGTCCGGGCGCAGTTCGCCCAGCTGGTGGCTCTGCCAGCGGATCAGCGCCTCGGCGGCGACGATGCCGCCGTGCCTCAGGTCGACCTGCGGCTGGTAGACCAGGCGGAACTCGGAATTGTCCAGCGCGCGCCGCAGCTGGGTCTCGATCTGCAGCCGGTCCTGCTGCTTCTGCGCCAGGTCCGGGGTGAACACCTGCCAGCCATTGCGGCTGCGGCGCTTGCAGTCGTACATGGCGATGTCGGCACTCTGGATCAGCTGCTGCGGCCGGGTGCCGTCGGTCGGCGCGTAAGCAATACCGATGCTGGCGCTGATGGTGAACTCGTCCTCGCCGAACAGGAACGGGCGCGTCAGCGCCTGCAGCACTGCATCGGCCAGTTGCGGCGCGTGCGCGCGTTCGTTGCCGTCGCACAGCACCAGGAACTCGTCGCCGCCGAAGCGCGCGAGCAGGCCTTCGGTGCCGATCGCGTGGGCGATGCGCTGGCCGGTACGGACCAGCAGGTCGTCGCCGGCGGCGTGGCCGAGCACGTCGTTGACCGTCTTGAACCGGTCCAGGTCGATGTACAGCACCGCCACCTCGGCCTGCGCCGGCTCGCCCAGCCGCGCGTCCAGCTCGCCCAGGATCGCGTCGCGGTTGAGGATGCCGGTGAGCGGGTCGGTGCGCGCCTGGATCCGCAGGGTTTCCTCGGCCTGCTTGCGCTCGGTGATGTCCTGCAGGGTGCCGGCGATGCGCGGCGAGACGTGGTTGCCGTGCTCGACCTCGCCGATCATGCGGATCCAGAACGCGTGGCCGTCGCCGCGCTGGCCCTGCAGTTCCAGGTCGAAGCCGGTGCGCTGGCCGAACTCGCGTTCCAGTGCGGCCTCCAGGCGGTGGCGGTCGCCGCTGCGCAGCCGCGCCAGCAGGTCGTCCATGGCGTGCGCGCCCGGCTCCAGGCCGACGATGCGCAGGGCTTCGCCGGTCAGGTACAGGCGCTGGCGGCCGCGGTCCCATTCCCAGCCGCCGATGTGCGCCAGCGACTGCGCGCGGTCGAACAGGGTGCTGTCGCGCTTGAGGTCGGTGATGTCGCTGAACAGCACGAACACGTGGTCGGCCTCGGCGCGGCCGGAGGAGAACACCGGCACGGTGGTCGCCGAGATCCAGACCATCCGGTCGCTGGGCCGGTGGTGCAGGCCGATGGTGGTGCTGGGGACGATCTGGCCGGTGCGCAGCGCGCGCTGCGGCGGCCACTGGTCCGCCGGTAGCACCCGGCCGTGCTCGTCGACGATGGTCCATTCCTCGGCATGCGAGCGCAGGTCGGCCTCCAGCCCGGCGCCGAGGATCCGGTGCGCGGCGGGGTTGGCTGACAGCAGGACGAAATTGCGGTCGAGCAGGATCACGCCCTTGTCGATCGACTCCATCAGCAGCCGGTAGCGCGACTCGGCCTGCCAGCGGCCGCTGAGGTCGCGGGCCACGGCGACGATGCAGCGGCGGCCGGCGTGCTCGAATCCGGCCGAGTGCACCTCGACCGGGAAGCGGCTGCCGTCGCCGCGCATGTTGGTGACCTCGATGACGTAGGTCTCGCCGCGGTTGAGCGTCTCCCACACCGGCATCAGGTGGTCCGGCGGCAGGTCCGGGTTGAGCGTCTCGATCGGCTGGCCGACGATGTCCTCGCGCGGCCGATGGTAGGCGCGGATACCGGCCTTGTTGAGGTCCAGGACGATGCCGGTCTCGCTGAGGATGCTGACCGGGTCCGGCACCGCGTCGAACAGGGCGTGGTAGCGCAGCCGCGCCGACTCGCCCTCGGCCAGCGCCTGGTGCAGGGCGTCGCGGGCCTGCTGCAGGAGCAGGCGCGTGGCGGCGGGCAGGGCGCGGTCGTGCAGGGCGTGCTCTTGCAGGGCTCGTTCCAGCGCGGCCAAAACCGCTTCCGGCTCCGCCTGCAGCACGGACTCGGAGACGGCCTGGCCGGCAGCGTTCATGCGGCCGCCAGCGCCCGCCCGACCTTGCTGCCGGTGGCCCGGCCGAGTTTCGCGGCCAGCCAGCGGCCGGTATCCGCCAGCGCCTCCAGCTCGATGCCGGTGTCGATGCCCATGCCGTGCAGCATATACACCAGGTCCTCGCTGGCAACATTGCCGCTGGCGCCCTTGGCGTAGGGGCAGCCGCCGGTGCCGGCCACCGCCGAGTCGGCCACCCGCACCCCGGCCTCGACGCAGGCGGCGACGTTGGCCACGGCCTGGCCCCAGGTATCGTGGAAATGCACCGCCAGCGCCGCCATCGGCACCTCGGCGGCGACCGCCAGCAGCATGTCGCGCGCCTGGCGCGGCGTGCCCACGCCGATGGTGTCGCCGAGCGAGACCTCGTAGCAGCCCAGGTCGTGCAGCCGGCGCGCGACCCGCACCACGTCGGCCAGCGGCACCGCGCCCTGGTAGGGGCAGCCGAGCACGGTGGAGACGTAGCCGCGCACGCGCACCCCGTCCTGCCTGGCCCGCGCCAGCACCGGCGCGAAGCGTTCGATCGATTCGTCGATCGAGGCGTTGGTGTTCCTGCGGTTGAACGCCTCGGACGCGGCGGTGAACACCGCCACCTCGTCGGCGCCGGCGGCGCGGGCGCGTTCGTAGCCCTGTTCGTTCGGCACCAGCACCGGGTACGCCACGCCGGGGCGGCGCTGGATGCCGGCCATCACCTCTGCCGCGTCGGCCAGCTGCGGCACCCACTTCGGGCTGACGAAGCTGGTCGCCTCGATGCTGCGCAGGCCGGTGGCCGAGAGCCGGTCGACCAGTTCGATCTTGTCGGCGGTGGCGACCATCGCCGGTTCGTTCTGCAGCCCGTCGCGCGGGCCGACCTCGACGATGCGGACGAAGTCGCTCATGCCTGCTCCGCCGACTCGCCCGCGGGCTCGACGGCAGGTTCGGCCGCGGCCACGACCGCGAGCACGGCGTCGGCCTCGACGAAGTCGCCGGCGGCCGCGCGCAGTTCGGCGAGCACGCCGTCGCGCGGGGCCCTAACCGTCAGTTCCATCTTCATCGCCTCCATCACCAGCAGCTCGGCGCCGGCGGCCACGACCTGCCCGGGGGCGGCCTTGACCAGCACCACCCGGCCCGGCATCGGCGCCAGCACGCGGCCGTCGCCGCCGGCGTCGTCGCCGCCTTCGGCGCGCTCGGCCGGCAGCAGGCGCAGCGGCAGGCGCCGCTGGCCGTCGTGCAGTTCGAGCAGGTCCCCGTCGAGGAAGGCCGCCAGCCGCCATCCCTGACCGTCGATACGCAGGTCGAGGATGCCGTCGGCCAGGCGCGCGCCGGCGACCGCGTGCTCGGTGCCGTCCACCGCGATCCGCCAGTCGCCGCCATGGCCGGTCGCGGCGGCCTCGTGGACCCGGCCGCCGGCCTGCAGGCGCAGCCGGCTCGGGGCGCGGCCGTGCAGGCGCCAGCCGTCGGCCACCGCCCATGGCGAATGCGGGTCGCCGCCGGCCGCATCGGCGGCGGCTTCGCCGGCCTGGCGGCGCAGGAGCAGGGCGGTGCAGGCGGCGGCCAGCAGCGGCGTGGACACCGGCGCATCGGCGTGGAGGAATTCGTCCAGGTGGCGGTCCAGGTAGCCGGTGTCGATCCGGCCCTCGACCACAGCCGGGTGCCGCGCCAGCGCCTCGAGGAAGGCCAGGTTGGTCTTGGGGCCGGCCACGTGGCACTGCGCCAGCGCCTCGCGCAGGCGCGCCAGCGCGTGCGGCCGGTCGCTGTCGTGGACGATCAGCTTGGCGATCATCGGGTCGTAGAACACGGTCACCGTGTCGCCGGCTTCCACCCCGGCGTCGATCCGGACCTGCGGCGACGGCGGTGGCAGTTCCAGCGCGCGCAGGGTGCCGGAGGCGGGCAGGAAGCCGGAGTCGGGATCCTCGGCGTACAGCCGCACCTCGATCGCGTGGCCGTGCTGCGGCACCTGTTCCTGGACCATCGGCAGCGGCTGCCCGGCGGCCACCTGCAGCTGCCATTCGACCAGGTCCAGGCCGGTGACCATCTCGGTGACCGGGTGTTCGACCTGGAGGCGGGTGTTGATCTCCATGAAGTAGAAGTGGCCGTCGCCGTCGACGATGAATTCGACGGTGCCGGCGTTGACGTAGCCGATCGCGCGCGCGGCGGTGACCGCGGCCTCGCCCATGGCCGCGCGCAACTCCGGGGTCAGGAACGGCGAGGGCGATTCCTCCAGCACCTTCTGGTAGCGGCGCTGCGCCGAGCATTCGCGCTCGTTGAGGTGGATGAGGTTGCCGTGCGCGTCGCCGAACACCTGCACTTCGATGTGCCGCGGCGAGGCGACGTAGCGCTCCAGCAGCACCCGGTCGCGGCCGAAGGCGTTGCTCGCCTCGCGCTGGCAGCTTTCCAGCGCCGGCACGAAGTCCTCCAGCCGGTGGACCACGCGCATGCCCTTGCCGCCGCCGCCGTGCGCGGCCTTGACCATCAGCGGAAAGCCGGTCCGCGCGGCCTCGCGCGAGAGCGTGGCCAGCGACTGGTCCTCGCCGTTGTAGCCGGGCACCACCGGCACGCCGGCCTGTGCCATCAGCTGCTTGGCGCCGGCCTTGCTGCCCATGCGCCGCATCGACTCGGCGCGCGGGCCGACGAACGCCAGTCCGGCCGCGGCCACCGCCTCGGCGAAGTCCGCGTTCTCGGACAGGAAGCCGTAGCCGGGATGGATCGCCTGCGCGCCGCTGTCCCGCGCCGCGCGGATCACCGCGTCGCCGCGCAGGTAGCTGTCGGCCGGCGCCGGGCCGCCGATGCAGTGCGCCTCGTCGGCCAGGCGCACGTGCAGCGCGCCGGCGTCGGCCTCCGAATACACCGCCACGCTGGCGATGCCCAGCCGGCGGCAGGTGCGGATGATGCGGCAGGCGATCTCGCCGCGGTTGGCGATCAGTATCTTGTCGAACGTGCCGGTATGGGGCGTGCCGGTCTGAAGCGTGCTTGTCTGGGGCATGCGAGTCTGCGACCTGCCTATTCCGGTTGGTGGCATACGGCCTCGACGTTGTTGCCGTCGGGGTCGAGGATGAAGGCGCCGTAGTAGTTCGGGTGGTAGTGCGGGCGCAGGCCGGGCGCGCCGTTGTCGCGGCCGCCGGCGGCCAGTGCGGCGTGGTGGAAGGCGTCCACCGTGGCCCGCGAGCCGGCGAGGAAGGCGACATGCACGCCGCCGTGCGCGGTGCCGCCGTCGCCGATCCAGAAATACGGCTTGCCGTGGTCGCCGAAGCCGGCGTGGGAGCTGCCGCCGGTCTGCGCCGGGTCGACCTCCATCACCACGGCGATGCCCAGCGGCGCCAGCGCCTGCGCGTAGAACGCGCGGCTGCGGGCGAAGTCGGAAACGGTGAACCCGAGATGGTCGAGCATGGCCTCACTCCTTCGGCGCCCAGGCGGGCGCGCGTTTCTCCAGGAACGCGCCGATGCCTTCCTGGCCTTCCGGCGACACCCGCAGGCGGGCGATCAGGTCGGCGTTGGCGCGGTCGCAGGCGACCGCGTCGGCCACGTGCGCGGCCTGGCGCACCAGCGCCTTGGCCGTGGCCGCCGCCAGCGGCGCGGCGCGGCACAGCAGGCCGACCTGGGCCTCGACCGCCGCGTCCAGCGCGTCGGCGGCCACGACCTGGTGCAGCAGGCCGATCGACAGCGCGGTGTCGGCGTCGAACGACTCGGCCGTGGCGAACCAGCGCCGCGCCTGGCGCGTGCCGATCGCGGCGACGACATACGGCGAGATCACCGCCGGCAGCAGGCCCAGCCGGCTCTCGGTCAGGCCGAAGCGCGCGGCCGGGGTGCCGATGGCGATGTCGCAGCAGGCGACCAGGCCGACGCCGCCGCCGAAGGCCGGGCCGTGCACGCGGGCGATGGTCGGCCGCGGCAGCTCGTCCAGGGTGCGCATCAACCGGGCCAGGGCCAGGGCGTCGGCGCGGTTCTCGTCCTCGCCGGCGGCGGCCATGCCGCGCATCCACTGCAGGTCGGCGCCGGCCGAGAACGAGGCGCCTTCGCCCTCCAGCACCACCACCCGCACCGCCGGGTCCGCGCCGGCGGCCTGCAGCGCCGCGGTCAGCGCCGCGATCAGGGCCGGGTCGAAGGCGTTGTGCAGCTGCGGGCGGTTCAGGCGCAGGCGCAGCACGGGGCCTGCGCGTTCGATCAGCAGCGGTTCCGCCATCGTCGTTCCCGGAAGGTTGCAGTCCCGGATGATAGCCGCCGGCGCTGGCGCGGCCATGACGCAGCGCGGCGTCGTGGCGGGTGCACGCCGCGGCGGCGGACCGGCGATGGATCCGGGAACGGTTCCCGGCGGCCGGATGCAGCGGCGTCGTCCGACCGGCCCACAGGAGCGCCCACCGTGGTCGGGCCCGTGGAGGGCAGCCCACCGCACGATCCGGTCGCCCGCCGCCGGCGGACCGGAGGAGGTGTCGGCCGCCCGCGGATCGCGCTATCGGCGGGCGATCCTTGCTGGCGCGGGGATGTGGACGAGCATCGCGACGAACTCAACCAACATCCGGGTGAAAGCGACGGCAGGATCCATGGGCAGGGCGCCCGCATCGGCAGCGCCAGGGGCAGCGATCTGGCGATGCTCCGGACGATCGCGAACGGCATCCAGACTCATGCGTGGGCTTTGCCTGCCGAGCGGTTGGATAGCACGAAGCCGGCGGCGAGGATGGCGGCCACGCCAAGCTGGGCTGCGACACCTTCCAGCGTGGGATAGATGCCGAACAGCTCCACCCTCAGGCCATGCTCGAGCCAGGTGACGGGCAGGTACCCGGCTTCCTGCAGGGCCGAGACCGCCTTGCCGATCAGGACCACGGCCAGCACCGACAGCAGGATGGAGCTGAAGCGGAAGAACTGGCCGATCGGCAGTCGGCGGCTGTACCGCATCATCGCCCAGCCGACGACGACCAGCACCAGGGCCGCCGTGACTCCGCCCGCGATGACGCTGCCCTTGCTGCCCTGGTTCCAGATGGCAGCGAAGAAGAGGATGGTTTCGAATACCTCGCGGTAGACCACGATGAAGACCAACCCGAGCAGGAATACTCCCGACTTCCTGCTCAGTGCATGGGACAGCTTCTCGCGCACGTAGTGCTGCCAGGCATCGGCATGGCTCTTGCCATGCATCCAGATGCCGACCCACACCAGGACCACGGCAGCCAGCAGCGAGCCGAACCCTTCCGTCAATTCCCGGCTCGCGCCGCTGATAGTGACGGCCCAGGTAGCCAGTATCCAGGTCACCAGCCCGGCCATCAGCGCAGTTGTCCAGCCCACGTGGACCCAGGGCAGCATTTCGGTGCGCCCGGCCTTGCGCAGCAGCGCGATGATCGCCACCACGATGAGCAGCGCTTCCAGGCCCTCGCGCAGCAGGATGGTGAAAGCAGCCGCGAAGCTGGCCAGCGCCGATGTCTGCTGCTGCGACAGCACCTGCTCGGCCTCGGTGAACAGCCCGTCCAGTGCGTCGACCTGGACCTGGAGCTCGTCCGCGCCGACGCTGGCCGCGATGCCCGTGCGGACGCGGGCCATGGCGGCCTCGATCTTCACCATCAACGGTTTGTCGCGCGCGGACAGCAGCGGTTCGACCGGCTCGAAGCCGTCCAGGTAGGCCGACAGCGCCAGATCCTTGGCCGCCTTGGCGTCGCCTCCCCGGTAGGCGTCCATGGATTGCCTGAGCAGTCCACGGGCCGTGGCCAGGGAGGATCCCGGCTCCTCGGCCTGCGCGGCCGTGGGGTTGCGGCGCAGGTAGGCCACGATGGCCTCGGCGTTTTCCTCGCCGATCTTCTGGGCCAGCGCCGCCGGCGTCTCGCTCACGTAGCGATCGAGATCGAACGCTCCCAGCGTGCCGCCTTCCAGCAGCCGGCGCCCCCGGTCGGCGCGGTCCTCGGGAAACGCCAGGGCCCCGACATAGGTGGCCAGCGCCCAGCGGTCTTCCACAGGTAGGCCGGCGTAACTGATCATCGAGGTGCCTTCCAGGCCCTGGTCGATCACCTGGTACAGGGCGAATACGCTGCGTTCCCGCGCGCGCGCCTCGTCGGTGAAATCGATGGGCGGCGGATCCAGGCCCGCGCTGGCCGGACCGTCGCCGGCCCCGGCGGGGCCATGGCAGCTGGCGCAAAGCTGCGCGTAGAGCTCCCTGCCGCGTCCGAAGTGGGGCGGCGCGGTGGGCAGCAGCGGGATCGGATAGTGCTGGACCAGCAACGCCGCCAAGGCACGGGCCTGGAGGGCGATGGCGTCCGGGGCGGCCTTGTCGCCGATCGAATCCTGCAGCCGGCTGGCCTGTGCCGTGAGTTCAGACGAGCCCTCGGTGGCCGGCAGCGCCTCGATGGCGGCGGCGGCAGTCGCCGAGAACTCCAGCATTTCGTCGTATTCGAGCTGGTTGACGATTGCACCGTCCTCGACGGCCTCGCGGTAGTCCACGGCGATGTAGTCCAGCAGCCGCCAGGTGGTGGCCACGGACTGTTCGGACGCGAAGACGGGGAGGGAAACCAGGGTCAGGGTGGCGCAGGCCAGCAGCGGCGCCAGGAGACGTCGGAGGATCATGGGAGTCAAATGAGAAGTAATCTCATTCAGTCTACCGGACCGACCCACGTCGCGCACCCTGCCGCCAGTTCGGGCCAGGCCTCGCTGGGCCCGGCTAGACCAGCCGTTCGGCTGTTGTGAAGCGTTTCACCGGAACGACGGGGGTGGGTGGCGGCCGGCACCCAGCGAGCGGGCCTACTGGGTCTCGCCGCTTCCATCTTCTGCTTCCGGCAACCAGGCACGGAAGTCGCCACTGCAATGGAGCAGGGCCATCAGGTAGAGCATGCCGTCGTAGTAGCGACTGGTGCCGCTGGGCACCGGCTGCTCCCATAGCGCGCGCACGAAGTCCAGCCGGCGCGGGTGGTCGGCGGCCAGGCTGGCGACCGCGTTGGTCGCCACCAGGCCGGTGGTGTGGCCGCCGCCGAGCGGCTTGCCGTCCAGTGTGTACAGGCTCTGGTAGTCGTCCATGCCCTGCGCGGCGAAGAACGCCTGCAGGCGGTTGCTCATCTCGACCTGGCGCGGGTCGGCCGCCCACCACGACCAGTCCACCGACCAATTCATGGCGCTGCGCCAGGCGTCGTAGCGGAAGTCCACCGCGTCCGGCCGCCACGGCGCGGCCCACGGGGTGCCGTCGAAGTTGCCGTAGTCCGGGGTGAGCGCGGTATCCGGATGCGCGGCCTTGGCGAAGTAGTCGCGGCTGACCTGCGCGGCCTCGCGCCAGAACCCGCGGTCGGCCTCGGGTCCGATCCGCGCCCAGATCTCGTAGAACGCGGGCAGGTGATAGGAAGCGTCGGTGTGCGCGGCATTCACCACGTCGGGGGTGAAGCGCACCATCTTCGCGTCGTGGTCGAACAGGTTGACCGCGGTCATCTCGCCGCGGTTGGTCGGGCCGGTGATCCGCTCCCGGTGCAGCACGTCGGTCAGCAGGCGCTCGGCCTGCGCGCGGTAGTCGTAGCGGCCTTCGCCGTCGCCCCAGCGCTCGGCGGCGAAGTACAGCGCGGTGATGAAGTACTCCTCGCCGTCGGGCGCGGGCATCTCGTCGATCGGCACGCCGTCGGTGCGCACCGACCAGGCGAAGTAGCCGTGCGCAGGATGCGTGCGGTCGTCGCGGTACATGTGGGTCAGGGCCCAGTTCCAGATCGCGTCGAACTCGCGCTTCCGGTCCAGCTGCACGGCGATCATCATCCCGTACGACATGCCTTCCGAGCGCACGTCGTCGCTGTTGACGTCGTGGATGTAGGCCATCGGCCCGTACTCGTTGGCGCCGGATTCGTAGTAGACGGTCTGTTCGGACGCATCGCCATGGAACAGTTGCCGGAACGCCGCCTCGATCTTGGCTTCCACCTCGGCGCGGGGATAGCCGGCTTCGGCGAACAGGTCCGGGTAACGGCCGCTGGCCACCGCGCCTTTCGCCACATCCGCCGTTTGCGGATCGGCCGATGCCGGTCTGTCGCCCGGTGCAGGCGTGCAGGCAGCCGCGCCGGCGAGCAGCACAAGACAGGCGAGGAGGCGGGCGGTGCGGAAGCGGCGGGCGGGCATGCGGATCCTGCGGGGAATGCGTGGGAAGCGCAGGACGTTAGCAGACCCGTGCTTCCGTACGCACCGGCACGCGGATGGGCAGCCTCATTCGGCGGGGATGTCCGGCTCCACCAGGACAGCCAGTTGCTGCAACGATTCCTGCCAGCCGAGGTAGCACATCGCTTCCGGGATCGCCTCGGGAATGCCTTCCTGCACGATCTGCAGTTCGGTGCCGCACAGCACCGGTGTCAGTTGCACGCTGACCTGCATCTCGCCCGGCAGGCCCGGATCGTCGAAGCGGTCGACGTAGCGGATCCGCGAGTGCGGGACCAGTTCCAGGTATTCGCCGCCGAAGGAATGGCGTTGGCCGTTGCCGAAATTGGTGAACGCCATCCGGAAATGGCCACCGACGCGCGCATCCATCTGCTCGACGCTGGCGGTGAAACCATACGGTGGCAGCCACTTGGCCATCGCTTCGGCTTCGAGGAAGGCGCGGTAGACGCGCTCGGGCGGACAGCGCAGGACGCGGTGCAGGCGGACGGTGCCGGTGGGCATGGAATTCTCCTGGCGGGAAGGGGACTCACATCCAGGCGACGAGGCAGCGCGGCCCGGATCGACATCGCCGACGCACGGAGTGCGGCTGCGCCGCGTCAGCGCATGCCCTTGTGCTGGCCGCCGTCGATCGGCACGCAGGCGCCGGTGACCCACAGCGCCCGCGGCGAGGCCAGGAACACGGCCACGTCGGCCACTTCCTGCAGCGTGCCCATCCGGCCCCAGGGAATGCCGGCGCGCACCGCTTCGTAGAACGGCGGATCCTTCCGGCGCACCTGGTCCCACAGGCCGCCCTCGAACTCGATCGAGCCCGGGGCGATGGCGTTGGCGCGGATCCGGTCCGGGCCGTGGAAGATCGACAGCTTCTTGGCGTAGGCGATCAGCGCGGCCTTGGCCGAGGCGTAGCCGAAGTCCGGTCCGGGGCTGGCTTCCAGTCCGGAGATCGAGGCGACCAGCACGATGCTGCCGCCGCCGGCCGCCTTCATCCACGGGATCACCTGGCCGCAGGCGCGGGCGGCGGCCAGCACGTCCAGCTGCAGACTGGCCTCGAAGTCGGCCACCGAGGGCCCCAGTGCCAGCGCCGAGGCGTTGTGGACCAGCACGTCGACGCCGCCGAAGGCCTGGCGGACACCATCGAGGAAGTTGCCCAGCGCCGCCGCGTCGCCGAGGTCGCACGGACGCACATGCACGCGCCGGCCGTGGACACGCAGCGATTCCTCGACTTCGCGCAGCGCATTGCGCCCGCGTACGTCCGCGCCCCGCGCGCACAACGCCACGTCGGCGCCCTCCGTGGCCAGTCCCAGGGCGATGGCCCGGCCGATGCCGCGGCTGCCGCCGAGTACGACGCAGCGCTTGCCTTGCAGTTGCAGGTCCATGGTTCCCCTCCAGGCCAGGCCAGGCCAGGCCAGGCCGATGCCGTGGCGGCGCGCCGCTACATCCGGAACACGCCGAAGCGCGCCGGCTCGATCGGCGCGTTGAGCGAGGCCGACAGCGCCAGTCCGAGCACGCGGCGGGTATCGGCCGGATCGATGATCCCGTCGTCCCACAGCCGCGCGGTGGCGTACCAGGGACTGCCCTGGTGTTCGTACTGGTCGCGTACCGGCGCCTTGAACGCCTCTTCCTCCTCCGCGCTCCAGCTGCCGCCGCCGGCCTCGATCGCGTCGCGGCGCACCGTGGCCAGCACGCTGGCGGCCTGTTCGCCGCCCATCACGCTGATCCGCGCGTTCGGCCACATCCACAGGAACCGCGCCCCGTAGGCGCGGCCGCACATGGCGTAGTTGCCGGCGCCGAAGCTGCCGCCGATGACCACGGTGAACTTGGGCACCGACGAGCAGGCCACCGCGGTGACCATCTTCGCGCCATCCTTGGCGATGCCGGCGTTCTCGTACTTGCGGCCGACCATGAAGCCGGTGATGTTCTGCAGGAACACCAGTGGGATCCCGCGCTGGTTGCACAGCTCGATGAAGTGCGCGCCCTTGAGCGCGCTCTCGGCGAACAGGATGCCGTTGTTGGCGACGATCCCGACCGGGTAGCCGTGCAGGTGGGCGAAGCCGGTGACCAGGGTCTTGGCATAGCGCGCCTTGAACTCGTCGAACTCGCTGCCGTCGACCAGCCGCGCGATCACCTCGCGCACGTCGAACGGACGCCGGGTGTCGGGCGGGACGATGCCGTACAGCTCCTCGGCCGGATGCAGCGGTTCGCGCGGCTCGCGCGTAGCCACCGCCACGGTCTTCTTGCGGTTGAGATGACCGACGATGCCGCGCGCGATCTGCAGCGCGTGGGCGTCGTCCTCGGCGTAGTGGTCGGCCACGCCGGACACGGCGGTGTGCACGTCGGCGCCGCCGAGCGCCTCGGCGTCGACCACCTCGCCGGTGGCCGCCTTCACCAGCGGCGGGCCGCCGAGAAAGATCGTGCCCTGTTCGCGCACGATCACCGACTCGTCGCACATCGCCGGCACGTAGGCGCCGCCGGCGGTGCAGCTGCCCATCACCACCGCCACCTGCGGGATGTTCTCCGCGCTCAGCCGGGCCTGGTTGTAGAAGATCCGGCCAAAGTGCTCCCGGTCCGGGAACACCTCGTCCTGCAGCGGCAGGAATGCACCGCCGGAATCGACCAGGTAGACGCAGGGCAGGCGGTTCTCGCGGGCGATCTCCTGCGCGCGCAGATGCTTCTTGACCGTGATCGGGAAGTAGGTGCCGCCCTTGACCGTGGCGTCGTTGGCCACGACCACCACTTCCTGGCCCATCACCCGGCCGATGCCGCAGACCATGCCGGCGGCCGGCGCGGCGCCGTCGTACATGTCCTCGGCGGCGAGCGCGGCGATCTCCAGGAACGGCGAGCCGGGGTCGAGCAGGGCGTCGATGCGTTCGCGCGCCAGCAGCTTGCCGCGCTCGGTGTGGCGGCGACGGGCCTTCTCGCCGCCGCCCTCGGCGGCGCGCTGCAGGCGGCGGTGGAGTTCGGCGACGAGCCCACGGTGGTGCTCGGCGTGGGCGGCGAATTCGGGCGATCGCGGATCGATCTGGCTGCGGAGGGCGGGCATGGGCATCCTGGCGTGCGGATGCGGCAAGGATACGGCAGTGCCCGCAGTCGGCCTTCTGGCGGCGCAGCAAGGCGCGGCGCAAGGCGCATGCCGGGTCCGCGCGGACGGCGGGCCCGGATCGCGGCGTCAGCGTTGCTCGGCCTTGCGTTCGGCCGCCTCGGCCGCCTCGCGCGCCTTGGCCGCTGCCTTCTCCGCGGCGTCGGCGCTGGCATCTGCCGCGCGTGCGGTCGCATCGCGGGTGGCCTCGGCGGCGCGGTCGGCAGCCTGGCGGGTGGCGACCGCCGCTTCGTCGAGCGCGCGTTCGGTTTCGGCGGCGGCCTGTTGCGCGCGGACCTCGGCGGTGGCGCCGGCTTCGCGGGCGGCATCGACCGCGCTGGCGGCGGCGCTTTCGGTCGCCGCGGCGGCGTGGTCGGCCGCGGCGGCGGCATGGTCGGCGGCGCGATTGGCTTCGTCGCGCGCGGGCTGGTTGCATGCGGCCAGGGGCACGAGCAGGGCCAGGGTGGCCAGCGGCAGGAGTCGGTTCATGGCGATGCTCCGGTTGGAAGGGCGACGTGTCGGGTCGCCGCGAGCATGCCGGGGACGGCTTCAGTGTCCCGTGAACCGTTGCTCCCCGCCGTTTAGCCCGGAGCAAAGAAAAAGGCCGCCGGTTTCCCGGCGGCCCTCATCCGTGCAGCTGGAACTGGAATATCAGTTCTTGGCTTCTTCGGCGGCGTCCTTCGCCTGCTCGGCGACGTCGGCAGCAGCCTCGGCGGTGTCGGCAGCGGCCTCGGCGGCGGCGTCGGTCGCGGCGGCGCCAGCGGCGGCGGCGGCGTCGGCAGCGGTGTCGGCGGCGGCAGCGGCAGCGTCAGCAGCGCCCTGGGCGGCGTCGGCGGTCTCGGCACCGGCGGCAGCGGCCGAATCGGCGGCAGCCTGGGCCTCGGCAGCGGCGGCGTCGGCCGCAGCGGCAGCGTCCTGAGCCGCTTCCTGCTTCGAGCACGCGGCCAGGGCCAGACCCAGAGCCAGGGCGATCAGCAGCTTGTTGATGCTCATGATTGGATGTTCCTCGTCGTTAAGATTGGGCAACGCGCGGTTGCGCGCCGGCAACATGATGACAAGCCGACAACGGCTGTCAAGCGCCGGCTGGTCACTTTTGTAAAAGGTTAGTGAAAAACGGTTACAGCGTTTCCACCGCCACCGCGGTGGCTTCTCCGCCGCCGATGCACAGCGCGGCGACGCCCCGCTTCAGCCCCTGCTTGCGCAGGGCATTGATCAGGGTCACCACCAGGCGGGCGCCGGAGGCGCCGATCGGATGGCCCAGGGCGCAGGCGCCGCCGTTGATGTTGACCTTGGCGTGCGGGATGCCCAGTTCCTTGATCGGCGCCATGGCCACCACGGCGAAGGCTTCGTTGATCTCGAACAGGTCCACGTCCTCCACCTTCCAGCCGACCTTGTCGAGCAGGGTGGAGATCGCGCCGACCGGGGCGGTGGTGAACCATTCCGGCTGGTGCGAGAAGGTGCTGTGGCCGACGATGCGCGCCAGCGGCTGCACGCCGCGGCGCGCGGCTTCCTCGGCCGACAGCAGCACGGTGGCCGCCGCGCCGTCGGAGATGGACGAGGAACTGGCGGCGGTGACGCTGCCGTCCTTCTTGAACGCCGGCCTCAGGGTCGGGATCTTGGCCACGTCCGACTTGCCGGGCTGCTCGTCGCTGGCGACCTCGACCTCGCCCTTGCGGGTGGCGACCTTGACCGGGACGATCTCGCCGTCGAACGCGCCGGAGGACTGCGCGGCCTGCGAGCGGGTGACCGACTCGATGGCGAAAGCGTCCTGCTCCTCGCGGGTGAAGCCGTACTTCTCGACGGTCTTCTCGGCGAACACGCCCATGGCCTGGCCGTCGTACGGGTTGGTCAGGCCGTCCCACGCCATGTGGTCGACCGCCTGGAAGGCGCCGTAGCGGTTGCCGGTGCGCGAGTTGGGGATCAGGTGCGGCGCGTTGCTCATCGACTCCATGCCACCGGCGACGACGATGGTGGCCGAGCCGGCCTTGATCAGGTCGTGGCCGAGCATGATCGCCTTCATGCCCGAGCCGCAGACCTTGTTGATGGTGGTGGCGCCAGCCGAGCTCGGCAGGCCGGCGGCCAGCGCGGCCTGGCGGGCGGGCGCCTGGCCGAGGTTGGCCGGCAGCACGCAGCCCATGATCACCTCGGACACGTCGTCGGCGGGGATGCCGGACTGCTCCAGGGCGGCGGCGATCGCGGCCGCGCCGAGGGTCGGCGTGGGCACGCCGGTGAACTGGCCGAGGAACGAGCCGATGGCGGTGCGCTTGGCGGCGGCGATGACGATGTCGGACATGGGGGAATGCCTCTGCGGATGAACCCCGATTATCGCGGCAGCCGCCGGCAGCCGCCACCGTCCCGCCGGACAGGCGACAGTTTCCGCCGATTGCGGTATAGATCGGGCATGTCGGAGGCAGGCACGGCGGAAGCCGTCCAGCGACCAAATTCAGGTGACGCAATGCACATTTTTAGCAACGAGGCGGCACGTGGCGGCGTGGCGCGTTCCCTGCTGGCGGTCGCGGTCGCCACTGCGCTGGCGACCGGGTTGGCAGCCTGCGGCGGCGGCGGCGGTAGCAACCTGAAGTCCGGGACGCCGACATCGCCACCGGTGTCCCCGCCGCCGCCGCCGCCACCATCCCCGCCGCCGCCGCCACTGGTCCAGCCGCCAGCCAATGCGCACCTGGTCCTGACCCACGCCACCGAGGCCGAGCGCCAGGGCTACACCGGCGCCGGTTACCGGATCGGCGTGATCGACACCGGCGTCAACCGCAACCACCCGACCCTGGCCGGGCGGGTGGAGGCCAACCTGGTCTACGTCAACCGCAACACCAACGACATGACCGTGGACGACAAGGTCGGCCACGGCACCACGGTGGCGCAGATCGCCGCCGGGCGGGCGTTCGGGAGTTGGCCCGGCGGCATCGCGCCCGGGGCCAGCATCCTGTCGGCGCGGATCATCAACGACGAGCGGCCCAAGGACGACGGTTCGGGCCAGGGCAACGAAGTGACCGGCGCCCTGGGCCTGAGGCCGATCCACCAGGACCTGGTCAACCGCGGCATGCGGATCATGAACAACTCCTGGGGCGGCCTGTACTGGACCCGCGACACGGCCACCGCGCCGATCGCCGAGGAGTACCGCTTCTTCATCCGCGACCACGATGGCCTGGTGGTGTTCGCCACCGGCAACGAAAGCCGCTCCAACCCCACCGACATGTCCTCGCTGCCGAGCCAGGCAGGACCCGGCGGGACCCGGCCGGCAGCCGATCTGGAGCGCGGCTGGCTGGCCGTGGCGGCGTTGGACACCTCCGATCCGAGCCGGCTGATGTACTACTCCAACGCCTGCGGCCTGGCCAGGGACTACTGCCTGGTCGCCCCGGGCACGGTGGTGTACACCGGGCACAACGACACCGCAGGCAATCCCAGCTACTGGTTCGGCAGCGGCACTTCGTACGCGGCGCCGCAGGTGTCCGGCGCGGCGGCGCTGGTGTGGCAGAAGTTCCCGTACTTCAACAACGACCTGGTCCGGCAGACGCTGCTGGGCACGGCCACCGACATCGGTGCCCCCGGCCCCGACGCGGTGTTCGGCTACGGCCTGCTCAACGTCGCGGCGGCGCTGGGCGGGCCGGCCAAGTTCGACTGGGGCAACGTCACGGTTGCCTTCAGCGGCGAGTCGGCCTGGACCAATGCGATCACCGGCAGCGGCGGACTGGTCAAGCAGGGCAGTGGCACGCTGAGCATCGGCGGCGCCAGTGCGAACCTGGAGTACAGCGGCGACACCCGCATCCAGGGTGGCACGCTCAGGATCCTGGGCGACGTGCACCGTTCGAACGTCCATGTCGAAGCCGCGGGGCGGCTGGAAGGCGCCGCCTCGCTTGGCGGCAACCTGGTCAATGCCGGCGTCGTGCACATCGGTGCGGCCACGCCCGGCGGCGACGGTATCCATGTGGACGGCAACTACGTGCAGCGGGCCGGGAGCCAGCTGTCGCTGGTGCTCGGTTACGGCCACCTGCAGGTCGACGGCATGGCCACGCTCGATGGCGGCGACGTGCACGTGGCCGGCGTTCGTGGCGGCTACGTCGTCCAGGTGCGCGAGAACGTGCTTAGCGCGAGCGGCGGCCTGGCCGGCCGCTTCAACCGCCTGACCAGCGCCTCGAGCATCTTCCTCGACGCTTCGCTGCTGTACAGCGGCACCGACGCCTGGCTCGATGTGCGGCGCCTGGACGTCACTGCCGCGGCGATGAGCCTGGCCGACATCACACCCGCGGCGGTGGGCGCGGCCCAGCGCGTGGAGGCGGCCTTCGAGGGGATCGACCAGCAGCAGCGCGATGGGGACGGGAGCATCTCCGACGGCTTCATCCGCATCGCCGGCGACTTCCAGCGCACGGCCGGCGCCGACGCGGCGGCGGCCTCGCTGCGCAGCCTGTCGGGCGAGGTGCATGCGGCCGCGGCGGCGGCCACCTTCGATACGCTGGATCTGAGCCGGCGGGCGTTGTCCTCGCGCTTCGACGAGCTGGCGAGCGGCAGTGACCGCACCGGTGGCTGGATCCAGGCGCTGGGCGGGACGGCCGCGCTGGGCGAGGGCGCCGGCGTCCAGGTCGGCGGCTGGATGGCCGGCCACGACGTGGCGATGGACGGGACGATGGTGGCGGGCGTGGCGTTCGGCGAGAGCCGCAGCGACAGCCGCATCGACGGCCTGGCCGACCGCAGCCGCGAGCGCCAGGCGCAGGCGCAGGCCTACCTGGGCCGGCAGTGGAACCAGGGCTACCTGCTCGGCCAGTTCGGCACCGGCCAGTGGCAGCGCCAGATCGATCGCGAGCTGCTGCTGGGCGCCGGCCGCTACGGCGTGCACAGCGACTACGACGGCAGCTTCGCCGTGGCCGGGCTGGAGGCGGGCTACCGCTTCGCCGCCGCGGCGGCGACGCTGGTGCCGTACCTGGGCGCCGAGCATGCCCGCGTGGCCAGCGACGGCTTCAGCGAGACGGGCGCGGGCGGGTTCGGCCTGCGTACCGGGGACAGCGTGGCGACCCGCACCCAGGCCATCGCCGGCCTGCGCGCCGGGCGCGATTGGGATCGCTTCAGCCTGGACGGCTACGCCGAGTGGCAGAAGACCCTGGCCAGCGACGGGTTGGAGTTGGCGGCCAGTTTCGTCGGCGTGGATGCCTGGTCGCCGCTGGCGGGCACCGATCCGGCGCGGTCGGGCGGAATGTTCGGCGTGTCGGCGCGGGCCTGGCTATCGCCGCGTTCGACACTGGCGTTCGGCTACGACCAGCGCTTCGGTCCGCGCGGCGACGCGCGGATGGTGTCGCTGCGCTACGCGTTCGGGTTCTGAAGCAGGCATCGTGCGTCTGGTGCCGCGCCTGCGCGGCAGGACGCGGCGACTGCGGCTAGGGCGTGATGCCTGCCAGCGGAGCACCCTAAGCCCCGTCGTCCCAGCGAACGCCGGGACCGAGTGCCTTGCAGCTTTATTCCCTCAGGGTTGCATCCTGCACACGACACGACGTAGCAAAGACGCTGGGTCCCGGCGTTCGCCAGGACGACGGTGAGATGATGTCGCCCGACGACCGTCAGCCGTGGCCCTCGAACAGCTCGCGGCCGATCAGCATCCGCCGGATCTCGTTGGTACCGGCACCAATGGCATAGAGCTTGGCGTCGCGCAGGATGCGGCCGGTGGCGAACTCGTTGATGTAGCCGTTGCCGCCCAGCGCCTGGATCGCCTCCAGCGCCACCTGCACTGCGGCCTCGGAGGCGTGCAGCAGGCAGCCGGCGGCGGCCGCGCGCGAGGCGTGGCCGGCGTCGTAGTCGCGCGCGACCTGGTAGGCGAAGGCGCGGCTGGACTGCAGCGCGGTGTACATGTCGGCCAGCTTGCCCTGCATCAGGCCGAAGGTGCCGATCGCCGCGTCGAACTGCCTGCGCTCGCGCACGTAGGGCAGGGTGATGTCCAGCGCCGCCTGCATCAGCCCGATCGGGCCGCCGGTCAGTACCAGGCGTTCGGTGTTCAGGCCGCTCATCAGCACGCGCACGCCCTGGTTGACCTGGCCCAGCACGTTCTCCTGCGGGATCTCGCAGTCCTCGAACACCAGTTCGCAGGTGTTGGAGCCGCGCATGCCCAGCTTGTCCAGCTTTTGCGCGGTGGAGAAGCCCTTCATGCCGCGCTCGACCAGGAACGCGGTCATGCAGCGGCTGCCCGCGTCCTTGCCGGCGGTGCGCATGTAGACGATCAGCACGTCGGCTTCGGGACCGTTGGTGATCCACATCTTGTTGCCGTTGGCGACCCAGACGTCGCCGCGCAGCTCGGCGGTGCAGCGCATCGAGCCGACCACGTCCGAACCGGCGCCGGGCTCGCTCATCGCCAGCGCGCCCTTCCATTCGCCGCTGCACAGATTCGGCAGGTACCTGGCGCGCTGGGCCTCGTTGCCGTTGAGGTGGAGGTTGGACACGCACAGGTTGGAATGCGCGCCGTAGCTCAGGCCGACCGAGCCTGATGCACGCGAGATCTCCTCCATCGCCACCAGGTGGGCCAGGTAGCCCAGATCGCTGCCACCGTACTCGCCGGGCACGGTCATGCCCAGCAGGCCCAGTTCGCCCAGCTTGGGCCACAGGTCCTGCGGGAACGCGTTGTCCTCGTCGATGGCCGCCGCGCGCGGGGCGATCTCGGCCTCTGCGAACCGGCGCACCGCGTCGCGCAGGGCGTCGATCTCCTCACCCAACTGGAACGTGCGCATCCGGCCCCCTGATGGTTTCACTTGTACCTAGTGTAGAGCGACGCGGGGCCGGGGACACGTGCGGGCGCAGCAATGGAGGGCGTGTGCGTGGCCGCGGGCGGTGCATATGCGTGCTTCCGCACGCTGCCATTCCCGTGCCGTCATCCTCCTGCCGTCGTCCCCGCCTTCGCGGGGATGACGGGTAAGGGAGGGGATGAGGGCGAAGACAGGGGACTGATATCCCGATGGGCCACCCGTCGCGCCGTGGCGACGCGCTCAGTGCTCCCCGCGCAGGTGCCCCATCCGCGGCCGGGTGCGGCCCATCGGCAGCTTGAGCTTGCCGATCGAGGTCAGCCGGGCTTCGGCGATGCGGTCGGCCGCATACTGCGGGCTGATGTTCTCGCGCTCGGACAGGTCGAAGATCTTCGAGACGTTGTGGTAGATGCTGCGGATCAGGCGCATCGCCCGCTCGCGGTTGTAGCCGTCGATCTCCAGCGACACGTTCATCACCCCGCCGGCGTTGACCGCGTAATCCGGGGCGTAGAGGATGCCGCGCCGGTACAGCTCGTCGCCGACCGCATGGCTGGCCAGCTGGTTGTTGGCCGAGCCGCAGACGATCTTGGCCTTCAGCCGCTCCAGCGTCTGCGCGTCGATCACCCCTTCCATCGCGCAGGGCGCGAACACGTCGGCCGGCACGTCGTAGATGTCGCTGCACGACACCGCCTCGGCGCCGTATTCGCTCACCGCGCGCTCGACCAGCTTCGGGTCCAGGTCGGCGACGAACAGCTTGGCGCCGCGTTCCTTGAGCAGCTTCACCAGTTCCATGCCGATGTGGCCCAGGCCCTGCACCGCGATGCTGACCTTGCCGACTTCCTCGTGGCCGAACTTGCGCTGCAGCGAGGCCATCAGCCCCTGCAGGGTGCCGTAGGCGGTGAACGGGGCCGGGTCGCCGGAGCCGCCGTGGACCTGGTGCACGCCGGTGACGAACTCGGTCTCCAGGTAGATCAGTTCCATGTCGTTGACGTCGGTGCCCACGTCCTCGGCGGTGATGTAACGCCCGCCCAGCGCGTCGACCGCGCGGCCGAAGGCGCGGAACAGCGCCTCGGTCTTGTCGACCTTCGGGTCGCCCAGGATCACCGCCTTGCCACCGCCGATGTTCAGGCCGGCCAGCGCGTTCTTGTAGGTCATGGTCCGGCCCAGGCGCAGGACGTCCCGTACCGCGTCGGCCTCGTTGGCGTAGTGGCGCATGCGCACGCCGCCGACCGCCGGGCCGAGCACGGTGTTGTGCACGGCGATGATCGCCTTCAGGCCGGCGTCGGGGTTGTTGCAGAAGACGACCTGTTCGTGGCCGGAGGTGGCGAGGGTCTCGAAAAGCATCGGTTGGCTCCGCGTCGTGTCGCGTGCGTCGGCGGGCGGTTCGCGACAGTGGCCGTGTGGCTGTGGATGGCCGTCATGCCCGGCAACACCCGGTCCGGAAAACAAAAAAGCGACGGGGCCAGGGGGAGGGGGCGTGCGTCGCGATGCGGATTCTAACCCCAGCCTCGTGACACTCGTCGCAACCGGGGTTGAATAAAACGAACGGTCGTGCTATTACGGGCGCCATGACACCGTCCGCCGCCATCGCCACCCCGACCGCCAAGGGCGCCAGCACCCGCGGCATGTTGCTGGAGCGGGCCTGCGGCATGGCCGCCCGGGTCGGCCTGGAAGGGGTGACCATCGGCGAGCTGGCCAGCGCGGCCGGCATGTCCAAGAGCGGGGTGTTCGCCCACTTCGGTTCGCGCGAGGACCTGGTCCGGCAGACCCTGGACTGGGCCGCCGGGCAGTTCATCGCCGAGGTGATGGCGCCGTCGCTGAAGCGGCCGCGCGGCCTGCCGCGGCTGCAGGCGATCGCCGAGGCATGGATCGGCTGGATCGCCGGGCATCCCGACGGCTGCGTGTTCCTCGGCGCTGCGATGGAGTACGACGGCCGTCCCGGCCCGATGCGCGACCACGTCGTGCGGATGCTGGAGTCCTGGCGCGCCGCGCTCGAGCGCGCGGTCGCGCTGGCGGTGGAGCAGGGGCACCTGCGCGCCGGCACCGACCCGGCGCTGGTGGCCTTCCAGCTGCAGGCACTGATGCAGGGCCTGCACCACGCCCGGCTGCACCAGCCGCAGGCCGCGCAGGACCTGGTGCGGCGCGCGGTCGCGGACCTGTTCGACCGCTACCGGGCCGACGCCGTGGCGTCGTCCCCCCGAACCTCCCGCTGATCCCCCACGAAGGAATCCCGCCATGGCCGCCGTCGCCCCTGTCGCTTCGCCACAAAAAAGCACGATCGTTCGGTCGCCGGCGGCGCCGCGCCTGCTGCGCCTGGCCTGCGGCGTGGGCAGCTGGCTGATGCCGGAAGCCACCGTGCGCCGTGCCTCGCACCTGTTCGGCGCGCCGCTGCCGTCCTCGCGCAGCCGGGCGCTGGCCGCCGACGCCGGCGACGCCGCGTTCGGCCACGTGCACAGCGAGGGCCAGGCGCTGGCCACGTACGTGTGGGGCGATCCGGCCAGGCAGCCGTACGTGCTGTTCTCGCATGGCTGGTCGAGCTTCGGCCTGCGCTGCCGGCCGTGGGTGGCGCCGCTGCGCGAGGCCGGCTACGCGGTGGTGGCCTTCGACCATCCCGGCCATGGCCGCAACCAGGGCGGCCGCGCGATCCTGCCGGCGTTCGCCGCGGCGCTGGCGGCGGTCGCGCGCCGGCATGGCGATCCGGCCGCGCTGGTCGGCCATTCGATGGGGGGCGCGGCGGCGATGCTGGCCCTGAGTGCCGGCCTGCGCGCCGAGCGCGTGGTGCTGGTCGCCCCGGCGGCGGACCTGCGTGCGGCCGGCGGGCGTTTCGGCCGTGCGATCGGCCTGGCGCCGGCGCTGGTGGCGCGGATGTTCGAAGGCTTCGAGCGGCAGATCGGCCTGCCGGTGGACAGCTTCTCGGCGCACCTGCATGCCCCCCGGCTGGGCGCGCCGGCACTGGTCGTGCACGACCTGGAGGACGACGACGTGCCGTGGGAGGAAGGCGAGCGCTACGCGCGCCTGTGGCCCGGCGCGCGGCTGCTGACCACCACCGGCCTGGGCCACCACCGCATCGCCGGCGAGCCCCGGGTGATCGAGGTGGCGCTGCGTTTCCTGCGCGGCGAGGCGGTGGGCGAGCGGGTGGTGTCCTCGCCGAACCTGCCGTTCGGCTTCGGCTGAGCGCAGGCCGCCCCGCAGGCAAGTCCGCCCCCTCGTGGGGCGATCTCCCCAAGGCGCCCGATGGCCGACGGGGGCGGGCTTGCCTGCGGGGCGCCGCTCTTTGGTCGCTCTTTGTAGGAGCCGGGTTCAGCCGGCGACGCGACGCCGTCGGCACGGGCAACGCCACCGGGTTCCAATGCCAACAGGCGATCGTCGGAGGGTTGCCTCCGGCCAAGGGCGCGGTTGAACGTGATGCCGGGTGGCGGCGTCGGGTCGCCCATGAATGGGCTCCTACAGGGGAAAGGCCGGCACGGCGGGATCCGGGGCTGCCGCCACCTCGGCCGCCTGCAGGCGAAGTCACGCTGCAGCGCACCCTTCGGTTTCGCGTGAAAGCACTAGAATCGGGCCCAAATCCCCGATTCAAGCAGCGCGCCCATGAGCACCCCCGCCAGCCAGATCCCCGACGCCAGCCCGGACGCCACCCCGCTGCGGTTCGTCACCGCCGCCAGCCTGTTCGACGGCCACGACGCGGCGATCAACATCATGCGCCGCCTGATCCAGGCGCAGGGCGCGGAGGTCATCCACCTCGGCCACAACCGCAGCGTCGAGGACGTGGTCCGCGCCGCGCTGCAGGAGGATGCCGACGCCATCGCCCTGTCCAGCTACCAGGGTGGCCACGTCGAGTACTTCAAGTACATGGTCGACATGCTGAAGGAGCACGGCGCCGCGCACATCCGCGTGTTCGGCGGCGGCGGCGGCACGATCACGCCCGAGGAGATCCGCGAACTGGAGGCCTACGGCGTCGAGCGCATCTACCACCCCAACGACGGCATGAAGATGGGCCTGGTGGAGATGATCGAGGACGTCGTCGCCCGCGCCGCCGCCGCACGCGAGACGAAATGGGGCCAGCCGAAATGGGGTCAGGTTCATTTTTCTTCCGGCGTCGATCAGTCCCCGGAAATGACATCGGGGAAAAATGAACCTGACCCCATTTCGGCTGACCCCATTGCCGAGATCGCCATCGGCCGCGTGCTCAGCGCGATCGAGGACGGCGAATACACGGACGCCGAGCTCGGCAAGCTACGCAAGCAGTGGCAGCTGGCCGCCGGCCGCACCCCGGTGATCGGCATCACCGGCACCGGCGGCGCCGGCAAGTCCTCGGTCACCGACGAACTGCTCAACCGCTTCCTGTCCAGCTTCCCGGCCATGCGCATCGCGGTGGTCTCGGTCGACCCGACCCGCCGCCGCAGCGGCGGCGCGCTGCTGGGCGACCGCATCCGCATGAACTCCCTGCGCAGCCACCGCGTGTACATGCGCTCGATGGCCACGCGCCGGCAGAACGTGGCCACCAACGCGGTGCTCAAGGACTGCATCGGCTACCTCAAGTCGCTGGGCTTCGACCTGGTGATCGTGGAGACCGCCGGCATCGGCCAGTCCGACTCGGAGATCGTCGACCTGGTCGACTTCCCGATGTACGTGATGACCTCCGACTACGGCGCAGCCAGCCAGCTCGAGAAGATCGATATGTTGGATTTTGCTGAGCTCATAGTGCTCAACAAGTACGACCGCCGCGGCGCCGAGGACGCCCTGCGCGACGTGCGCAAGCAGTGGAAGCGCAACCGCACCGCGTTCAACGTCAAGGACGAGGACATCCCGGTCTACCCGACGATCGCCAGCCAGTTCAACGACCCCGGCATCAGCTGGATGTTCGCCAACCTGTGCCGCCTGCTGCGCGAGAAGGGGAAGAAAAGGGGTCAGACTCCTTTTTCCTCCGAGGTACCCGCGGCCGGCGACGTCAGTGAGGGGAAAAAGGAGTCTGACCCCTTTTCTTCTCCCCGCTGCGACTTCCGGCCGCGCATCGACACCACGCTGAAGGAGCCGCGCGCCACCGTGCTGATCCCCGGCGCCCGCGTGCGCTACCTGGCCGAGATCGCCGAGCAGGGCCGCGGCATCAATCGCCGCATCGAGAGCGAGGCGGAGACCGCCAGCCGCGCGCAGTCCTACTGGGAATCGTTGCGCGACCTGGGTGACGAACTGCTGCCCAAACCCCTGGACCTGTACGCCCCCGACGCCTTGCTCCCCTCAGTGGCCGGGGGAGAGGGTTCGTCGGCCAACGTATCCCGCAGTACTCCGAACCCTCACCCCAACCCCTCTCCCGGAGGGAGAGGGGCTCAAGCGGACCTTACCCTGCTGACCCTGCGCCAGCGCTACAACGACGCCGTCCAGTCGCTGTCCAGCGAATCCCTGCGCCAGCTGCGCGAATGGCCCGCCCGCCTGAAGTCGATCACCGACGAGTTCACCGAATACCAGGTCCGCAACAAGGCCATCCGCGTCGAGAACTACCGCGAATCCCTCAGCCACCAGAAGGTGCCGAAGATCGCCGCCCCCACCTACAAATCGTGGGGCGAACTGCTGACCTTCCTCGGCAAGGAAAACCTCCCCGGCAGCTACCCCTACACCGGCGGCGTCTACCCCTACCGCCGCACCGGCGAGGACCCGATCCGCATGTTCGCCGGCGAGGGCACGCCCGAGCGCACCAACCGCCGCTTCCACTACCTGTCGGCCGGCCAGCCGGCCGCGCGCCTGTCCACCGCGTTCGACTCGGTCACCCTGTACGGCGAGGACCCGGCGCCGCGCCCGGACATCTACGGCAAGATCGGCAACTCCGGGGTCAACATCCCGACCCTGGACGACATGAAGAAGCTGTACTCCGGCTTCGACCTGTGCGCGCCGACCACCAGCGTGTCGATGACCATCAACGGCCCGGCGCCGATCATCCTGGCGATGTTCATGAACACCGCCGTCGACCAGCAGGTGGAGAAGTACCTCAAGGCCGACGAGGCCCGCTGGGCGCAGGCGCAGCAGCAGATCGACGCGTTCTTCGAGGGCAGGGAGCGCCCGCGCTACCACGGCGACCTGCCGGCCGGCAACGACGGCCTCGGCCTGGGCCTGCTCGGCATCACCGGCGAGCAACTGCTCGACGCGGAGACCTACGCCAGGATCAAGGCCGAGACCCTGAAGACCGTGCGCGGCACCGTGCAGGCCGACATCCTCAAGGAGGACCAGGCCCAGAACACCTGCATCTTCAGCACCGAGTTCGCCCTGCGCATGATGGGCGACATCCAGCAGTACTTCGTCGACCACCAGGTCCGCAACTTCTATTCGGTGTCGATCTCCGGCTACCACATCGCCGAGGCCGGGGCGAACCCGATCAGCCAGCTCGCCTTCACCCTGTCCAACGGCTTCACCATCGTCGAGTACTACCTGGCGCGCGGCATGCACATCGACGACTTCGCGCCCAACCTGAGCTTTTTCTTCAGCAACGGCATGGACCCGGAGTACACCGCCATCGGCCGCGTCGCCCGCCGCATCTGGGCCCGCGCCATGCGCGAGCGCTACGGCGGCAACGAGCGCAGCCAGATGATGAAGTACCACATCCAGACCAGCGGCCGCTCCCTGCACGCGCAGGAGATCCAGTTCAACGACATCCGCACCACGCTGCAGGCCCTGTACGCGCTGTTCGACAACTGCAACAGCCTGCACACCAACGCCTACGACGAGGCCATCACCACGCCCACCGAGGAGAGCGTGCGCCGCGCGGTGGCGATCCAGATGATCATCAACAAGGAGCTGGGGCTGAACTTCTGCGAGAACCCCTGGCAGGGCAGCTTCGCGGTGGAGTACCTGACCGACCTGGTCGAGGAGGCCGTGTACAAGGAGTTCGAGGCGATCAGCGAGCGCGGCGGTGTGCTCGGCGCCATGGACACCATGTACCAGCGCGGCAAGATCCAGGAAGAGTCGATGTACTACGAGCACAAGAAGCACGACGGTTCGCTGCCGCTGGTGGGCGTCAACACCTTCCTGCCCAAGGAGCACGCCGGCGAGGTGGTCACCGAGATCGAGCTGATCCGCTCGACCGAGGGCGAGAAGGCGCAGCAGATCGAGAACGTGCGGGGGTGGCAGGCCAACCGCAACCGCCTGGCCCCGGAAGGTGAGACCGTCACCGGCCACATTGCCGGGGCCGACGAGTCAGGCAGCGGGCTGGCCGAGGCCGTTCACGACGGCCACGGCCTGGCGTATCTTCAGGACACGGCGCGCAGGCGGGGGAACGTCTTTGCGGCGCTGGTGGAAGCGGTCAAGACCCACAGCCTGGGGCAGATCAGCCATGCGCTGTATGACGTGGGTGGGGAGTATCGGAGGAATATGTGAGTCCACAAAGAGTGGAGGGGCCAATGCCTGATTTGGATGCATCCGTCCCGGAGTTCGCTCAGTGGGTGAATCCAGTTCTGGCTGCATTACGAGAATTGGGTGGTTCAGGCAAGCCGCGCGAAGTAGTTGAGCTTGTCGCAGATAGCGAAAAGGTTTCGGATGCGGTTCTAGATCGTATAAATACGAACGGTGGATCAAGATTTACTAATCAAGTCCATTGGGCGCGATATTTCTTGGCTGAAGATGGGTACATTGATCGATCTCGGAGGGGCGTATGGGCTCTAACGGAAAAAGCCAGCCTCACACCTGTGCTATCACCTAGTCAGGTGCGCCTATTGGTAACGGAAGTGCAGCGCCGTGACCGTGAGGCAAGGGAGGTGAATGTAACTGGAGAAGTGCTAGCGGGGCCTGCAGAAACCTCTTCAATCAGCGGTGAGCTCGAGGCGCTCCCGCCAGATGCTGAGCATGGTGACTATCGAGCCAAGCTGATGTGGGTGTTGCGGGGTCTCAGTCCCTCCGGTTTCGAGAGGATTTGCCAAAGACTTCTTCGTGAATCTGGCTTCGAACAAGTCTTCGTTACAGGGCGAAGCAACGACGGCGGTATCGATGGGCATGGCCTGCTTTCGTTGAATGCGTTCGTGAGCTTCCGAGTACTTTTCCAATGCAAGCGCTACTCGGGCTCTGTCACTCCGGCGCAGATTCGTGATTTTAGGGGTGCGATGCAGGGGCGTGCTGACAAGGGAATCATTTTGACGACAGGTACCTTCACTGCAGAAGCTAAGCGTGAGGCATCTAGAGATGGTGCTCCGCCTATCGAACTCGTTGACGGAGACAAACTTGTAGAGTTGTTTGCCAAACTCGAACTTGGGTTGCGCCCAGTCACGACATATGAAGTTCAAGAGGCATTCTTCGACGACTTCCGATAATCAAGCTCACTTTGTTATCAGAAACGGGGGTCAGAGTGCACTTTCGTGAAGCAGGTCGATAGGTAACGGGGTCAGGTTCACTTCTTGGGGCTTAACGGGGTCAAGTTGGCTTGTCGGCTAGCAGGGCAGGTTCACTTGCGGTCCGGACGAAATTTGATGTGATGGAGAAGGTGTCAGGGACAAGTCCCACGCAGGTTTCGTCATGATGTTTCATGGCAGTTCGTCCTCAAGGAGGACTGCCTGAAGGACGGCTGCGTGTGTGCGCCACGATACTTCCAGCCAAGGAGAAAGTCAGAGGATGGATCTGCTTCGCAAGATGGTTCTTTCGTTACTTCTCGTTGCTGGCGTCTTCATTGTCTTGGATCCCTTCTCGCGCTATGTCGGGCGCGTCCACGGCGAGGTGGTTCAGGTCGAAGGGCGCGGTCGATTCTCAGGTCCTTCGATCACCATCCGAGTAAGGCTAGAGAGTGGCGCGATATTTCCAGTGACTGTCGCTCAAGGGCCCATTAAGGAGGGTGATGTCGTCACGCTGCTAGTGCATGAGAGCTGGATCTTCAAGAGGCGGGATTATGTGGCGAGTATGGAGTAGCCTTCCAAGTCGCGGCATGGATGTAGGGGTTGAGGCAGGTGTTATTGAAGTGCTGCATTAGCGCGCTATTGTTCGCGATGGCGGTCGCGATCGTCGGTTGCGCCAGCGCTCCGACGTCCATCGCGCTGGATCCGGCCGCCGCACCGGTAGGGCAGAGAACCGTCCATCGCACGCCGCGCAGCGTGGTGCGGGCAACGCCAGCGGTGCGGCCTGCGGTACCCCGGTTCGAGTACGCCTATGAGCCGCCGCAATCGGCCGACCTGAAGCCGATCTACGCGCAGGTACGCGAGGCGGACCTGTGGCGCCAGCTGCCGGAGGTGCAGGCGATCGACGGGATGTTCGTGTTGCCGCGGCCCCTGCGCCTGGTGATGGCCGAATGCGGCGGCGCCGGCGCCCTCTACCGGCCGGCCGGGACCGAAGTGGTGCTGTGCTACGAGACGTTGCGCGCCCTGTACGAGCGCGGCCAGGACCAGCAGCGTACGCTGGGCCTGGGCGAGGGCTATCCGTTGCGATACGTGCGCGCCAGCATGCGCTTCATGGTGCTGCACGAGATCGGCCACGCGCTGGTGGACCTGCTGGACCTGCCGGTCACCGGGCGCCAGGAGGATGCGGTCGACCAGCTGGCCACGATCCTGATGCTGCGCTTCGCCAGCGGCGACGAAACGCCTGAAGAGGTGATCGACAACATGCGCCTGGCGGCCAACTGGCTGCTGTCCAACAGTACCGGTGCCTACGACCTGCACGCCTACGCCGATGTCCACGCGCTGGGCGAGCAGCGTTACTTCAACCTGCAATGCATGATCTTCGGCACGGATCCGGCCGGGTTCGCGGACATGGTGGCCGCCAGGGACCTGACCCCCGAGCGCGCCGCCGGCTGCGAGCGCGAGATGCGCCAGGTGGTCCGCGCCTGGCTGCGCCTGCTCCTGCCATACCTGGCGCCCGGCCACGAGGTGTACGCGGAAGAGGCGAAGCGCTACCTGGGGTGGGAGGGGTAGGCCAGCGTTGTTGAAAAGCCGGGGGCGCGCCTTGCTTTTTCCAGGTCGTTCTCCTGCGAGGCCTAGTTTCCCTGCCGGGCATGGGTACCGCCCTCGCAGGTGCGGGCATGACCGTGACAGGTGTGTTGGCTCGGCCGAGCGGCCTCGGGTCACCGGCTGAAGCTCCTGCAGGGAACCCGGCGTAGCCGCCCGCCGGACGCGCTGCTCACGATCCGTGCGACGGC
This sequence comes from Pseudoxanthomonas suwonensis, assembly GCF_000972865.1. Taxonomy (NCBI): domain Bacteria; kingdom Pseudomonadati; phylum Pseudomonadota; class Gammaproteobacteria; order Lysobacterales; family Lysobacteraceae; genus Pseudoxanthomonas; species Pseudoxanthomonas suwonensis. The sequence goes on from NZ_CP011144.1 coordinate 3,687,126, forward strand.
TTCCAGTCGGCCGACGGCTGGGTATTGACCATCCACGGGATCCCGAAGCGATCGACCAGGGAGCCAAACCCCGGCGACCAGAAGGTCTCGGCGAAGGGCATGACCTGCTTGCCGCCTTCGGACAGCTGCTCGAACCAGCGCCGCGCCTGGTCGATGTCGTCGGTGTGCAGGCTGACGTCGAAGCCGTTCTTGGGCTTGTCGATGTTCGGCGCCCATTCGGGGGCCATGTCCGCGCCCATCAGCGCCTGGTCGCCGACGTCCATCCAGCAGTGCATCAGCCACTCCTTCTGCTTCGGGTCACTGACCTCCATGCCCGGCGGGCCGTCACCGTAGGGGAAGGCGCCGGTGATGCGGCCGTCCAGCACCTTGGCGTAGAACTCGAACGCTTCGCGGCATTGGCCCTGGAAGCTCAGGCTGGTCACGATCTTCATGCGGTCTCCTCGGTGGGCCCACGGGGGATGGGCGGGTCATTGGTACGCCTGCCCGCATTAGCTGACCGCGAACGGGGGATGTCCGGCGGGTTTCACCGGAGCGGCCGCGACCCGGGCCGCAGCGTCGCCGTTGCCTGCCGGCAAGATGGGGCGTGGCGATCGTTGGCACGCGCATTTGAGCTCTTTGTTTCAGAAAGGAACAGGCGGCCCTGCATGGGGCCGCCTGTTCGTGGTGTCACGACGACGGAGTCAGGTCAGCAGGGCGATCAGGATCAGCACGGGAATCGGCAGGCCCAGCAGCCACAGCAAGAGGTATTTCATGGGACGTCTCCTTGGTCGGAAAGGATGGCGCGCTCAGCGGTCGCGTTGGCGGCCGCCGAAGGTGGCGAGCAGGCTGGCGGAGAATGCTCCGATCAGCAGGGTGATGAACAGCCAGAGCGCGGCGTAGGCCGATGCCTTGCGGGCCTCGTCCGCCACTTCGCGTGCCTGGGTTTCCGCCTCGTCGAGGCGGGCGCGCAGGCTGGCCTCCAGTTCGGTGACACGCGCCTGGGCTTCGGCCTGGCCCAGCCCGGTGCGTTCGGCGATCCGCTGGGCGATGTAGCGGGCGTCGTCCGCGTCGAGCGCGTCGCCGCGCAGGCCATTGGCGAGGATGCGGCCGATTTCGGGACGCAGGTCGGTGTCGGCGGTTGCCGGTGTGGCCGGACGGGCAGACGCGGACGAGGCGATGCGTGCCTGCAGCGGCCCCGTCGCGGCACCGTTGGCGGTCGGGTCATCGCTCGGGGCCAGTTGGGCGGCGGCGGCCGGTTGCCGGAACATCGCGTCCACCCAGTACTGGATGTCGTTCTCGGCGTCATCGGACGCGGCAGCGCCGGCACCGGCGGCCGCGATGCCGCCGGCGGCCGTGGCTGATGCGCCCGCTGCCGAGCCCAGCGCCTTGGCGCCGGTACCGAGGATCGCTCCGATCGCGGTGGTCAGCACGGCGGCGGTCAGCAGCGTCGCCACGGCCCACGCCAGGAACCCATGTGCGGTGTCGCGGAAATAGGTCTCGTCCGTGTGGACGGAAACCCATCGGGTGCGCAGCCGTCCTGCCAGGTAACCACCCAGGCCCGAGGCGGCGATGGAGGTGAGCGTGATCCAGGCGATCGTCGACCAGCCGAAGGCTTCCCGGCTGACCCCTTCATACGACCAGGGCGACACGGTCGACATGCCAAGCCCCACGCCGAGGATCAGCAGGATCAACGACAGCGCCGCCGCGGCTGCGGCACCGGCCAGGATGGCCGCCCAGGAAACCGCGCTCTGCTCGGGAGCGGCCAAGGGCGGGGCTGCGATGACGGTGGATGCCGCTGGAGATGCGGATGCTGGATGCATAGCGGTCCTCGCTCGATGGGTGTTTCACGGCATGCTGCGTGCGGCGCCGTGAAGTGGATGCGATCTCTGGCAAGGGAAAAAGTCAGGAGATTGTGAAGAGTGCACTTTCCGTGATCTGCGCAGACCGTCCGGCAGAAAAGCTTGCCGAGACAACTCCGGGACCTTCCGGAAGGCGAACCGGCCCGGACGCTCCGGAAGGCCGCCCCGCGTCCGGCGACATGGTGCAAGGCAGCAGGCCTGGAATGGCCGTCCTGCTTGAGCCCGCACGCGGTCGACGGTAGGGTCGCGGGCAGCATCCGATCGAAAGGAGGAACCCCCCATGCACCGACTTGCGTCGCCTGCGCCGCGCCTGGGAACGATCCTGACCGCGGCCGCGTTCGGGCTGCTGCTGGCCGCTTGCTCGTCGCCGGATTCCACCGATGCGGCCGTCGACGGCAGAACCACTTCGGCGCCTTCCTCCGCGGCAATCGCCTTCGTCGGCGTCAACGTGGTGCCGATGGACCGTGAGGCAGTGCTGGAGAACCACACGGTGGTGGTCGAGGACGGCCGGATCGTGTCCGTCGCTCCGGCGGACGAAGCCCAGGTGCCCGAGGGCGCACAGCGCATCGACGGCGCCGGCCGCTGGCTGATGCCGGGGCTGACCGAGATGCACGGACACGTGCCGGGGCCGGACAACCCCGCTTACGCGGAGGACGTGCTGTTCCTGTACGTATCCAACGGCGTGACCACGGTGCGCAACATGGCCGGGAACGCGTCACACCTCGAACTGCGCGACGGGATCGCCCGGGGCGATCTGCTCGGACCGAGACTCTACGCGGCCAGTCCGTGGCTGAGCCCCGACAAGGCGGGCACGCCGGAGTCCGCCGAGCAGGCGGTACGCGAGTACCAAGCCGCGGGCTTCGACCTGATCAAGCTCGGCAGCATCCCACCCGACGCCTACGTGCGCATGGCCGAGACGGCGCACGCGCTCGGCATGCCGTTCGCCGGCCACGTGCCGCGCGAAGTCGGGTTGACCGGCGCGCTCGATGCGCGGCAGGCGTCGATCGACCACCTGGACAGCTACGTCGAATTCCTGGTGGCCGAGGGTGCGGAGGTCTCGGGGCGCGACCCTGGCTGGTTCGGCAGTGGCGTGGTCGATCTGGTCGATACCGACCGCATTGCGGAAGCGGTGGAACGGACCCTCGTCGCGGGCACGTGGAACGTGCCGACATTGAGCCTCATCGAGCACCTGGCCTCGGCGGAGCCGGCCGAGGCGATGATCCGGTGGCCGGAGATGCGCTATCTGCCGCAGGACGTCCTCGACGGCTGGGTACGGTCCAAGCGGGAAGTGCAGTCGCGCGACAACTTCCAGCCGCTGGCGGCTCAGCAGCTGGTCGAGCTGCGCCGGCGACTGCTCAAGGCCTTGCACGACGCCGGCGCACCGATCGCGCTCGGCTCGGACGCGCCGCAGTTCTTCAACGTGCCCGGTTTCTCGATCCACCACGAGATGCGGATGATGGCGGCCGCGGGGCTGACGCCCTACCAGGTGCTGGCGACGGGAACGCGCGAGCCGGCGCGGTATTTCGGCACGCCGGACGCGTTCGGTACGGTTGAGCCCGGCCGCCGTGCAGACCTGATCCTGCTCGAGGCCAATCCGCTGGACGACCTGGCCAATGTGCAGCGGCGCGCCGGTGTGCTGGTGAACGGGCGCTGGCTGCCGGAGGCGGATATCCAGGCGCGACTGCAGCGGATCGCGGAGACGGTCGGTGAGGAAAGGCAGGTGGCGGAGTAGGTTGCCCCGAGGGAAAAGGTGTCATCGGCACGTCACGCGCGCGGCACGGCCAGGCCGGTAGAACCGTGGGTGTCGCCGGTGCACGCGATCGTTGGCCGGCGGCATTGGTCAACGACCGGAGAAGGGCCATGGGTAGGGAGAAGGAGCAGGAGGCTACGCGCCCGGACGGCGAGCAGATCGAAGCCGACCGGCAGCACGAGGTCAGTATCTGGGCGCGTGGATTCGGCGTGTCGTCGGACGACCTGAGCGGCGCGCTCTATGACGGCAAGGGTGGGGCGCAGGAGGAAGTGCAGGCCGAGGTGGAGGCCGAACGCGAGCGCGACCGGAAATAGGCGGTTGACGCCTCGGCTTCTGCCTTCTCCGGTCCGGCTAGGGCGCAGCGGGCACATCGGTCAGCACGATGCTCACCGCCACCAGGCGCACGCGCGCTTCCTCATCGCCCGCCTGTTCGTCGAAGGGCGCGACGGGCCGGCCGTCGACGTAGAAGGCGCCGGGCTGCAGCGACGGCGCGGTGATCAGGCCCATCACGTGGTCGCGTCCCTCGGCCACGGTGGTGCGCGCGGGGACGCCGATGCCCTTGACCATGGTGGTGTCCATCAGCGTGGCCGGGTGCAGGGAGATCATGGTGACGCCGCGTTCGGCGAACGCGGGGGCGAGCTCGATGGTCATCATGACCTGCGCCAGTTTGCTCTGGCCGTAACCGCGATGGTGGGCGTCCGGCCGGTCGAGCATGACGTCGTCGAAATCGATCGAGTTCGCGCTGATCGAGGCGACGTTGACGATGCGCGACGGCGCGGCGGCCTCCAGGTTGGGCAGCAGCCGGTTGGCCAGGATCCAGCCGGCCAGGTAGTTGACGACGAACTGCAGTTCGTAGCCGTCCTCGTTGGCGCTGCGTTGCGGTGCCTTGAGGAAGGCGATGCCGGCGTTGTTCACCAGCAGGTCCAGCCTGGGGTAGTCGCTTGCGATGGTGTCGGCGAAGTCGCGGACCGCCTGCAGCGAGGAGAAATCGGCGGCGATGAATCTCGCCGATCCCTTGCCCGATCCGGTGATTTCGTCGACCACGGCCTGGCCGCGTTCGGCATTGCGGCCATGGACGATGACATGCGCGCCGTCGGCGGCGAGCGCGAGGGCGAGTTCGCGCCCGAGTCCATCGGTCGAGCCTGTGACCAGGACGGTCTTGCCCGCGTAGGACAGGGGCGCTGCGGGCGTCTGTGCATGCGCCGGCGCGACAGCGAGCAGGACGGACAGTGCGAATGCGGCCAGCAGAATGCGCATGACGGTTCTCCATTCGGACGGGGAGCAGCATAGGCCAGAACGAGGAAAGGCGGTTTCAGGGTCACCTGCTCACCCGAAAGTGTCTCTGACGTCGTCTCAGCGTACGTCGTGGGGGGGGCTTCGCGGGCGGGGGCGCTGCGTAGCGGTTCCTGCCGACGGCCAGCAGCGGGCCAGGTCCACCGGGCTCTCGGGTCGGCATGGGCGTCCGATGAACGAGCCGGTACCGGAGCAAGGGCAACAGGACGCTCATCGGCCAGCGGCAGGCGTTACGATGTCGCACTCCCATCCGCAGCACTTCGTGGTTCCCGCATGAGGGCCCGCAATCCCTACACCCCCCAGGCGGCATGAGCCACACCCCGACTCGCTTGGACGCCAGCGCCAAGCCCCGGATCGAACGCTGGCAGCCGTGGATCGCCGCGCTTCTGAGCGCGCTGCTGCATGTGCTGCTTCTGCTGATCCTGCTGTTCTCCTCCACGCCGGTCGTGACGCCGCCGCAGGGTGCGTCCGCCGGCGGCCGGGTCCGGGTCAATTTCGTCGGCGAGTCGGCGCAGCAGCCCACACCGGCCCCGCCAAGCCCGGCCCCCTCGCCAGCGCCCAGGCCGCCCTCCAAGGCGAAGGCGCCAGACCGCGCCGACGAGCGCCGGCCAGTGCTGCAGGCCGAATACATCCAGCGTCCGAGCGACCTTCAACCCGAGCAGCGCGAGAGCCAGGCCCCCCCGGCGGACAGCCAGGCGCAGGCGCCCGCCTCGAGCCCGCCCGAACCGGCCCAGCGTCGTCCGGAGACCTGGACCGGGCGGCCACCGGGGATGCTCGATGAAGACACCGCACCCGTGAACAGAGGCAGGGCGCGCGGCCCGGCCGATCGCCAGGGCAACCAGAACGACCCGGAGGCCGGCGAGGCCAGCATGGAAGTGGGCGGCTTCCAGATCTACTACGACCTGCTCGCGGAAGAGCGGCTGCGCATCTGGAAAGACCAGGGCATGAAGGAAATCTCCTTTCCGCTGCCGGGCATGCGATCGCAGATGGTCTGCCCCGTGGAAATCGCGCTCAAGCGCGGCTCCGGCAAGTGCCGGCTGCTCGACCCCAATGACCCTGAAATGCAGGCCATCGGCGATGCCCGCCAGGTCGTCGTGGTGATCGCCGTGTACCGGCGGGGGGAACTGGTCTGGCGCGGGCCCGGGCCGTACCGGTGAGCCCGCGAAGAAGGGGGCAGGGTCGGCAACGCCCGGGATCGGGTTCACTCCACTGCATCCAAGGGGCTGACTGACCTGGCGCCGGCCCGGGCTCCGTTGTTTCCAGAGCCTGCACATGTGGAGGCGTCCGTGGACTACTCCCGATACCCGAGCCAAGTGGTCCAGGACATCATCCGCCTCCGCCGCCGCATCCAGGCGGCCGGCCTGCCGCCGCGGCGCACCGATGCCAACGTCATCGTCGGCACCTGGAACCTGCAGAAGTTCGGTGGTTTCCATCCGGCCTGGACGGAAAACCCGGGCAGCCCCAAGCGCAATCTGCGCTGCCTGGCGCTCATCGCCGAGGTCATCCGCGGCTTCGACGTGATCGCCCTGCAGGAGGTCCAGCGCGATACCTCCGCGCTGCGCTACCTGATGGAGCATTTCCTCGGTTCCCACTGGGCGGTGCTGCTCACCGACGTGACCGCCGGCGACAAGGGCAACTCCGAGCGGCTGGCCTACCTGTACGACACGCGGCGGGTGGTGCTGTCCGGGCTGTCGGGCGAGATCGTGCTGCCGCTTGCGCCTGCCGGAGTGCCCGAGCAGTTCGACCGCACGCCCTACATTGCCGGATTCCGCGCGGGCCAGGAGCACTTCACCCTGCTCACGGTCCACATCCGCTACGGCGCCCTCCCGGCCAACCGCCTCCCCGAACTGCAGCAGTTCGCCCACTACGCCGCGCGGGAACTGCGCGAGCGCACGCGCACCGGCCAGAGCCGCGAGGAGCCGAACCTGCTGGTCCTGGGCGACTTCAACATCGACAGGCGCCAAGGCAACCCGCTGTTCGATGCCTTCGTCGAGACCGGCCTGTGGGTGCCCGAGGCCCTGCAGGCGGTCAGGACCACCACCGGCAAGAGGGCCAAGCATTACGACCAGATCGCCTGGTTCCAGGGCGAGGACTTCGGGCTGCGGCCCAGCGGACTTGCGGGGACCATCGACTTCGCCGGCGCCGTGTTCCAGGAGCTGGCCCAGACCCAGGTGTCGCCCCGCATCAGTGACCACCTGCCGCTGTGGATCGAGTTCTCCACCGACCGCAGCGAGGAGGCGATGGCGGGCATCCTGGGGTGGATATGGACCATCCTGAGCCGTTCGCCGGGGTGCCGGACTGAGGCGGGCACGGGCGGCGCGCCGTCCGCTTTCCGCTTTTTTCGTAGGAGCTGACTTCAGTCGGCGACACGGGCGTCGGAATGCTGGGGGCGTCGCCTGTGCCGAGGGCGTCGTGTCGCCGGCTGAACCCGGCTCCTACAACAGCCGTGCCGCCGCGCTTCCTTGCATGGGCCGGCATCAACCCTGCCGTGCCGCCTCGATCGCGGCGACGTCGATCTTCCGCATCGTCATCATGGCCTCGAACGCCCGCTTGGCGGCTGCGCGGTCGGGACCGGTGACGGCCTCGGTCAGCACGCGCGGAGTGATCTGCCACGACAGGCCCCATTTGTCCTTGCACCAGCCGCAGGCGCTTTCCTGGCCGCCGTTGCCGACGATCGCGTTCCACAGGCGGTCGGTTTCGGCCTGGTCGTCGGTGGCCACCTGGAACGAGAAGGCCTCGCTGTGCCGGAACGCCGACCCGCCGTTGAGGCCGAGGCAGGGAATGCCCAGCACGGTGAATTCAACCGTCAGTACGTCGCCCTGCTTGCCGGAAGGAAAGTCGCCCGGGGCGTGGTGCACGGCCGTCACCGCGCTGTCCGGAAAGGTCCGGGCATAGAACGTCGCAGCATCAAGTGCGGTGCCGTCGAACCACAGGCAGATCGTGTTCTTGGACGTCATCTTGCTTCTCCTGGGTCTTGGTGTGTGACCAGAGTAGGACGAACGCCAAGGAGCGGGATCGACAGCGGGACCGGAAAAAACGGACAGGAGGCGAAGACCGGGGCGCTGGCGTGGCAGGGGCCCGGGCCGTACCGGTGAGCCGCGCGGGGAAAGGGACTCCCTTGATCCGCGCCGGACGCCCATCGGCATCCGTCCGGACGGCATCATTGGGACCCGGCCCGGTTACTCCTGCGGGGGGAGTGCGGCGGCCTTGGCGGCTTCGCGTTCGGCGCGCTTCTTGGCGTCCTTCTCGTCCTGCTTCTTCTTCTTGGCAAGTTCGCGCTGCCGCTTCTCGAACGAATAATTGGGCTTGGCCATGGGCGATCTCTCTGGTGTGGATGCCCAGTGTACGGACCGAAGCCGGAAGAAGGGCAAAACAGGCAGCTGACGACGGGGGGTGGGTTCACTTGCCTGCCAGGAAGTCGGGGGCCGGAATCCGGCGTCCCCCCGAATTGTGGGAAGGAGAGGCCGGTTGTTACTCTGGCACCGGCCTGCCGATCGTCGGACTGACGCACCATGCAAAGGCGACACTTCATCGGAAGCGCGGCACTTGCGGCCTTGGTGCTGCCGCTGGTCCGCGGCGGCGAGGTACTGGCGGCCCCGCACCGGCGCTTGTTGCCAGTGCCGCTCAACCCGGGCGACACCATCGCCCTGGTCAGCCCGTCGGCGGCCACCGACGATCCGTTCGACCTGCAGCTGGCGCGGGAGGCCATGGAGGCGCTGGGCTTCAAGGTGAAGCTCGGCCCGCACCTGGGCTCGCGCTGGGGCCACCTGGCCGGCAGCGACGCCGAGCGTGCCGGCGACCTCAACGCCATGTTCGCCGACCGGGAGGTCAGGGCCATCGTCTGCGCCCGCGGCGGCTCCGGTGCCGCGCGGCTGCTGCCGCTGCTCGACTACGCGCTGATCCGCCGCCACCCCAAGGTGCTGCTGGGCTATTCGGACATCACCGCCCTGCACAACGCGCTGCTGACGCAGGCCGGGCTGGTCAGCTTCCACGGGCCGATCGGCTCGGGCAGCTGGAACAGCTTCAACGTCGACCAGTTCCGGCGCGTGTTCTTCGAGCGCGAGCTGGTGGAGTACCGGAACGTGGCCGAGGCCGGCGACGAGCTGGTGCCGCGCAGGAACCGCACCGTCACCCTCACCGGCGGCAAGGCCCGCGGCGAACTGGTCGGCGGCAACCTCACCGTGCTGACTGCGCTGGCCGGCTCGCGCTACCTGCCGGATTTCACCGGCAAGATCCTGTTCCTGGAGGACGTGTCGGAAGCGCCGTACCGCATCGACCGGATGTTCAGCACGCTCAAGCTGATGGGCGCGCTGGACCGGATCGCCGGCCTGATCTTCGGCGAATGCACCGACTGCAATCCTGGCGGCGGCTACGGCTCGCTGAACCTGCAGCAGATCCTCGACGACCACATCACGCCGCTGAAAATCCCCGCCTACCGCGGCGCGATGATCGGCCACATCCGCCAGCAGTTCATCGTGCCGGTGGGCGGCCGGGTGGAGATGGATGCCGACGCGGGCACTTTCCGCCTGCTGGAACCCGTGTTCCAGGGCTGAAGGGGCGGCGGAACGCTCACTTCCGGAAAAGCGCGCTTCGATCCCGGTTCCGGTTGTCCTGCGCATGCGATCCTTGGCGGCTTTCCCCGGCCACCGCGTCAAGGAGTCCCATGCGTCGCCACGCCGTCTTGTTCCTGGCCTGCCTGTCCGCCTGCGGCATCGCTGCGCCGATGCCCGCATCCGCCGCATCGCCGCCGCTGGAGGACGCGCAGGCCCCGCACGCGCTGGGCGCGCTGGTCGACGCGCAGACCATGCGCGCGATCGGCACCGATCCGGAGGTGCGCACGCTGCTGGGCATGTCCGGCGATGGCATCGACCTGTCCGGGCAGCTGACCGACGTTTCGCTGCCGCGCCGCGAGGTGCTGCGCGCGACCATGCGCGACAACCTCGCCGAACTGGAAGGCTACGCCGCCGCCCACGAGATCGTCGGCCAGGACCGCTGGAGCCTGGGCCTGATGCGCTGGCTGTACCAGCGCCAGATCGAGATGATGGCCCCGGACTGGGCGCCGGCCTGGCTGCCGGCCGGCGCGACCGTCTATGCGGTCGACCAGCTGTTCAGCATCCCGGTGTCGCTGCCGCAGTTCATGGAGAACCAGCACGTGGTGCGCGACGAGGACAGTGCGCTGGCCTATGTTTCGCGGCTGCATGCCATCGGCGCCAAGCTCGACCAGGTGCGCGACAACTTCGACCTGCAGGCCGGGCAGGGCGTGCTGCCGCCGCAGGTGGCGCTTGAAGGCGCCGCCGCGCAGATCCGCGCCCTCATCGCGCCGCCGGCGGCGCAGAGCCGCTTCGTGCTCGCGCTGCAGCGCAAGCTCGAGAACACCTCGCTGCCGGCGCAGCGGCGGCAGGAGCTGGTGGCGCAGGCGGTGGCGGCAGTGGAGACCGACACCAACCCCGGTTATGCGCGCCTGCTGGCGCGGCTGGACGCGGCCATCGCCACCCGGCCGGGAGACCAGGGAATGTGGTCGTTGCCCGGCGGCGATGCGTACTACGACGCCGCGCTGCGCTGGAACACCAGCACCGACCTGGATGCCGACCAGATCCATCGCCTGGGCCTGTCCGAGGTCGCGCGCATCCAGAACGAGATGGACCGCCTGCTGCGCGCGCAGGGCATGGCCAAGGGCACGGTCGGCGAGCGCATGGCCGCGCTGACCCACGATCCGCGCTTCCTGTACGCCGACTCCGAGGCCGGCCGCGCCGAACTGGTCGCCGACATCCACGCGATCCTGGCCCGGCTCGAACCGCACCTGCCCGAATACTTCAGCCGCGTGCCGGCGCCGCTGGAAGTGCGCACGGTGGCGGTCGAGGCGCAGGCGACCGCACCGGGCGCCTACTACCTGGGGCCGGCGATGGACGGCTCGCGCCCGGGCCTGTACTTCATCAACCTCGGCAATCCGAAGGCGAACACGCGCTGGAGCCTGCCGACCCTGACCTACCACGAAGGCTCGCCGGGGCACCACTTCCAGATCGCCATCGGCCAGACCCTGACCGACCTGCCGCTGATGCGCCGCAGCCTCAACCCCAGCGCCTTCACCGAGGGCTGGGCGCTCTACGCCGAACAGCTGGTCGCGGAGATGGGCCTGTACCGCGACGACCCCTGGGGCGACATCGGTCGCCTGCGCGCCGAGCTGTTCCGGTCGGTGCGGCTGGTGGTGGACACCGGCCTGCACCGCAAGCGCTGGACCCCGGAGCAGGCGATCGCCTACATGCACGCGCAGACCGGGATGGATCCGGCCGAGGTGCGCACCGAGGTCTACCGCTACCTGGTGCAGCCGGGGCAAGCCAGCTCGTACAAGGTCGGCCACCTGAAGTTCGTGGAGTTGCGCGAGCGCGCCCGCGCGCAGCTCGGAGAGCACTTCGACATCCGCGCCTTCCACGACCTGCTGCTGGGCAACGGTGCCGTGCCGCTGGCGGTGCTGGAGGCGGCGGTGGACGACTGGATCGCGATGGTGAAGAGCACGCCGGCGACTTGAACGCGGGCGCACGCGACGCCGCGGCGGTATTGCGATCGGCGGCGTTCGCGTTCGGCCTCAGCGTCCTTCGTCCTGCTTTCCCGCAACCGCCACCCCCAGCGCGAACAGGCCGCAGCAGATGGCAGCGAACCATGGCAGTCCGTGCGGCGACACTTCCAGCGCCAGGCCGGCGCCGAGCGGGCCCAGCAGCGCGCCCACGCCCCAGGCGATGGACATCGCGCCGTAGACCGCGACCAGTTCGGGGCCCTGGTAGCGCGCGCCGACCTCGGTGACGATCAGGGTATAGATGCCGACGAAGACGCCGCCCCAGGCGAACAGCAGGGAGTAGGCCAGCCAGGGCGTGGCCATCGCCCAGGGCCACAGGCAGGCGCCCAGGGTCGACAGCACGGCCAGCGAGACGATCAGCGGCCGGCGCGGAAGCCGGTCGCCGAGCCAGCCGACGGGCAGCTGCAGCACGATCGCGCCGAGCATCAGGGTGGAGATCAGCAGGGTGGCCGATGTGGCGGGCCAGCCCTGCTGCACCGCGTAGACCGGCAGCAGCGACAGGCCGGCGGCCTCCAGCGCGGCGTTGAGCGCCGCGCCGGCCATCGCCAATGGCGCGGACGCGGCCAGCGCCAGCAGCCCGCGGTGCCCGGTTTCGGCCGGCACGACGGGCGGCCGGGCGCGCCCGATCGAGAGCACGGCCAGGGCGACCAGCGGCAGCAGGCCGCCGACCGCGTAGGCCATCCAGCCGTGCGTGCCGACCACGCTGAGGATCGCCGGGCCGATCGCGAACCCGGCCGACAGGCTGGCGGTGTAGATGGCGATGTGGGTGGAGCGGTGCGCGTCGCCGCTGCCGGCGCTCACCCAGGTCTCGGTCAGCACCATCACCGTTTCCGAGGCCGCGCCGAGCAGGAAGCGCAGCACGAACCAGGCGCCGATCCACGGCAGCAGCCAGAACGCCGGCAGCACCAGGGCGACCAGCGCCAGCCCCGCCGCCAGCAGCGGCCAGCTGCCCCAGCGGACGATGCCGCGGGGCAGGTGCGGCGCCACCGCAAGCACGCCCAGGGCATACATCGCCGCGTTGGCGCCGATCACCGATTCGGTGACGCCTTGCGCGTGCAGCGCCAGCGAGATCAGCGGCGCGCTCAGGCCATAGGCCAGGCCGAACACCGCGGCGGCGGCGTGGACCGGGAGCAGGCCGGCGAGGGGGCCGCGCGCGGCGGTGGACATCAGGCCGTTTCCGCGCCGGCCGCCGGGGCGGCGCCGCTTTCGGCGCCGGTGCGGTGGCGATGGCCCACGATCACCCGCAGCAGCCGCGCGTAGTCCAGCACCAGGCCCGGGGTCCAGGCCATGGTGGCGCCGCGCCGGCGCAGCAGCGCCGCGGTCCAGACGTTGGGGTCGCACAGCAGGCGCAGGAAGGTCAGCAGCGGCCACCGGGAAGTGCGGGTGCCTTCCAGCGCCGATTCGATCGCCAGCGCGGTCACCGTGGAGCAGCTGCGGCTGGTGAGGTTGTAGGTGGCGTCGACGCGGTAGTTGGCCCAGAACTGCTCAAGCGCGCCGGCGTTGTAGTAGTGGAAGCGCACGTGCTGGTCGGCTTCGCACCATTGCGAGACCTCGAACGCGTAGCCGGGCTGCCAGCGCCCGGGCACGTCGTTCTCCGGGCCGGCCCGCAGCAGGTGGGTGAAGTCGTCGGGGGAATGGTCGATCTCAACGGCCGGGTAGTGGCTGATGTACAGGTCCGGCAGGCGTTCCAGCGACGAGTGCCCGGTGGAGATCACGCCCTTGGCGTCGACCGCGGCAATGTAGCGGTCCACCAGCAGCCGGCGCTGCGGATGGTCCGCCGATCCCACCGGCGTCCACACGTGCAGGATCATCGGCTCGGCGTGGGTTTCGGGACGGGTGTGCAGCACGACCGGCGCGGCGGTGGCGCGGTACCAGCTGCGCGCGGAGAAGAGTGGCAGCGAAGTGATCGAGGTGCCGGGCGGCAGGCGGCGGATCTGCAGTGCCAGCAGGATCGCGCTCCAGCCCGACACGGCCAGGATCATGCCGAAGGCCATCGGCACCGTGTAGTGGTGGTGCAGCGGCCAGTTGGTCGCCACCGCGATCGCCACCAGCATCTCCGCCACGCCGGCCGCCAGCGCGACGTGCCAGTGGCGGAACCGGACCACCCAGGCCGAGGCGGTGCGGATGGCGCCATCGATCAGGAAGGCGGAGCCGAACAGCAGCCGGTCGGGGATGCCGTGGTCCACCCGCAACGGCATCGCCACCAGCAGGCCGAGCACGACCAGGGCCGTGGCCCGCAGGTACAGCAGCGGCCGCACCGATGGCGGCTTGCGTCCGGCGGCGAACAGCGCGCCCAGGCCCTGCAGGACCAGCACCAGGCCCAGCAGTTCCACCGCATAGAACAGCACGCCGTCGGAGGCGTCGATCGCCAGCCATGCGCCCAGGCCGATCCACAGCACGCCGGCCAGCCACAGCAGCCACCAGCGCCGCCTGAAGGCGTCGGCACCCACCAGCAGCATCGCCAATCGCACCATGCGTCGTTCCTCTGGGGGCGGCGGATGCCCGCCGTCGTCCGTACGTCCGCGCCGTGGCCGTGCGCGGCAGCGCCGCGCGGTGCCGGGGAATCAGCCGGAGAAGGGCTGCAGGGTCACCAGTTTCACCTCGAACTCCTTGCACTTGTCGTCGTGGCAGAGTCCGTTGATCCAGGCCTGGCCGCGGCCGAACATCACGCCCTGGTAGTTGACGAACAGGTCGCCGTACTTCGTCCCGACGATGGCGTCGCGGATCTCCGGGGTCATGAACTCCGGGTACCGGGCGATGAAGGCTTTCTCGTCGTGCAACACCGTCGGCCGGCCGTTGATGGTGACGTTGAACGGATAGCGGGCGAGGGCGGCCACCTGTGCCGCGTCCCCGGCGGCCACCGCCGACTGCAACGCCTGGATGACCGGCTTGTAGCGGGTATGGTCGCCCAGGGTGGCGTCGATGGCGTGGTTGACGGCCTGCTCGCCCGCGGCGTCGGTGGCCGCTTCTGCAGCGGGATTGGCGGCAGCCGCCGGTGCGGTCGCCTCGGCCTGGGCAGGTGTCGTGGCAGGCGGCGTCGCGGTGTCCGCGGGCGCGGCCACCGCGTCGGCAGGAACACCGGCGGGCGCGGCTTCCGCGGCGGGCCCCGCCGCGGGCGCGGCGTCCGCGGGTGCCTGCGCGCGACAGGCGCAGGCCAGCAACAGGATCGAAACAGCGAGCAGCATGGATTTCATCTCGATACTCCCGGTCTGTCTGTCGGCGGGGAACGTGAACCATCCGTACCTCGGCGGCCACTGTATGCCAGCCGCGGCCGAACGGCGACAGCCGCCGCAGGTCAGTCCGGGAACTGTTCCACATGTACCCCGGCGCGGCGGACGCAGGCGCCACTGGCGCACGGCCGGGGTCGCCGGCATCGGGAGGATCGACAGCGCCTCGACCAGGGAGGGGCGCGTGTCCGGTGCGATGCGGCACTCCGCCGGGAGGGTGAGTACGGGGCACACGGTGACGCAGGCCGCGGCCAGATCCGGCTCGCGTTTGGGAATTCCCTGGATGTCCGTCAGGCCGACGGCTACCGCGCCTGGCCAACCGTGCGTGCCAGCACGACTGCGCGGCCGTAGTCGCCTTCGCCCAGGCGGTCGTCGCGGATCCAGTCGGCCAGCAGCGCGTAGTAGCCTGCGGCCACGCGCGTCGGTGTCCGTGCACCGTCGGGTCCCGTCTCGAACTCGAGCACGCCGTGGTCGGTGTCCGGGAACTCGACCACGGTGAGGCGGCCGGTTTCGCTTGCGACGGCCAGCAGGCGCCGGCGCGTCTCCTCGGGCGGCGCCTCGCGGTCGGCGCCGGCGAGGATCCACAGCAGTGGCGCGCGTTGCGCGCGCAGGGTCGGCATCGGGTCGTACTCCCAGCTCGTGCCCTGGTCGAACAGCGGGCCGGCCAGGCGCAGCGCGAAACGGTGATGGCGCAGCAGGTCGCCGGTGAACTCGCCGCGCAGGTCCTTCCACCACGGCTCGTGGCCGTACTTCGCGCGCACCGCTTCCAGGCGGTCATAACCGTCGCGGAAGCCGGAGGCCATGATCGCGCCGGTGGCGTCGGTCACTTCGCGCGCCTTGCCGAGCACCTCGGGGCCATGGCCGGCGGCCTGCAGGTCGAGCATGACCTGGTCGCGGTCCTCGGCCAGCGGGCTGTCGGCCAGGCCGTAGGCCACTGCGACGAAATCCGCGTCGCTGCGCGTGGCGGCCAGCGGTGCGATCCAGCCGGCCTGGCTGCCGCCGCTGAACCCGACGCGCGAGGCGCGCGCCCCAGCCAGCCGCCGCGCCTGCTGCAGCGCGGCCACCGCATCGTCGGCGAGCAGGTCGAAATCCTGGGTGTACTTGCCGGTGCTGGCGCCGGTGCCGCGCTTGTCGTAGACGAACACGCCCACGCCCTGTGCCGGCAGCAGGCGCTGCATCGCGTCGTAGCGACGCGCCGACCGGTCCTCGGAGCCGTGCACGAGCACCGCGATCGGTACCGGCGCATCGCCGGGTGGCAGCACCAGCCGGCCGGCCAGCTGCGCGCCACGGGCCGGGAAGCGGGTTTCGCTCACCTCGAACGCCAGCCGCTGCGCGGCATGTCCCTCAAGCCGGAGCGCGGGTGCCTGGCAGTCGCCGAGCGCGACCTGCTCCGGTGCGGGGCGGTTGGTCCAGCCCTGCAGGTTGCGCCACTGGCCCACCGGCTCCGGACGCAGGCGCCCGCTGCGGCCATCGAGCAACCGCCAGCGCAGCGAACGCCCGTCGCTCAACGGCGACAGGTCCACGGTGCGTCCGTCATCCAGGCGCCAGGTGCCGACATGGCAGGCCGCTTCCGGGTCCAGCGCGGGCTCCCTCGGCCAGAACCACAGCACGGAGGCCATGGCCACCACGGTGAGCAGGCCGAGCAGCTTCGTGACCATGACGCGTTCTCCCTGGCACCCGTCCACCAGCGTGTGGCTGCGGGAGGTCCGGGACAAGTTCCAGAAGTCACTGGATCTGCAGACGAAAGGCACACTCCCTGCCGGGCTTGGCAAGCGCCAACGCTGCGGCTTGGATCATCGGGCTCCTGCCGTTGCAGGAGCCGGATTCATCCGGCGACCCGATGCCGTTGGCGCAGGCGACGCCATCGTGGTCCTGACGCCCGTGTCGCCGACTGAAGTCGGCTCCTACAGGCGGACGATGGTCCGCAAGGTAGTGCAGACCCGGCGGGACGGTTCACCGGCAGCCCGCTGGTAAAGCCGTTTCCCCGCGAACGACTAGGCGGTTCATGCTCCCAGCTTCTGGCAGGGGATGCCGGACACCTGCTGCAGTAATGTCCGCGAGCCTTCGTCATCCATGCCGAGTCGGCTCGTGCCCTGCGTCCACCCCATCCAACGGGAGAGCGTCATCGCGATCGCCGCGCGCCGTTCGCCCGGCCGGGCACTCGGCCTGCTGCTTGTCGTCGTGGTGGCGTCGACGCTGTGGTTCGCCTCGCCGGCGTTCCCGCTGGCGTGGCTGAGGCAGTGGCAGCTGGCCAGCGGTGGCTGGGTGTCGGTCACATTGATGGCCTCGGTGCTGCTGGGCGGCCTTCAGCTGCTGGTGATCTTCGGCCCGGGCCGGCAACGCCCGGGCGACGTCGGTTGGCGGCGGCGCGCGCTGGGGCCGGCGTTGCTGGCCACCGTGGGCCTGTGGGCGGCGATGCAGCTGGCGAGCGTGGCGGCTGCGTGGTCGTCCGGGACGACCCTGCAACCGGCGGCCGCCTGGAGCACCGGCCTCGGCGTGGCCCTGGGACCGTTGCTGGCGCAGTTGCTGGGGACGGCGCTGATGGAGGAAACGGTGTTCCGCGGCTACCTGTGGCCGCAGCTGGCCCGGCGGCTGGCCGACGGCGGCGCCGGGCGCCATGCGCCATGGATCGGCCTGGTCGCCTCGCAGCTGCTGTTCGGGTTGCTGCATGTGCCGCTGCAGCTGCAGGCCGGCGCCGGGAGCGAGGCGATTGTCGGCATGGTGCTGATGCTGTTCGTGGTCGGCGTGGTGTTCGCGTTGCTGTATGCGGCCACGCGCAACCTGTTCGTCGCCGTCGGCGCGCACGCATTGGGCAACGCACCGACGCCGCTGTTCGAGCCGCAAGGTCCGGCGCCGACGATGGTACTGCTGGCGGGCGTGACCGCATTGGGGATCGGGGCATGGTGGTGGCAGCGCCGGCAGGAGGGGCGGCATGCGGCCGGCCGATGACAGGCAGGCGTCATCCGGGCGTTCCTGGTCGCCTACCGCGGCACCGCCAGCCGCAGGTCGCTCTCGCGGGCCATCAGTTCCGAGAACATCAGCCGGGTCTGGTCGGGCGACAGGTCCAGGCCCCAGCCCTCGAACGCGGGCGACAGGGCGACGATGTCGGTTGTGGACGCGCTCGCCGGGTCGAACAGCGACAGCTGCGGCGCGCCGTCGGACGGGCGCCGCACGAAGTAGACGCCGGCGTCCGCGGGTGCCCAGTTGCCGCCGTCCTGCGGCTGCAGCTCCGCGATCAGCAGCGCCTCCGGCGTCGCGACGGCGGCGCGCCAGTCCTGTCGCGGCCGCTGCCACAGGCCGGCCGCGTCCGGCTTGTTGTAGAGCAGGTGCCGGCCGTCGGCCGATTCGCGCGGATTGATGCCGGATCCGGCGGTGATCGCGACCGGCTCGCCGCCGGCAGCGGGCTGGGCGTATATCCGCCACTGACCGCTGCGGTTGGATTCGAAATAGAGCCAGGCGCCGCCGCGCGACCAGGACGGATTGCGGCTGTCGCCCGGGCCTTCGACGATCCGCCGCGGCGTCCCGCCTTCGGGCGAGACGGCGTAGATCGCGGTGCTGCCGTCCGGGCTGCCGTCGAAGGCGATCAGGCGGTCGTCGGGCGACCACGCCGGGTTGTCGACGAAGGCGCCGCCGAAAGCAGCGATCTGCACCGCGCCGCGCCCGTCGTGCCGGCTGACCCAGATGCCGTGCGGGCCGCCGCGGTTGGAGGTGAAGGCGATCCGCTCGCCGTCGGGCGACCACGCCGGATTGGAATCCCAGCGGGTGGACTGCAGCGTCCTGCCGGCATCGCCGGCCGGCGCGGCCAGGTCGACCTGCCGCAGCCGCGAGCGGTGCATCCACTGTTCGAAGGCGATCGCGTCCACGCCGGCCGCGGTCGCCGGCTGGTGCACGTCCTCGTTGCCCAGCGACAGCGGCTGCAGGTCGCCGCCGTCCGGGTCGGCGGACCACAGCGCGTACATGCCCGCGCGGGTCGAGGTGAACAGCAGCCGGGTGCCGTCGGGCGACCAGGCCAGGCCGTTGATCTTGCGGTTGTCGAAGGTCAACCGGGTGGCCTCGCCGCCATCCAGGCCGGTCCGGTACAGGTCCTTGGTGACCTCGTTGACGCCGCGCACGAATACCAGCGAGCGGCCGTCACGGGCGAAACGCGGGTCGGTGTCGCCGAGCGTGCCCGGCGGCGGGTCGGTGACGATCCGCTGCTCGCCGCCGTCGAGGCTGGCCAGCACGATGCGATACGGGGCGGTGGCGTCCGCGCGTGCGGCGTAGGTGATCCGCGTACCGTCGGGCGACAGGCCCAGGCCACGGACGTCGGTCGCGGCCGGGTCGGCGTGCACGCGGGTCGCGCCGCCGCCCAGCGCCGATACGCGCATGAACGAAGTGCCGTCGCCCTCGGTACGTGCGAACAGCAGGGCGCGCCCGTCCGGGAACCAGAGCGGATGGCGCTCGCCGGCGGGACTGTCGGTGAGGTTGAGCAGGTCCTCGCTGCCGATCGTCTTCACGAAGACGTCGAATGGGCCGCCATCGCCGCCATCCCAGATGAAGGCGACCCGGCTTCCGTCCGGCGACAGCGACGGCTCCAGCTCGCGGCCGACCAGGCTGGTGAGCGGGCGGACCTCGTAGGCCTCGACGCCGCCGGAGGCGCCGCCGAACGGGCGCCAGGCCAGCAGCACCACGCCGGCCGCGACGACCGCCACACAGGCCAGGGCCAGCCCCTGCCTGGCCGGCGCGCTGCGCAGGAACCCGGTGGCGGGAGGTGAGGGCGACGGTGCAGTGGATGATGCGTCCGGCGCCGGATCCGTGGCCGCCGCGTCGGCGGTCGGCGTGGCGACAGCCGCGGCCACCCGGGCCGGCGCGATCGGCGCGACCAGCCGGTAGCCGCTCTTGCGGATGGTCTCGATGTAGCGCGGTGCCTGCGGGTCGTCGTCGAAGATCTTGCGCAGCTCCGACACGGCGCGGTTGAGCAGGTAGTCGTCGGCAACGGTGCCGGCCCAGACCGTGTCGAGGAAGGTCTTCCGGGAAATCACCGCGCCCGGCCGCTGCGCCATCAGCACCAGCACCTGCATCACCTTCGGCTCGACCTGGGCGACGCGGCCGCGGATCGAGATCCGGTTCAGCGCGGGCTGGACCAGCGCCTCGCCGGCGGTGAAGCCGGCGTTGCCGCCGCCCGCCCTGGCCTCGGACGCGTCGTCGATCTTGCCGATGGCCGTGTGTTCGCTCATCCGTCCTTCCGCCCGCAATGCGCATTCAGGCGCCGCCGGTGGCGTGCGCAGGAAATCTATAGCAGAACCATAGCTTCCCTCCATTCAGCCGGACGACCTTCGGTCTTCTGCTGGTCGCGTGCGGTCCGCGACCGCGCCCGGACATTCCGCAGCCAGGAGGGAATCCATGCACGGTCTCATTACCCGAACCGCCGCCCGCACGGCCGCATTGCTGCTGGCGATTGCCGCCGCGGCGCCGGCGGTCGCGCAGCCGTCGGGAGCGGCGCTGTACCAGCGCAACTGCGCGGCTTGCCACGGTGCCGAGCGGCAGGGCACGGGGCTGGGCCCGCCCTTGTCCACGCAGGCCTACCGCTATGGCGGGACCCGCCGCGACCTGTCCCGGATCATCCGCAACGGCATCGACTCGCAGGGCATGCCGGCGTTCGGCGGCATCCTCTCGGCCGAGGAGATCGACGCGGTCGCCGCGTTCCTGCCCGCGCGGGAAAGCGCGCAGGCCCCGGAGACGGACGACGCCGAGGCCGAAGCGCCGCCGCGCGTGTTCGACCCGGTGCCCGGCGTGGTCGACACCCTGGACTACGCGCTGCGGGCCGAGGTGTTCGCCGACGGGCTGCAGACGGTCTGGGCGATCGCCTTCGTGGATGCGGACACGGCGCTGGTCAGCGAGCGTCCGGGCCGGCTACGGATCGTCCGCAACGGCGTGCTGCAGCCGCAGCCGGTGGCCGGCACGCCCGAGGTATACGTCCATACCCACCGCTGGAACCAGGGCGGCCTGCTGGACGTGGCGATCGATCCGCGCCACGCGGAGAACGGCTGGATCTACCTGTCCTACAGCCACCGCCTGGACCGGACCGGGCCGGAGGGCGATCCGCTGGCCATGACCCGCGTCGTGCGCGGCCGCATCCGTGACAACGCCTGGGTCGACCAGCAGGTGGTGTTCGAAGCCGATCCGTCCGCCTATGGCGAACCGTTCTGGCACTACGGCGGGCGCATGGCGTTCGACGCGCAGGGACGGCTGTACTTCTCCGTCGGCGACCGCGGCGCGCAAGAGTTGGCGCGCGAGCCGGGGCGGCCCACCGGCAAGGTGCATCGGCTGCTGCCGGACGGCGCGGTGCCGGCGGACAACCCGCTGCGCGGTCGCGACGGCGCGCTGGCCTCGATCTACAGCTTCGGCCACCGCAACCCGCAGGGCCTGGCGATCGAACCGTCGAGCGGGCGCCCGTGGTCGACCGAGCACGGACCGCGCGGCGGCGACGAGTTGAACATCGTCGAGCGCGGCGGCGACTACGGCTGGCCGGTGGTCTCCCACGGCATCAACTACGACGGCACGATCCTGACTCCGCATACGCGCGCCGACGGGGTGAAGCAGCCGGTCTACTACTGGCGGCCCTCGATTGGCGTGTCGGGGCTGACGTTCTACCGCGGCACCGAGTTCCCGCTGTGGGACGGCAAGCTCCTGGTCACCGCGCTGGCGCCGCGCGAGCTGCGCCTGCTGACCCTCGACGGCGACCGCGTCCAGCACGAGGAAATCCTGTTCCGGTCGCAGGGCCGGCCCTACGAACCGGTGGTCGGTCCCGATGGCGCCATCTACCTGGTCACCGACGATCCGGCGCAGATCCTGCGGCTGACGGCGCAGGAAGAGCGCCGGCAGTAGCGGACCCGCCGTTCCAGTCCAGCCATGCCGTTTTCCACGAGGAGAGTCCGATGAAGACGATCGTTTCCGCGCTCGCAGTTGCACTGGCCGGCTTCGCGGGCATCGAAGCGCAGGCGCAGACCCCGCGGCCCGTCCTCGACTTCCGCACGGCCGACGCCATCCGCAACCACTGCCTGGCCCACGCCGAACGGGCCGGGCATATCGTCGCGGTTGCGGTCTTCGACCACAGTGGGGAACTGGTGAGCTTCGCCAAGGACCGGGCCAAGCCGGGCACGGCCGCCGTGGCCCAGTGGAAGGGCCGCTCGGCCGCCGTCTACCTGAACTCGACGCTTGAGACCGGTTCCTGGAACGTGCCGACCGCGCCGATGATCGCCACGATCGAAGGCGGCGTGCCGCTGTTCACCCGCGACGGTATCGGGATCGGCGGCGTCGGCGTGTCCGGCGCACCGTCGGCGTTCGACGCCGAATGCGCGACCCGCGCGGCCGAGGCGGCGGGCCTGGCGGTGTCGCCCGCCGGGCGCTAGGAAGAAGCCGGTGGCCTGCTTTAAAAAGCCCCTCTCCCTCTGGGAGAGGGGTTGGGGAGAGGGTACGGTGAAGCTGCGACGGCTCAGACCTCCATCGCTTCGCCTTACCCTCATCCGCCCTTCGGGCACCTTCTACCCCGTAGGGCACCTTGTCCCGGAGGGAGAAGGGAAAGGGTATCTGCCGCCTTCAGGCGGAGTTTGTATTTGGATGACTCCCTGGCGGGGTTCACCTCTGAAGCCCCCGGCTTTGCCTAGCAATACCTACTCAAAGTAAATGTCCGGCCCCTTCGGCACGATTCCGGTCGGGTTGATATGCCGGTGGCTCTGATAGTAGTGGCGCTTGATATGGTCGAAATCGACCGTGGGTGCGACCGCCGGATGCGCATACAAGCGGCGCGTATAGGTCCACAGAGCGGGATAGTCCACCAGCCGGCGCAGGTTGCACTTGAAGTGGCCGTGGTAGACCAGGTCGAAGCGCAGCAGGGTGGTGAACAGGCGCCAGTCGGCCTCGGTGAGGGTGTCGCCGCACAGCCACGACCGGGCGGACAGCCGGTCCTCCAGCCAGTCGAGTGTCTCGAACACGCCGGTCACCGCCTCGTCGTAGGCGGACTGGCTGCGGGCGAAGCCGGCCTTGTACACGCCGTTGTTGAGGCCGTCGTAGACGCGCCGGTTGACCGCGTCGATCTCCGCGCGCAACGGCTCGGGGCAGTAGTCGCCCCCGCTCGCGCCCACCGCGTCGAAGGCGTTGTTGAACATGCGGATGATGTCGGCCGACTCGTTGCTGACGATGCGCTGCGTGCGCCGGTCCCACAGCACCGGCACGGCGGCGCGGCCGCTGTAGCGTGGATCGGATCTCGCGTAGAGCTGCCACAGGGCATCGCTGCCGTACAGCGGGTGGGGGACGACACCGGGGCCGTCGCGGAAGGTCCAGCCGTCGTCGGCCATCAGCCAGTGGGTGACCGACAGGCCGATGATTTCCTGCAGGCCCTTCAGCTCGCGGAAGATCGTGGTGCGGTGCGCCCACGGGCAGGCGCGGGCGACGTAGAGATGGTAGCGGTCCGGCTCGGCGCGGAAGCCGCCATCTCCGGTCGGGCCGGGACTGCCGTCGGCGGTGATCCAGTGGCGGAACGCCGATTCGGGGCGTTGCAGGCGGCCGTCCTTGTCGACCAGCGTGTCGGCGTCGCTGTCCCACTTGCCGTCGATCAGCATGCCCATGGTGTGCCCGTGTCCGCTATCCGTTCGCGCCATTGAAGACCGTGGGATGTGGAGGCGCGGTGACCTGTGTGTTGCTGCTGCGCGCCACCCACCGTTGTCGCGCCTGTGGACGGCCATGCCGAGGTGGGAGTCCGCGGGCGAGTGGTAGCGGTAACACTCCAGTGGTAGCCTCGCCGGACCCGCGTGCGGGCACCGCCTGTTCCACGCGCGCATCCAGACGAGTCACGGGGAGGTTGTCGATGCTCATGCCGCTGTTCCTGGTTCCGCTCCGCCGCCTGGGCCGCCTGCCGTGGCCCGTGCTGTTCGTGCTCGGCGTACTCGCCGCGGCGCCGGCCGCGGCCCAGCCCTCGGGCGGGCCCTACGGGCCGATCCCGCAGTCCTACGAGGTGCCGGCGGCAGGCACGGTCTACTACGTTTCGCCCAACGGCGACGCCGCCGCACCGGGCACCGCGCTGGCGCGGCCGACCACCCTCGAGTCGGCGGTCGCACGCGTCGTCACCGGCGATGCCATCGTGCTGCGCGGCGGCACCTACCGGGTCGGCGGCCTGCAGCTCAACCAGGGCATCACCCTGCAGCCCTATCTGGGCGAGCGTCCGGTGCTGAAGGGCACACGGGTCGCCAGCGAGTGGGAGGCGCTGCGCGACAATGTCTGGCGCACCAAGTGGACGACGCTGTTCCCGGCCGGGCCGCTGGGCTGGTGGCGGCGCGAGCGCGAGGGCATGCGCACGCCGCTGCACCGCTTCAACAACGACATGGTGTTCGTCGACGGCCGGCTGCTGAAGTCGGCCGGCTGGGAGGGCGAACTGGACGAGGACTCGTTCTACGTCGACTACACCAATGGCTACGTCTACCTGGGCGCGGATCCGAAGGACCGGTTGGTCGAGATCACCGCCCACGACATCGCGCTGCACCGCCCGTCGCGGCCGGTGCACGGCAAGCCCTCCGACGGCAAGGGGCCGACGATCCGCGGCCTGACCTTCACCCAGTACGCGTACCGGGCGATCGACATCGAGGGCAAGAAGCCCTCGACCACGGCCGACCAGGAGCCGACCGACGATCCGGTCGGCGTGTCCGACCCGGCCGACCACGGCAAGGAGGTGGTCGGCACCACGCTGGAGCACGTGACCATCAGCTTCACCTCGCGCGTGGCCGGGTACTTCCGCGGCGACGGGCTGACCATCCGCAATTCGCTGGTCAGCGATACCGGCACCGAGGGCATCTACGTGATCGGCTCCTCGGACGTGCTGCTGGAGCGCAATATCGTCCGCCGCAACAACATCGAGCAGCTGACCGGCTACTTCCCGGCGGCGGTGAAGATCTTCAACCAGTCGTACCGGGTCGTGGTCCGCGACAACCTGGTGATCGACCACCCGCATTCGAACGGGGTCTGGTACGACGTCGGCAACGTCGACGGGGTGTTCGCCAACAACCACGTCGAGGGCACCCAGATCGGCTTCTTCTTCGAGATCTCCAGGGACGTGGTGGTGGCCGGCAACGTGTTCGTGGACAACGGGCAGGGTATCCGCGTGCTCAACAGCGCCGGTGCGCGCGTGTACCACAACACATTCCTGAATTCGCCGGTGCTGTTCGACCGCAACGA
Source organism: Pseudoxanthomonas suwonensis (assembly GCF_000972865.1). Taxonomy (NCBI): domain Bacteria; kingdom Pseudomonadati; phylum Pseudomonadota; class Gammaproteobacteria; order Lysobacterales; family Lysobacteraceae; genus Pseudoxanthomonas; species Pseudoxanthomonas suwonensis. The sequence goes on from NZ_CP011144.1 coordinate 3,712,011, forward strand.
ACGCAGCGCCAAGGACGATCATTTCGGCTGGCACCCGCAGACCGGACCGGACGTGGACGAGCGCGACGGCCACGTGTTCGAGGGCAACCTGCTGGCGGCAGGTCCCGGTTTCGCCAAGCCGCTGCTGAACTTCGAGCAGCCGGCCGCGCTGTGCGGCCAGCTGACCCGACCGATGACGACGCGGGTGGACGGCAACGCCTACTTCCGCGCCGATTTGGGCGACGAGCCGCTGGTCGTCTGGAGCCCGGCGCGCAACAAGGACTGCCGCACCGGCTTCGCCACCCTGGAGGCGTTCCGTAAGGCGACCGGGCTGGAGGCGCAGGGCAAGGCCTGGGTGCCGCACGAGGGCACGCTGTTCCGCAGCGTCGAACTGCGCCGTTTCGAGTTGGCGGCGCTTCCGCCCGGCATGCAGGAGGTCGCGGTCGCGCCCGAGGCGCTGGAGGTGCTCGGTTGGAGCGGACCAACCCACGTGCCGGGTGCCCATCCGGTCGCGCAACAGTGACAACGGGTCGCGCCGCGGCCGAAGCCGGTGCGTGCGGCCCCGCTTCTTCGGATCAGCGCCGGGCGGAGAGTTCGGCCCGCGGTACCGCACGGCCATCGATGAAGACGGTTTCGATGCGATCGAAGGCGGACACGGACTGGAACGGATCGGCGCCGAGCAGCAGCAGGTCGGCCTGCTTGCCCACGGCAATGCTGCCGAGCGTGTCGTCCAGCCCGAAGAAGGCGGCGTTGCCGAGCGTGGCCGCGCGGAAGACCTCGCGCGGCGCGACGCCGGATTCGACCCAGCGGTCCATTTCCCAGCGGCCGTTGAGGCCGGGAGGATTGGCGTAGGTGGGAGCGCTGGGCGTATCGGTGCCGAACAGCAGGCGCCCGCCGCGGTCGGCGAAATGGCGTAGCGCGTGTTTCACCCGCAGCACCACCGGCGAGTCCGGCGTCCAGCCGCCGGTGTAGACGTACTGCGCGAGGATGTCGCGGAACCACTGGCCGTCGGCGGTGGCGTAGAAGTCGAGCAGCTCCTGCGGGTAGACGTCGGCCAGGCCGGGACGCTGCAGGAAGGCCGGATCTAGCAGTTCGCCTTCGCCGTACAGCACCTGGATGGTCGGCTGCAGGGCGATGCCGGCGGCGACGGTGCGGTCGAGCTGCGCGGCGAGGTCGTCGTCCACTTCGGTGGCTTCGCGCGCGTTCCAGTGCCATAGCCCGTGGGCAAAGGCATCCGCGCCGTTGGCCAGGCCGAACGCCTGTGCCTGCTGCGAATTGGCGTGCAGGAACACCGGCAGACCACGCGCATGCGCTGCGGCCACCAGCGCCTGCATCAGTCCGGGGCTGGGAACGGGCAGGTTGCGGGCCTGGCCGAAACCGGTCTCGTAGTAGGTCTTCAGGCACACTGCGCCGGCATCGGCGATGCGCGCGACGACCGCTTCTGGAGTGTGCTGCGCGGGATCGGCACCGGACGGGAGCGGTTCGCTTCGCGAGGGGTCGTGCAGGTAGTCCGGCGCCATCGCATAGCGCTGCGGGGCCGGCGCGTAATTGGTGGGATAGCCGTCGAGCACCGGGGCGGCGCCGCAGAAGTAGGCCTGGGGACTCAGGTCATGCGCGTTCCACGCCTCGACCGGTGCCTTGCCGCTGCCCAGGGCGACGACCGTGGTGTAGCCGTGGAACAGGTACGAGCGTGGGATCTGCGCGCGCGCCACTTCGACCAGCCCGGGATGGGCCTGCTCGTCCTCCGGGCGCAGGCCGGGGATGTCGCCGACGTGGGCATGGCTGTCGATCAGGCCGGGGCTGAGGTAGCGGCCGGCGGCTTCGATCACGGTGTCGCCCCGGCGCGGGCTCAGGTCGTCGCCGATTTCGGCGATGGCGTCGCCGGCGATGCGTACCGAGACCGGACCGTAGGCGGCATCGCGTTCGGGTGAAGCGACCATGACGTCGCGGATCAGGGTGCCGGCGGGTCCCCCGGCGTCGTTTCCGGGTTGTCCCGAGGTGCAGGCGGACAGGCACAGGCCCGCGGCGGTCATCGCGATCAGGAAACGCATGCCCTTCCTCCCTTCATCGATATCCCGGCAGTGTAGGGCCGGATGGCCCTTGCAGACGTCGGATCCAGTTTTGTCCTTGTCTGGCGGCCGCTGAGCATGCCGCCGCTTCAGCGGCCGCGTGCGAGGCGAAGATGGGGCGAATGTGAAGTCGGAGGCACGGTGCGCGACGTAGACTCGTGCGGCCACGTCATCCGGAGTTCGCGGTATGGTCCCGCGATCGCTTGCCTTCCTGCTCGTCTGCGTCTTCGGCACCGCATCGGCACAGGCGCCGGTGTTCGACATGCACGTGCACCTGCACGATGGCGAGGCGTCGCTGGCGGCCTACCGGGCCGATGTGGCGGCCTCGGGCCTGGAACTGTCCGGGCTGGCGGCGATGTGGTTCGGCGGCCCGCACCAGGCGCGAGCAGGCGATCCCGCGGCGATCCGCGCCGGCAACGACGGCGTCATCGCCCTCGCGCGCCGGCACCGGGACGTGGTGGCGGTGGCCACCGTGCATCCCTACGACGGCCAGGCCGCGCTGGACGAACTGGCGCGGGTGGCGGCGCAGGGCGTGCGGGTGCTCAAGCTGCACCCGCACACCCAGCAGTTCGACCTGGCCGATCCGCGCGTGTTGCCGCTGCTGCGCCGTGCAGGCGAACTGGATCTGGCGGTGCTGCTGGACAACGCCGGCATCGTCGCCGGCGACCACCAGCGGCTGTTCGACCTGGCGCTGCGGGCCCCGCAGACGACGTTCGTGTTCGCCCATATCGGCGGCCTGGGCTTCCGCTTCTGGAACGTCCTGGCACTGGCGCGCACCGCCGAGGGCTTCTCGATGGACAACGTCAACTTCGACATTTCGGCCACGGTGCTGCTGGTGGCCGACTCGCCGATCGAGGACGAGTTCGTGTGGACGCTGCGCAACGTGGGCATCGACCGGGTCCTGGTGGGGTCGGACTATCCGCAGATCGGCCTGGGCCGTACCGTCGAGGCACTCGAGCGCCTGGGGCTGGACGAGGGGGAGAAGGCGAAGATCCGGTCCGGCAACGCACAGCGGCTGCTCGACCGTTAGCGCGGCAAGTACCGCGGCATGGCGATGACGGGTGGAGATGCCTGCCCGCCCGGCCAGCGGCCCCGGTTCAGTCCGGGAACTGCTCCACATGGGTTTCGCCGCGCCGGCCGTAGTAGGTGACGTGGCGGCCGGTGATCCATACCGTGTAGCCAACGCAGCCGGCCAGCATCGACAGGCGCTTGAACTGCGGATACATGACCTGGTTGCGCTGGGCGCCGGCGATGGCCGCCCGGAGTGCGTCGACGTCGAACTCCTCGCTGATCGGGATGTCCGGTACGTCCAGGGCCAGGTCGAGCGGAGCGGCACCGCGCGGATAGTAGGTGGTGCGCCGGCTGCGGTAATCGACGACATAGGAGTCCACCCCGGCCACCACCATCAGGCCGACCACCTGGCCGAAATGCAGGCGTCCCTCGGCCGAGCCGGCGGCGGCTTCGCGGATCAGTTCGTAGGCGGGGCGGGCCATGGTGCGCGACTTGGGGGACGGCAAGTGCAGGGTACGCCTGTCTCCATGCCGATGCCCGTTGCGACAGGCATGCCGTAGGGGGCGGTGGCGGACCGGATGCCGGCGGACGTTGCCGGTCACCGGAAGCGCTTGGAAGTGGCGGCAACGGTGAAAGTCGGACCGCCGGGGGCGCAACGATGCATTCATGCCTGCGCACGCTATCGTCGTTCAGGCTGAACCTCAGCCATTTTTACCTGCCGAGGGCTCACGTCCCCGTGACCGCAATCGTCCTAGCCTTCCGTCCATGATTACTACCGGACCCAGGCCATGGACATCCTTTCCTCCGTGACCGGCGAGAAATCCGACAGCAAGGTGGCGGCGGTGTTCGACAGCGAACGCGAAGCCCGCGCCATCGCGCGGCAGGTGCAGCACATGCTCGGCGCGCAGCCGGCGCAGGTGCAGGTGATCACCCCGCAGGACACCCGGCCCGGCCGCAAGATGGAGCCGGAGGGACGCGGCATCTTCCGCACGATCATCGTCGCGCACTACAAGCTGGGGCTGATCGGCCTGGGCTTGGGCGTGCTGCTGTTCGCCGTGTTGTATGCGGTGGGACTGGAAGCGGTGGTGCTCTCGCCGGGCCTGGCCGCCGCACTGATCATCGGCTACGGCGGCGTGTTCGGCCTGATGGCCGGCGGCCTGGTGTCGCTGCGGCCGGACCACAGCCCGTACGTGGCCAAGGTCCGCACCGCGTTGAAGGAGGGCCGCTGCGCGGTCGTGGTGCATGCCTTCGACGACAGCGAGCGTGACCGCGCGCATGAAATGCTCTCGGCGCACGGCGGCGAAACGATCCGTACTCTGTAGCGAACGGCAAGGCGCCAGGCAGGGGGAGTTGGCCGGGCCGGCGATTTGGTACGCTGCGCGCCCTTTCCTGGCCAGGAATCCAGACCGGTGTCCTTCCTGCTGTGGTTGCGCGCGACCCTGATCCTGTTGCTGATCGCGGCCAACACCCTGCTGCACGCGATCCCGCTGCTGGCGGCGGCGCTGGTGAAGGCGGTATTGCCGTTCCCGCCCGTGCGGCGGGCGTTCGACCCGCTGTTGACCGGTATCGCCGAAAGCTGGATCGGGCTGAACAGCGCGATGATGGGGGTGTTCACCGGCACCCGTTTCCAGGTCGAGCAGGATGCCGCCCTGCAGCGCGACGGTCACTACCTGGTGCTGGCCAACCACCAGAGCTGGGTGGACATCGTGGTGCTGCAGAAGGTGTTCAACCGGCGCATCCCGCTGCTGCGGTTCTTCCTCAAACGCCAGCTGTTCTGGGTGCCGGTGCTGGGCCTGGCCTGGTGGGCGCTGGACTTCCCGTTCATGGGCCGCTACACGCGCAGGCAGATCGCGAAGAACCCGGAGCTGGGCCGGCGCGACATGGAGGTCACCCGCCGCGCCTGCGAGAAGTTCCGCGACATCCCGGTGGCGGTGATGAATTTCGTTGAGGGCACCCGCTTCACCCCGGCCAAGCACGCCGGCCAGGCCTCGCCATACCGGCACCTGCTCAAGCCCAAGTCCGGCGGCGTGGCCTTCGTGATCGACGCGATGGGGCAGGGACTGCACGCGGTGCTGGACGTGACAATCGCCTATCCCGGCGGCCGGCCCACGATGATCGACCTGATGGCCGACCGCGTGCCGGAGGTGTGCGTGCGGGTACGGCAGCGCCCGATCCCGGCCGAACTGGCCGCCGGCAGCTACCAGGACGACCGCGCCTTCCGCGCCCGTTTCCAGCAGTGGATGAACGGGCTGTGGGAGGAGAAGGACGCCGACCTCGAGTGGTTCCTCGAGTCCAGGTAGCGGCCGGTTCTGCGCACGGCAGGCGGCGACGGGTGGGCGTCGTCGCCGGACCGGCTACCATCGGCGGCGATCCACAGGGGCACAGGAGCAAGATGCGATGGCCGGATTCGGGATGAGTCGCGTCGCCGCGGTCGCACTGGCATCGTGCCTGGGCATGGTGGCGCAGGCAGCCGAACTGCGCGGCGTGCAAGTGCTGGCGCATACGGGGCCGGAGTATTCCTTCTCAGGCTGGCGCAGCGAGGGGCCGCCACCGCGGGCGCTGGACGTGCACCTGGAACTGGGCGACCAGATATACGGCGCCACCCTGCAGCTGGAGCCGGAGCGGCCCGGCGGCCGCTACCGGGTACAGGTGCAGTACGAAACCAGCATGGGCCTGGCCGCCGGAGGCCCGCACCTGGACCTGCTGGACTGGAAGCACTGCAACTCCGCCTGGATGCCGGCGCAATCGTCGGAGCCCCTGTCGTTCGTCCTGCCCACGCCGACGCCGGAACAGCAGTCGTGCTTCCCGGACTACACGCGCGAGGAACTGGAGCAGGCGGTGCGGGCGCTGGGCCTAAGGATGGGCAATCCCGCCCTGGCCGAGGCATGGCTGGACGACCTGCACGGAGTGACCTCCGACATCGGCGTGTACCCGTTCGTGGAGATCGGCCGGGTGCGGGTGAAGCTGGAGGTGGAACGCGGCGGGGACTGGGACGAGATCGCGGTGCTGACCTTCCTGCCGCCGATGGGATGTTGAGGAGGGACGCGATGAACGACAAGAGCCAGGCCGCCGAGGCGAGCCAGTGGGCCAACCTGGAGAAGCGGACCGGCTGGAGCCGGAGCGAGTCGATCGCCGAGGCCAACGCCGCCGGGGTCGAGGCCTGGCACAGGCATGCCTGCGACGCTGCCTGACAGCCACCTGCGACGCGGCCGCCGCCGGGCGTTGCCCGGGTCGGCATTGTCGATCCGCGGGCCCCTGGGCCGTCGCCACCGCATAGACCCATCCAGCGAGGGAGGATGCCCATGCCGCTCGTCAAGCCGATCACTCCGCACCTGTGGTTCGACACCCAGGCCCGCGAAGCCGCCGAGTTCTATTGTTCGCTGTTGCCGGACTCCCGGATCGAATCGCTGGCGACCCTGCGCGACACCCCGTCGGGCGACTGCGAGGTGGTGTCCTTCGTCCTGCACGGCCAGCCGTTCATGGCGATCAGCGCCGGGCCGCATTTCACCTTCAACCCGTCGGTCTCGTTCTTCCTCAACTTCGATCCCTCGCGCGAGCCGGATGCGCGCGCGCGGCTGGACCGCACCTGGGCGGCGCTGGCCGAAGGCGGCCAGGCATTGATGCCGCTGGACGCCTATCCCTTCAGTCCGCGCTACGGCTGGGTGCAGGACCGCTACGGGCTGTCCTGGCAGCTGATCCTGTCCGCTCCGGACGGCGAGCCGCGGCCGCCGGTCATGCCTGCGCTGCTGTTCACCGGCGAGGTCTACGGCCAGGCCGCCGAGGCCGGCGCGTTCTACCGCTCGGTGTTCGACGGTTCGCGCGAGGGCCAGCTGGCGCCGTACCCGGAGGACACGGAGACCGACCGGGCGGGTGCCCTGATGTACTCGGACTTCCGCCTGGGCGAGACCTGGTTCGCGGCGATGGAAAGCGGGTATCCGCACGGCTTCGTCTTCAACGAGGCGGTGTCGTTCCTGGTCCACTGCCGCGACCAGGCCGAGATCGACCGCTACTGGGCGGCGCTGTCGCACGTGCCGGAGGCCGAGCAGTGCGGCTGGTGCAAGGACCGCTACGGGCTGTCCTGGCAGATCACGCCGGTGCTGATGGAGGACGTGATGGCCTCCGGCGACCAGGCGGCGATCGACCGCGTCACCCGGGCGTTCATGCCGATGCACAAGCCGGACCTGGCCACACTCGAGGCGGCGCGCGGCGAGGACTAGGGCCTTGCGGTCGGCGGCGCCAACCGGGCCGCGAACGCCATTGCCGCCAGCGCGCCGGCCAGTTGCGCCAGGACGAAGCCGGCGACGTCGTCGGGGCGGATGCCGGCGAAGCTGCGGGTCAGGGCGCGGGCGAGGGTGACGGCGGGATTGGCGAAGGAGGTGCTGGCGGTGAACCAGTAGGCGGCGAAGATGTAGCCGCCCACCAGCGCGGGGATCGCGGCGGGACGATGGCGCAGGCCGAGCAGGATCGTCAGCAGCAGGCCGAACGTCGCCACCGCCTCGCTGAGCCATTGCGCCGCGCCGCTGCGCACGCGGATGCCGGGCTGCAGCAGCGGCAGTTCGAACATGGCGTGGGCCAGCAGCACGCCGGCCACCGCGCCGGCCAGCTGCACCGCGGCGTACGCCAGCGCGGTCCGGGCCGGCAGCTCGCGGCGCAGGCCGGCGACCAGGGTCACCGCCGGGTTGAAATGCGCACCCGACAACGGCCCGAACAACGCGATCAGCACGTACAGGATCGCGGCGGTGGCCGCGGCATTGGCGAGCAGGGCCAGCGCGGCGTTGCCGCCCGACAGCGTCGCGGCCATGATCCCGGAGCCGACCACGGTGGCCAGCAGCAATGCCGTGCCGGCGAATTCGGCCAGCAGGCGCTGCGTGGTCGAGGCGTTCACAGCCGCGCCAGCAACTGGCGCACGCGCGTGCCGATCTCGTCGCGCACCGCGCGGTAGCCGTCGTCGTCCATGTCGCGCGGATCGGGCAGCGCCCAGTCCTCGCGCAGGCGCGCCGGCACCCAGGGGCAGGCGTCGCCGCAGCCCATGGTCACCACCGCGTCGAACTCGCCGTCGACCTCGTCCAGCGATCTGGAGGCGTGCGTGCCCAGGTCGTAGCCGAGTTCGGCCATGAAGCGCACCGCCTTCGGATTGATCTTCCCCGATGGCCGCGAGCCGGCGCTGAGCGCATCGACCGCCGCGCCGCCGTGGATGCGGGCGAAGGCCTGCGCCATCTGGCTGCGGTTGGCGTTCTCGATGCAGACGAACAGCACGCGTTTCTTCGGCGGGGTCATGGGTCGGGGGCGTCCGTGCGGGAGGAATCGGCGGATGCGCTGCCGATGCGGCGCAGGTGCTGCTCGCGCGCCAGCGCGTCGAGCTTGTCCAGCGGCAGGGCCAGCAGCAGTTCGATGCGCCGGCGCAGGGTGGCCCATGCATCCATGAAGCCGGACATGTCGTCCGGCCGCGTCGCCGGCGAGGAATTCGTCCCAGTCCTTGCTGCGCAGCCGTTCGGGCGGATAGCCGAGTCGGTGCGCCAGTTGCACCGCCAACGGCTGCACGCGGCCGGCCGGCTGCCCGCGCTGCAGGCGCGGAACCGGCCCCGGCCGAGCACGTTGAGCAGCGCCTCGGCCATCAGGCTCCGCGCCGAGTTGCCGGTGCACAGGAACAGGACGTTGTAGACGGATTCGCCCACGGCGCGCTCCTTCCGGCTCAGCAGCAGTCCGAGCCTGCGCAGCAGGCGTTGACGCCGACCGGTTGCGCGGCTGGTTGGCGCGTGGGTGCGCAGGCGGCTGTCCCCCCGGCGCAGGCGGCCGGGCCGCCGTGGTAGGTGGCGGCCTCGCCATGGGTGTGGAAGGTCTCCCAGCGCGTGCCCTGCGGGTCCTCGGTCCAGAACTTGTCCGAGCGGGCGTAGCAGCAGTGTGCATCTGCTTCGGGAAGCACCCGGCCGCCAGCGGTATCGAGCCGCGCGCCGAACTCGGCGAGCCCGGCCGCGTCGTCGGCCTCCAGGCCGAGATGGTCGACACCCGGCGCACGCCCGGTGCGGGAGACGGCGAAGTTCACGCGCGGGTCGTCGAGCAGCCACTTGGCGTAATCGTCTTTCAGCACTTTCGGTCCGGCGCCGAACAGCGCGGTGTAGAAGCGGATGCTGGCCTCCAGGTCGGCGACGTTGAGGTGGACGTGGAAGCGGTTCATCGGCGGGTTCCCTTCCTTCGTGGGGTGCAGGCCGTGGCGGGCGCACAAGCGATGGCGCCGCCGCAGCAGTTCTCGGTGAGGTAGGCGAGCAGGGCGTTCATCTGCAGGTAGTTGGCGCGCACGCGGATCACCCGGCCCTCGCGCTGGTCGTGCACCAGCGCCGCGGCGCGCAGCACGTTGAGGTGCGCGCTCAGCGTGGCCGGCGGCAGGTCCAGCCGTTCGCGCAGCTCACCGACGGACATGCCATCGGGACCGGCCTGGACCAGCAGGCGGAACGCCGACAGGCGCGATTCGTGGCTGAGCGCACCCAAGGCGCGAAGGGCGGTATTTGTTTCCATATTTCCAGAATAATGGAAATAATATCTCCGTCAAGTCCACCGCCCGCACTAATATCGGTGCACGGGAACCGGCGACCGCGCATTCCGCCGGTGGTCCGACGGGGACGAAGCCATCGAGCCAAAGGAGGCATCGCATGAACCTGACATCCATCTGCCTGCTGTCTGTCCTGCTCGCGATGCCGGCGGCGGCTGCCGAGCCCGCGCCCGTGCCGGCGTTCGACGCCGAACTGGCCAGGCGCACCGGCGCCGACGAGCGCGGCATGCGGCCGTACGTGCTGGTGATCCTGAAGACCGGGCCGCAGCGCATGCCCGACGGTGAGGCGCGCCAGGCGATGTTCGCCGGCCATTTCGCCAACATGGAGCGCCTGTCCAACGAGGGCAAGCTGGTGCTGGCCGGCCCCTTCGTCCAGGACCCCGACGGGTGGCGCGGGCTGTTCGTGTTCGCGCTCGACGACGTGGAGCAGGCCAGGGCGCTGACGGAGACCGACCCGGTCATCGTCAATGGCGAGATGGTCGCCGAGTACCACCGCTGGTACGGCAGCGCGGCGAACATGCTGCTGTCGGACCTGCACAAACGGCTGGTGCCGCCGCCCGCGCCCTGACCCCCGGGTGCTTCAGCCGCGTTTCGCCAGCCAGCCGTCCAGGGCGTTGGCGAAGGCCTGCCGGTCGCGGGCATGGAACGCTGCCGGGCCGCCGGTCTGCACGCCGGCGCCGCGCAGTTCTTCCATGAAGTTCCGCATCGACAGCCGCTGGGCGATGTTGTCGGCGGTGAAGCGCTCGCCGCGCGGGTTGACCGCCTCGGCGCCACGCTCGAGGACCCGCGCGGCCAGCGGGATGTCCTGGGTCACCACCAGGTCACCCGGACCGGCCCGCTCGGCGATCGCGTCGTCGGCCACGTCGTAGCCGCCCTGTACCTGCAGGGCGCGGACATAGCGCGAAGGCGGCGTGCGCAGCCACTGGTTGGCGACCAGGGTGACCGGTACGCGCGCGCGCTCGGCAGCGCGGAACAGGATGTCCTTGATGACCGCCGGGCAGGCATCGGCGTCGACCCAGATCTGCGAGGTGCCGGGCGCCGGGCTGTTCACGGTGTCGCCCCGCCGGCCGCAGGCATCTTGCAGGTTCGGTTCGTCCGGCAACGGTGCCGGGAGGCGGTCGGTATCGGGCGGGGAAGGTCGGTGGCGTCCATGCGTTGGCAGCATAGCCGCAGGCCCGGCATCGCGATGCGCCACCGCGTCGATGCGCGGGCGGGCAGAGGGTCCGCGCGGCAGCGAATCTCCAGGCTCGTCGCGCAGGCTCAACGCAGACTGTCCGCCGGACCGGCCACCGACCCGAGGTCATGTGGCAGCCACCTGCAATGAGTTGACCCAGAAGGGAAAGCGGCGCCTAATCGGGCGGTCGGGCCGCTGGCCCGCGGCCGCGGCGATGCCAGCCGGGGCAAGGGGGTATCCAGAGATCTCCAGGCGGGCCGCACGTTCGGTGCGGGGGCAAGTGCGACGCTTTTCCGGACGTATGGAGGCGATGCTTGGCCGACATCTTCGTTTCCTATTCCCGGCAGGACCGGACCCGGGTGGCGCCATTGGTGGCGGCGCTGGAAGCCCAGGGCTGGTCGGTGTGGTGGGATCCGGAAATCACCCCCGGCGAGGAGTTCGATTCGCTGATCGCGCGCGAACTGGACGCTGCGCGTTCGCTGATCGTGGTGTGGACGCCGCAGTCGGTGGATTCGCGCTGGGTGCGCGGCGAGGCGCGCGATGCGGCCGACCGCGGCGTGCTGGTGCCGGTGCGCTTCGACCACGCCAAGCTGCCGATCGACTTCCGCGCGCTGCACGCGACCGACCTGGACGGCTGGAACGGCGATCGCAGGCATGCCGCGTTCCTGAGCCTGTGCAAGGCGCTGGAGGCCAAGCTGGGCGCGGGCACGCATGCCGCTGCCGAAGGGGGCAAGAGTGACCGCATCGGCATCTGCGTGATGCCGTTCTTGAACATGAGCAACGTCGCCGACACCGAATATTTCTCCGACGGGATCGCCGACGAGATCCTCAACCTGCTGGCCAAGCTGCCGAAGCTGAAGGTGGCCTCGCGCACGTCTTCCTTCAACTACAAGGGCCGCCAGGTCAGCATCCCGACGGTCGCGCGCGAACTGGGCGTGGGCGTGGTGCTGGAGGGCACGGTGCGCCGGGTGGGCGACCGCGTGCGCATCACCGCGCAGCTGATCGAAGCCGAATCCGATTCCTACCTGTGGTCGGAAACCTACGACCGCGACATGAAGGACGTGTTCGCCATCCAGGACGACATCGCGCAGAGCATCGTCAAGGCGCTGCAGGTGACCCTGACGCCGGGCGAGCGGCGTGCGCTGCAGGTTGTCGCCACCACCGATCCGGTGGCCTACGACTTCTACCTGCGCGGCCGCCGCTACATGTACTCGATGGCCAAGCGCGACTACGAGCACGCGATCCGCATGTTCGAGCAGGCGATCCAGATCGACAACCTGTACGCGCTCGCCTACGCCGGAATGGCCGATGCGTACTCGCAGATCTACCGTTACGCCGACGCCAGCGCCGAGAACGTGGCCCAGGCCAAGCGCGCCAGCGAGCAGGCGCTGGTGCTCGACCCGCAGTCGGCCGAGGCGCACGCGTCGCGGGGCCTGGCCCTGCTGATCGACGGGGACTACGCGGCCGCCCAGCAGGAGTTCGAACTGGCCGCCACGCTCAACCCGAACCTGTTCGAGGCCTATCTCTACTACGGCCTGGCGCTGTCCTCCCAGGGCGAGCACGAGCGCGCCGCCGAGCGCTACCAGCGCGCGATGGCGATCAACCCGGCCGACTTCCAGACGCCGATGTTCCTGGCCCAGGCCTATGCATCGCTCGGCCGCCGGCAGGACGAGATGCGCGTGCGCCTGGCCGCGCTGTCGACGCTGGGCCAGCACATCCGGCTCAATCCGCATGACACCCGCGCGCTGTACATGAGCGCCCTGAACCTGCTCCACGTCGGCGAGCGGAAACAGGCCGCGGAACTCGCCGAGCAGGCGCTGCGCCAGGACCAGGACGAGCCGCTGGTGCTCTACAACGTGGCCTGCTTCAACGTCATCCGGGGCGACCACGAGCGTGCCATGGACCTGCTCGAACGGGCGGTCGAGATGGGCTTCGGCGACCGCGCCTGGATCGAGACCGACAGCGACCTGGACCCGCTGCACAGCCATCCCCGTTTCGCGGCGCTGCTGGCAAGGATCGATGCGATGGCGGCCGCCACGCGGGGAACGGAAGCCCATGGCTGACATCTTCGTCTCCTATTCCCGCCAGGACCGCGCCCGGGTGGCGCCGCTGGTGGCGGCGCTGGAAGCCCAGGGCTGGTCGGTGTGGTGGGATCCGGAGATCACTCCGGGCGAGGAGTTCGATTCGCTGATCGCGCGCGAGCTGGACGCGGCGCGTTCGCTGGTGGTGGTGTGGACGCCGCTGTCGGTGGAGTCGCGCTGGGTGCGCGGCGAGGCGCGCGATGCGGCCGACCGCGGCGTGCTGGTGCCGGTCCGGCTCGACAATGCCAAGCTGCCGATCGATTTCCGCGCCCTGCACGCCACCGATCTGGACGGCTGGAACGAAGACCGGGGACACGCCGCGTTCCTGAGCCTGTGCAAGGCGCTGGAGGCCAAGCTGGGCGCGGCGCGGGCGGTGGCCTCGGTCGCGCAGAAGAAGCGCCCGCAGGTCAGCATCTGCGTGCTGCCGTTCGCCAACATGAGCGGCGACCCGGAGCAGGAGTACTTCTCCGACGGCATCACCGAGGACATCATCACCGACCTGGGCAAGGTTTCGGCGCTGTCGGTGGTGTCGCGCAACCTGGCGTTCTCGTTCAAGGGCGCCACCGGCGGGATGGCCGACATCGGCCGCCAGGCCCATGCCTCGCACGTGCTGGTCGGCAGCGTGCGCAAGGCTGGCGAGCGGGTGCGCATCACCGCCCAGCTGATCGACGCGTCGCGGGATTCCCAGGTCTGGGGCGAACGCTACGACCGCGACCTCAACGACATCTTCGCCCTGCAGGACGAGATCTCCAAGGCGATCGTCGCGGCGCTGAAGCTGACCCTGCTGCCCGAGGAGAAGGAGGCACTGGCGCAGCGCGCCACCAGCAACGCCGAGGCCTACCGGCTGTACCTGATGGCGCGGCAGTTCTGGCTGAAGGACAACGAGCGCAACAACGAGATCGTGATCCGCATCTGCAGGCACGTGGTCGAGCTGGACCCCAACTACGCGCAGGCCTGGGCGACCATGGCGCTGGCCCAGTGGAACCTGTTCTGGCAGGCGGATCTGGCGTATGAAGACCTGGAGTACCCGGCCAACCAGGCGCTGGCGCTGGGCCCGCACCTGGCCGATTCGCACGCTGCGCGGGCGGCGGTGCTGCGCAGCGTGGGCAACTTCAAGGAGGCGCTGGCGGCGGCCAGGCGGGCGATCGAGCTTGAGCCGACCTCGTACGTCGCCAACCGGCTGGCGGGCCTGAGCTGCATGGGACTGCGACTCTACGACGAGGCGATCGAGTACCTGGGGGTGGCGGCCGACGTGATGGAGTCCGATTTCACCGCGGCCGGCATCATCGTCCAGTGCTACGAGGTCAAGAACGACCAGGCCCGCACCCGGACGGCGGCACTGCGGGCGATGAAACGGATCGAGAAGATCGTGTCGGAGGATCCGGGCCATGGCCGCGCGATCGGCTTCGGCGTGGCCATGCTGGTGGCGCTCGGCGAACGCGAGCGGGCGATGGAATGGGCCACCCGGGCCCGCCTGATCGATCCGGACAACGCCAACCTGCTGTACAACCTGGCGTGCGGGATGTCGTTGCTGGGGGAGCGCGGCCGGGCGCTGGACATCCTGGAAGGCGTGGCCGAGCGCTCTTCGCTGGGCATGCTCAGCTGGATCGAGACCGATTCGGACCTGGACGCGATCCGCGACGATCCGCGCTACCGGGTGATGATCGACCGCGCCAGGCAGCGCCTGGCACAGAAGGCCGACGCCCGGCCGGCCTGAGGCCCGGGGACGGATGGAACCGCCGATGACCCGTGCCGATACTCAAGAGGCCCCGCTGCTCGCCCACAGCCTCGTCGTAGGGGTCACCGGCCACCGCAAGCTGCGCGATACCGATCTTCCCGCGTTGCAGTCGCGGGTGAGCAGCTTCCTGCAGGAACTGCAGGCCCGCTACCCGCGGCTGCCGGTGGTGCTGCTGTCTTCGCTGGCCGAGGGCAGCGACCAGCTGGCCGCCCAGGCCGCGCTGGACCTGGGCATCCGCGTGGTCGCGCCGTTGCCGCTGCCGGAGCGGATGTACCGCGAGGATTTCGAGGACCCGCAGGCGCTGGACGGGTTCGGGCAGCAACTGCGGCAGGTCGAGGCGATCGAGCTGCCGCTGGAGCAGGGCGTCTGGCCCGAGGACGTGGCCCGGCCCGGGCCGGCGCGCGATCGCCAGTACGCCCGCTCGGGGGTCTTCGTCTCCAGCCATTGCCACGTGCTGTTGGCCCTGTGGGACGGCAAGGAGTCCGGAAGCACGGGCGGAACCGCCCAGGTGGTGCGCTACCACCTGCACGGAACCCTGGGTGGCGCGGTCGAGCGGCGGTACTCGGCCGACACGCTGCTGGGGCCGGACCGGGAGAGCGTCGTCTATCACCTGCCCACGGCCAGGCAGGGGGATACGGACACACCGCCGCTGCCCGGCCGCTGGCTGACGGCGGAAGACGAGATCGTCTCCTCGTACGCCGACCCGCCTCCGGCGTTCGCGCGGATGTTCGCGCGGCAGTCGGCGTTCAACGTGGATCGCGACAAGTACGCCGCCGAGATCGCGGCGCAGCACGAGGCGTCGCCCGGCGCGCGCCGGTGCCCGATCTGGCGCACGTTCTCCGCGGCCGACTGGCTGGCACGCACCTGCCAGCGGCGGGTGGCGCGCGTGCTCTGGATCACCTACGTGCTGGTGGCGCTGATGGGCTTCACCTTCTTCACCTATACCCATGTCATCAGCCACGACGTGGTGATCTACGCGTTCCTGACCATCTTCCTGGTCGGCTTCGGCGTGGCCACGCTCGCCAGCCGCCGCCAGTGGCAACGTAAGTACCTGGACTACCGCACCCTGGCCGAGGGCCTGAGGGTCCAGTCCTACTGGCGGCGGGCCGGGCTGGTGCAGCCGGGTGCCCCGGCCTTCGTCCACGACAATTTCCTGCAGAAGCAGGACGTGGAACTGGGCTGGATCCGCAACGTGATGCGCGGCGCCAGCCTGGACGGCATGCGGGTTCAGGTCGCGGACGACGTCGCCGAAGTGGACGCGGTGATCCGCGAATGGATCGGCAGCGCGCAGTCGGGCGGGCAGCTGGGCTACTACTCGGCGGCCTCGCTGCGCCGCGAGCGGCAGCATCGCCGTGCCGAGACCCTGGGGCTGGTCTGCATCACGCTCGGCGTGGGCATGAGCGTCGTGCTCGCGCTGTTCGCCAGGCAGTTCGACGACCACCTCAAGCACATCCTGGTGTCGGTCATGGGCATCCTGTCGGTGGCCGCCGCCGTGCACGAGGCCTACATGCACAAGAAGGCGGACAAGGAACTGGCGCGCCAGTTCCGGTTCATGCAGCGGATATTCGCCTCGGCGCGGCGCCTGCTCGACGGCGCCAGGGACAAGGCGGAGAAGCGGCGGATCCTGGCCGCGCTCGGCGAGGCCGCGCTCACCGAGCACGCCGAGTGGTCGCTGATGCATCGCGATCGGCCGTTGCCGACGTCCAGGATCTGAACGACGCGCGGTGCCTGCGGCGGGCCGGCTGCTAGAGTGGCAGCCATACCGCGCACCGGAAACCCATCGCCATGGCCACCCCCGCAAGTCCCTTTTCCGTCGGCGTTCCCGGCCAGCCCTGGGGCGAGGCGGAGCGGACCCAATGGCGCGCGCTTCAGCGGCGCCAGCGCAGCTACGCCGCCGACGTGCTCGAGGCGGTCGGCCGCCTGCATGCGCACTGGGACGCGCAGGCCTACGGCGAGCTCGACTACGACCCCGACTTCTACCCGCTGGTCGCGCTGCACAGCGCCGACTGGGACCACACCCGCCCGGTCGCGCTGGTGACCGGCGGCGTGCACGGCTACGAGACCAGCGGCGTGCACGGCGCGCTGAAGTTCGCGGCCGAGCACGGCAGCGCCTACGAGGGACGGATCAACCTGCTGGTGGTGCCTTGCGTCAACCCGTGGGGCTACGAGCACATCCAGCGCTGGAACCCGGCCGCGGTGGACCCGAACCGCTCCTTCCGCGAGCACGGCCAGGCGCTGGAAGCGATCGCGCTGATGCGGCTGCTGGCGCCGCTGCAGGGCCGGTTCCTGGTCCACGTCGACCTGCACGAGACCACCGACACCGACGAGAGCGAGTTCCGCCCGGCGCTGGCCGCGCGCGACGGCAAGCCGTTCGAGCCCGGCGGCATCCCCGACGGCTTCTACCTGGTCGGCGACGCGGACGACCCGCAGCCGGAGTTCCAGCAGGCGATCATCGCCGCGGTGGAACAGGTGACCCACATCGCCCCGGCCGATGCCGACGGCAAGATGATCGGCTCGCCGGTGGTCGCGCACGGGGTGATCAACTACCCGGTCAAGGCGCTGGGCCTGTGCGCGTCGGCGACCGGCGCCAGGTACGTGACCACCACCGAGGTCTATCCCGACAGTCCCAGCGCCACGCCCGAACAGTGCAACGCGGCGCAGGTGGCGGCGGTGCGCGCGGCGATCGACTACGCGCTGGCGCATCCGTAGCCGGCCACGCCGGCGCGTTGCCGGACGCGCGGATTGCTAACATGGCGCGGGGTCGGATGGCGCCGTGCGCCTGCAGGGGTCGAATGTCGTTGTTTCCTTGGATCGTGCTGGTGCTGGTGGTGGTCGGAGCGGTCCTGGGGTGGCGCCTGCGCGCCAGCCGTGCAACGCGGCCATCGCCGATGCCCATCGCCACGCCGCCGTCCGCCGTTCCGGCGTCGGTCGGCCCGGACGCCACACGCGAGTGGGCGCTGCCGCTGGTGGAGCTGGCCGCGCTGCCTTGCTCGTCCGTTTCAGCCGATGTCGACGCTGATGCCGGGCTCCGCGCCGCCGCTGCGCGGGCGCTGGCTGCCTTCGCCTCCGAACCGCAGCGCCTGCCGCGGCGGCCGCAGTTGCTGCCGCAGCTGCTGGGCACGCTCAACGACGACGAGGCATCGGGCCGCCAGATCGCCGCGCTGATCGCGCGCGATCCGGCGCTGGCCGCGACCCTGCTCAAGCTGGCCAACAGTCCGCTGTACCGCCTGCAGCAGGCGCCGGTCGAAAGCGTGGACCGGGCGGTGATGCTGGTCGGCACCGAGGGCCTGCGCCGGCTGGTGGCGGTGGCGCTGATGCAGCCGGTGATGCGCACCGAAGGCGGAGTGTTCGGCCGCCTGCCCGGGCTGGTCTGGGAGCACACCCAGCACGCGACCGTGGCGGCGGTGCGGCACGCGCAGGTGGCGGGCGAGGATACCTTCGCCGCGCAGCTGCTGGTGCTGCTGCAGGGCCTGGGCGCGATCGTGGTGGTGCAGACCCTGCGCGACGAATGCCAGCGCGCCGGCGGCGGTGCGCCGCAGGCCGCGACCACCGCCGACCTGCTGCGGCAGTGGTCGCCGCGCATCGGCCGGCTGCTGGCCGGCCAGTGGCAGCTGTCGCCGCGCCTGCTCGAGGCGCTGGACGACCAGGCCCGGCCCGAGACGGGGGCGATGGGCGGGCTCGGACGCGCGCTGGCGGCCGCCGGGGCGGAAGCGGCGGAGCGGATGCGGCAGGAGCCGGTCGCAGGCTAGGCCGTCGCCGCACGGCGGCGAGCCACTCGATGCGCACGGATCCCGATCCTGCGGACGGGGTGCTGGACCCATGACTTTCGACCTAGACAAAATGGTCTAGACAAACTTGTCTGGAAGGCGCAGGATGCGGCCATCGCTCCTCCTGGATGACCCCGACGATGTCGCGTCCACACGACCGCAAGCCGCGTCCGCCCAGGCCCACCGCCGCCGAACTGGACCTGTTGCGGGTGATCTGGCGACAGGGGCCTTCGACCGCGCGCGAGGTCCACCAGGCGCTGCAGGCCGAACGGCCGGAACTGCAGCAGGCCACCGTGCTGCGCCTGCTGCAGGTGATGCACGGCAAGGGCCTGGTGGTGCGCGACGAGAGTCAGCGCTCGCACGTCTATGCCGCCGCGCACGCGCAGGACGCGCTGCAGACCAACCTGCTGGGCGAGCTGATCCACAAGGCGTTCGCCGGCTCCGGCAAGGCGCTGGTGATGGCCGCGCTCGACGGCCACGTCAGCGAGCGCGAGCGCGAGGAGATCCGCCGCCTGCTGCAGGAAACCGAACCCCGGGCACCGGGCAAGGGAGGCAAGCGCCATGCATGAGTCGATCGCTGGACTGGTACCGATACTGGGGCGTGCGCTGCTGCACTTCCTCTGGCAGGGCGCGCTGATCGGCCTGCTGGCGGCGCTGGCGCTGCAGCTGCTGCGCGATGCCCGGCCACAGCTGCGCTACGCGGTGGCCTGCCTGGCGCTGCTGGCCTGCGTGCTGGCGCCGATGGCGTACGTTGCCTGGGCGTCGATGGACGCGCCCGCGGCCATGGCGTCTGCGTCGAAGGCGGCGGCCGCGACGGAGGCAGGCGCGACCGGCCTGGTGGTCGCCTTGGCGCTGCTGCCGGTCGGCCAGGCCGTGCAGGGCCTGGAATCGTTGCTGCCACGCCTGGTCCTGCTGTGGGCGGCCGGCGCCTGCACGCTGTCGTTGCGCCTGGCGCTCGGCGTGTGGTGGATCGGTCGCCTGCCGGTGCTGTCGGCGCCGCACCTGCAGCGCAAGTGGCAGGCCCGGCTCGACGCGCTCGGTACGCGCCTGGGCGTGCGCCGGGCGGTGGAACTGCGGCTGGCGATGACCCTGGATTCGCCGGTGGTGGCGGGCTGGTGGCGGCCGGTGGTGCTGGTGCCCGCCGCGCTGCTGGCGCGGATGCCGGTGGACTACCTGGAGGCGCTGCTGGCCCACGAACTGGCGCACGTGCGCCGCCACGACTACCTGGTCAACCTGCTGCAGGGCGTGGCCGAGGCGCTGCTGTTCTACCACCCGGTCACCTGGTGGCTGTCGCGGCGGATCCGCCTCGAGCGCGAGCAGGTGGCCGACCGGCTGGCCGCCGATGCGATCGGCGAACCGCGGCGGCTGGCCGTGGCTCTGGCCGCGCTGGCCGACGAACAGGCGGCGCTGCGCGCCGTCCCGCAACCCGCACTTACCGCACTCGGTCCGCCTGGAGGACATCTCGTGAAACGCATCGAACAACTCGTCGCTCCCGGCCGCGCCGCCAGCGGCGGCCGCTTCGTGTTCCCGCTGCTGGGCCTGGCCGCGGCCGGCCTGGCGTTCTACGCCCAGGCGCAGCGCGAGCTGGCGACCACAGTCCCGGCGGCCAGCGTGGCCACGGCGCCGGCGACCGCCACGACGCCGCTGGAGGCGGAGGCACCAGCGATCAGCGGCGTGGTCGCAGCGACCGCGCATGCGCCGGCAACTCCGGCGCCTGCGCCGCGTGCCACCGCGGCGGTGCAGGCCGCGCCGGTCGCAGCGCCAGCGGCCGCCGCATCGCCTGGCGGCGCACCGGTGGTATCCGCGCCGCCTGCACCACCCACGCCGCCTTCCAGGGCCGTTCCTGCGCCGCCTCCGCCTCCCGCAGTGCCCTCGGCCGGCACCGTCCCGGCGCCACCCGCGCCTCCCGCGACGCCGTCGGCCAGGCCCGTTCCGGCACCGCCGGCGCCGCCGCGTCCGCCGGCAGTGGCCCAGGTGCGCCACCACGGCGCCGCCGGCGAGCCGTATGCGCTGGTGCGCAGGGGCAGCGAGGCCTACCTGATGTCCGGTTCCAGCGACGACATGCCGCAGATCGAGGCGGCGCGCCGCTCGCTGGACGGCGACTTCTTCTGGTTCCGCCGCAACGGCCAGGCGTACGTGGTCACCGATCCGGCCGTGCTGTCGCGCGTGGGGCGGTCCTGGTCGCAGGCCGACGCACTGGGCGAGCGCATGCGCGTCCTCGGCCAGGAGATGGAGGGCCACGGCCGCAAGATGGAAACGATCGGCCGCGAGATGGAAAAGGTCGCCGGCGCCGCCAGGCCGCCGGCGGGATTCGAGGCGGCGGCGCGGCAGATGGAAACGCTGGGCCGCCAGCAGGGCGGTATCGGCGAGCGCCAGGCGCGCCTGGCGCTGGCCATGATCGGCGCCGACGACCAGCGCCAGGCCGAACTGCAGCGGCAGATGCAGGCGCTGGAGCGCGAGCAGGCGGCGCTGTCCCGGAAGATGGAGGCGCAGTCCAGGCAACTGGAGGCCGAAGCCGGACGCCACCAGCGGCAGATGCAGCCGATGGAGGCGCTGTCGCGGCAGATGGAGGAGGCGTCGAAGCCCATGGACGCCCTGGGCAGGCAGATGGACGGGCTGGGCCGGCAGATGGACGAGGCCAGCCAGCGCGCCGAACGCGAAACCCGCCAGCTGATCGCCGAATCGTTCGACAAGGGCCTGGCCAAGCCGCTGCCGCAGCGGCAGTGACCACGCGCATGCGCTGCCGGGCATCCCGCGGCCGGGATGCCCGTGGTCCGCAGCCCGCGATACCGGCGCCTCAGCCCGAGGCGCGCAGCCCGTCCACGTCCAGGATCAGCGCCAGGCGGCCGTCGCCGATCAGGGTGGCGCCGGCGTAGCCGGGCAGGCCGCGCAGCGCGCGCGGCAGCGGCTTGATCACCACTTCCTCGCGGCCGCGGACCTGGTCGACGATCAGGCCGAAGCGCGAGTCGCCCATCTGCAGCACGACCACGGTCAGCAGCGTGGCCTCGTGCGCCTCGATGCCGAGCCAGCGGCGCAGGTCGAGCAGGGGCAGGGTGTGGGTGTGCCGGTCCAGCACCGGGCGGCCGTCGAACCAGCCCAGCGAGGCCGGTGCGGCGTGCAGCACTTCCTGCACCCGCGCCAGCGGCAGCGCGTACACCGCTTCGCCGGCCTGGACCAGCAGGGTCGGCAGGATCGCCAGGGTCAGCGGCACCCGGATCAGGAAGCGGGTGCCGCGGCCGAGTTCGGACTGGATCTGGATCTGCCCGCCGAGCTCGCGGATCCGCGACTGGACCACGTCCATGCCCACGCCGCGGCCGGAGATGTCGGTGACCTCGGCCTTGGTCGAGAAGCCGGGCAGGAAGATCAGGTTGAGGCATTCCTCCGGGCCCAGGCGCGCGGCGGCCTCCGGGTCGAGCAGGCCCTTCTCGCGTGCCTTGGCGCGCAGGCGTTCGGGGTCGATCCCGGCGCCGTCGTCCTGCACCTCGATGCCGACGTAGTCGCCTTCCTGCTGGGCCGACAGGCGCAGCCGGCCGACCCGCGCCTTGCCGGCCGCCTCGCGCAGCTCCGGCGATTCGACGCCGTGGTCGATGCCGTTGCGGACCAGGTGCACCAGCGGATCGGCCAGCGCCTCGACCAGGTTGCGGTCCAGCTCGGTCTCGGCGCCGACCATCTCCAGTTCGACTTCCTTGCGCAGCGAGCGGGCCACGTCGCGGGCGACCTTGGGGAAGCGCGAGAACACCTTGCCGACCGGCTGCATGCGCGTGCGCATCACCGCCGACTGCAGGCGCGCGGTGGCCACGTCCAGGGTGGCGACGGCGCGGTCCAGCTCTTCGTCCTTCAGCCGCGTGCGCAGGGTCTTCAGGCGGTTGCGCGCCAGCACCAGCTCGCCGATCAGGTTGACGATGGCGTCCAGGCGGCGGGTGTCCACGCGCACGGTCTGCTCGGCTTCGCCGGCCGGGGCGGCGCGCGGTGGCGGCGCGGCTGGACGCGGCGGCGCAGGCGGCGCGGCGACCGCGACGCCAGCCTCGGCCACGGCCGGCAACAGCACGGCGCCGGGGGCGGCCGCGCCATGCAGCTGGTCGAGCAGGGCTTCGAATTCGTCGTCGTCGATCAGGCCGGATCCGGCCGCGGCCGGCGCGGCGGCCGGCCGCGTCGCGACGGTACCCGGCGAGGCGGCGCCGTGCAGTTGGTCGAGCAGGGCCTCGAATTCATCATCGTCGATCAGGTCGGACACAGGCGCGGCGGCCTTGGCCGCCGCGGTCGCGGCGACCGGCGCCGGGTCCAGGCTGAACTGCGCGATCAGTTCCGGCGGCGCATGCGGCACCTCGGTGCCGGCGGCCAGCGCGTCGAGCATGGCCTGCAGCCAGTCCAGCGAACGCTGCGCGGCGTCGAAGTGCTGCGGCTCGATCGCGGCCTCGCCGGCGCGCACGCGGCCGAGGGTGTCCTCGGCCGCATGGCACAGTTCGACCATTGCCAGCACGCCGAGGAAGCCGGCGCCGCCCTTGAGCGTGTGGAAGCCGCGGAACACCGCGTTGAGCTGGCCGCGGTCGTCCGGCGCGTACTCCAGCGCGACCAGCTGCTCGCCGAGGCGGTCCAGGATCTCCTGCGCCTCGACCACGAAGTCGGCGGCGATCTCCGGCGTGACCCCGCTCATCGCAAGCTCTCCATCGGGTTACAGCCCCAGGTCCGCCAGCAGGGCGTCGGCGTCGTCCTGGGACACGGCGTGGCGGTCCAGGCCGGCCACCGCAGGCCCGGCCAGCTTGGTTTCGGCCGGCTCGTCCTTGGGCGGCAGGCCCAGCGCGCCGAAGCCTTCGTGCACGCGCCTGACGATGTCGGCCACGCGCCGGATGATCTGCCCGGTCAGGTCCTGGTAGCTCTGGGTCAGGCCGATCTCGGTGAGGTTGTGGCGGACCCGGTCCAGGACTTCGTCCTGGCGCGCGGACACGCCTTCCACGCGCACGTCCTCGAGCAGGTCGCGGCACTGGTCGGCCAGGTCCAGGGTGCGGTGGGTGGCCTGCTCGGTCATCGCCACCACGTGGTCGAGGCGGGCGCAGGCGTCGTCCAGCTCGGCGGCCTGGGCGTCCTCGCCGGGCAGCCGCGGCAGGTCGCCCAGGGCCTGGCTCAGCTCGCGGGCCAGCCGGCCCAGGCCCTGCACCAGCGGGCGGGTGCGGGCGGAGGCGAGGGCGTCGATCACCGCGCGCATGGCGCTCTCGTCGCCGCGCTCCAGCGCGTCGAGGGCCTCGTGCAGGCGCTGGATCAGCGCGGCGCGTTCGGGGGACACGGCGGCGACGGCGCTCATGCGGTGGCCGCCAGGCGCTCGAAGATCTTGCCGAGCTTCTCTTCCAGGGTCTGCGCGGTGAACGGCTTGATGATGTAGCCGTTCACGCCGTTCTGCGCGGCCTCGATGATCTGCTCGCGCTTGGCCTCGGCGGTGACCATCAGCACCGGCAGGGTCTTGAGCTTGTCGTCGGCGCGGATCGCGCGCAGCAGCTCGATCCCGGTCATGCCGGGCATGTTCCAGTCGGTGACCACGAAGTCGAACGGGGCCGAGCGCAGCGCGGCCAGCGCCGTGTGGCCGTCGTCGGCCTCGGCGGTGTTGCTGTAGCCCAGATCGTTGAGCAGGTTCTTGACGATGCGGCGCATCGTCGAGAAGTCGTCAACGATCAGGATGCGCATGTTCTTGTTCACTTCGTGCTCCGGTTCTTGGTTCTTGTGTGGCGCGGCATTGCGGGTCGCGGTGCGGGACGGCCTAGGGTTCTTCCAGGCCGGCGTCGCGCGATTCGTACTGGGACAGGCGGCCGCGCAGGCGCAGCACGGCCTGGCCGTGGATCTGGCAGACCCGCGACTCGCTGACCCCGAGCACGGCGCCGATCTCCTTCAGGTTCAGCTCCTGCTCGTAGTACAGCGACAGCACCAGCTGCTCGCGCTCGGGCAGCAGGCCGATGGCGGCGGCCAGCTCGCGGCCGAAGTCGCTGCGCTCCAGCGCCTGCTGCGGGCTCATGGCGCCGCTGTGCACCGGCACCTCGCCGTGGTCCTCCACGTGCGAGTCCAGGCTCAGCACCTGGCCGCGCGAGGCGTCCTCGAGCAGGCGCAGGTACTCGGGCAGCGGCATGTCCAGGTGCGCGGCGACTTCCTGCGGGCTGGCGGCGCGGCCGGTGGCCTGCTCGATCTGGCGCACCGCGGCGGCGGCGTCGCGGGCGCGGCGGTGCACCGAGCGCGGCACCCAGTCGCCGCGGCGGATCTCGTCGATCATCGAGCCGCGGATGCGGATCGAGGCGTAGGTCTCGAACGAGGCGCCCTGTTCGGGGTCGTAGCTGCGCGAGGCCTCGATCAGGCCGATCATCCCGGCCTGGATCAGGTCATCGATCTCCACGCTCGCCGGCAGGCGCGCGGCCAGGTGGTGGGCGATGCGCCGGACCAGGTCGGCGTGGCGGGTGACGGCGTCGTCGGCACCGGTGCGCTGGACGGCGCGGTATTCGGCCAGGGCGTTCATGCCACCGCGCCTTGCCGGATCATCCGGTCGACGAAGAACTCGATGTTGCCGCGCGGTGCGGCCGGTGCTTCCCAGCGCGCGGCGCGGCGGGCGATCTCGGCGATGGCGCGGGCCGAGGGGCTGGCCGGGTAGGCGGTGGCGACGGCCTGCTGGCGCTGCACCGCCATGCGCAGCCAGTCGCAGTGCGGGACCGCGCCGAGGAAGTTGAGCGAGACGTCGCCGAGGAAGCGCTCGCACACCCGCGAGAGCTTGTCGTACAGGCCGCGGCCCTCGGCCGGGCTGCGCACCATGTTGGCCACCACCTGCACCCGGTCGACCCCGCGCTCGCGCGAGAGCACCTTGATCAGGGCGTAGGCGTCGGTGATCGAGGCCGGCTCGTCGCAGACCACCACGATGGCGTCCTGCGCGGCCTGGCAGAAGGTCAGCACGCTGTCGGTGATGCCGGCGGCGGTGTCGACGATCAGGATGTCCAGTTCGCGCTGCAGGTCGTTGAACACGTTGACCAGGCCCACGTGCTGGGCCGGCTGCAACTCGGCCATGTGCCGGCGGCCGGAGGCGGCGGGCACTACCAGCATGCCGGCCGGGCCCTCCAGGATCACCTCGTCCAGCTCGCAGCGGCCCGACACCAGGTCGGCCAGGGTGTACTGCGGCGACAGGCCCAGCAGCACGTCGACGTTGGCCAGGCCCAGGTCCGCGTCCAGCAGCAGGGTGCGCTTGCCCAGCCCGGCCAGCGAGGCGGCCAGGTTGACCGACAGGTTGGTCTTGCCCACGCCGCCCTTGCCGCCGGTGACGGCGATGCTGCGGACGGGGGCCAGGCTGTGGTTGGCGGCGGTCAGGTTCAAGGCGGGGTACTCACGCGGCGGCATGGTCGTGCTCCGGGATGTTCGGCTTATCGGCCGCGCGGCGCAGATCTTCAAGGCGAAGAACAATACTGGCCGCGTTGGCGCGGTGGAGGTCGTCGGGGACGCGCTGGCCGTCGGTGACCCAGGTCAGCGGCAGCTGGTGGTCGACCACCACCGACAGGGCGCTGCCCAGGCGGCCGGTCTCGTCCAGCTTGGTCAGGACCACGCCCTGCGGCTTGGCGGCGCCGAACCGGCGCACGACCTCGTCCAGGTCGGCGTAGTGGGAGTTGGCCGGCAGGACCAGCAGGGTGCGCACCTCGCGCGCGGCGCGCAGCCAGTTGAGCTGGCTGGCCAGGGCGCGGTCGCGCTGGCCCAGGCCGGCGGTGTCCACCAGCACCAGCTTGTAGTCCTGTAGGCGCTGCAGCAGCTGGATCAGGGCCGCGTCGGTGTCGGCCTCGTGCACGGCGATGCCGAGCTGGCGGCCGTAGCTGTACAGCTGCTCGCGGCCGCCGATGCGCGCGGTGTCGGTGGTCACCAGGGCCACGTTGCGGGCGCCGTGCTCGGCGGCGTAGCGCGCGGCCAGCTTGGCGATGGTGGTGGTCTTGCCGGCGCCGGTCGGGCCGACCAGGGCGATCACGCCGCCCTGTTCCAGCGGGTCGGCCGGGCACACCGGCAGCTGCCGCGAGATCAGGCCCAGCATCAGGCCGCGGCCGCGGTGCGCGGCGGTGTCGGCCGGCAGCTGCAGGACGATGTCGCGGGTGATGCCGGCGTCGAAGCCGTAGTCCTCCATCAGCTCCATCGCCTGCAGCCGCACCGGCGAACCGCGCAGGCGCTCGTCGGTCAGGCGGTGCATCTCGCGCTCGATCATCTGCCGCATCTGCGCCAGTTCCTCGCGCATGGCGACCAGCTGCTCGTCGTTGGCCGGCGGCGGAGGCGCGGGCACCGGCGCGAGCGTCGGCGCGGCGGATGCCGGGGCAGCGGCCGGTACGGCGGCCGGCGGCGCCGCGACCGCGGCGGCGGGGATGTCGCTTGTTGCCGGCACGGCCGCCGGTGGCTGGGCGACGACCGCCTGCGCGGTCGGCGTGGACAGGGCGGCGGCCATCGCCGCGGAGAAATCGTGGGCGCTCGGGCGTGCCGGCGCCGGTGCGGCCGGTTGCGGCAACGGCGGCAGGTTGTCCAGGAACGGATTCGGGCGCGGTGCCGGCCGGGCCGCGGCGGCGGCCTGGGCTTCGGCCTCGGCGGCGCGCTGGGCTTCGACCAGCGCCTTCTGCACCGCGTTCTCGTCGTAGTTGCTGGCGGCGACGATCTCCACGCCCTCGTCGGTGCGGCGGTTGGAGAGGATCACCGCGTCCGGGCCGTGCTCGGCGCGGACCATCCGCAGCGCGGTGCGCATGTCGGCGGCGACGAATCGTTTGATCTTCATGACTGCTCCTTACCGCTCCGTTCCGTTCCCGCGTTACCGGCTTCAGCTGATCGTGCCGACCAGCTTGAGCCGCTTGTCTTCCGGTACCTCGGTGTAGGCCAGCACCGACAGCGAGGGCACGCTGTGGCGGACCAGCCGCGCCAGCGCGGCGCGCACCGTGGCCGGCACCAGCACCACCGCCGGTTCGCCGCGCGCCTCCTGGCGGCCGGCGCAATCGGCCAGGCTCTGCTGCAGGCGTTCGGCCAGGCCGGGTTCCA
Organism: Pseudoxanthomonas suwonensis; assembly: GCF_000972865.1. Taxonomy (NCBI): domain Bacteria; kingdom Pseudomonadati; phylum Pseudomonadota; class Gammaproteobacteria; order Lysobacterales; family Lysobacteraceae; genus Pseudoxanthomonas; species Pseudoxanthomonas suwonensis. The sequence continues at coordinate 3,739,392 of NZ_CP011144.1, forward strand.
GCGCGGCGCCGGCGGCACCCTGCGCGGAATCCTGCAAGACCCGTTCCAGCGGCGCGGCCAGGGTGAACACCGGCAGCTCCGGCGCGGTCCCGGCGATCTCCTGGAAGATGAAACGGCCCAGCGTGTTGCGCACCGCGGCGGTGAGCACGGCCGGGTCCTGGGTGTGCGCGCCGTGCTCGACCAGCGACTCGGCGATCTTGCGCAGCTGCCGGACCGGGATGCGTTCGACCAGCAGGTTCTGCAGCACCCGCACCACCACCGACAGCGGCAGCGCCTTGGGCGTGAGGTCTTCGGCCAGCTTCGGCGCGCTCTTGGCCAGGGTGGCCAGCAGCTGCTGCACTTCCTCGTGGCCGAGCAGTTCCGGGGCGTGCTCGCGGACCAGGTGCGAGAGGTGGGTGGCGACCACGGTGGCCGGGTCGACCACGGTGTAGCCCATCGACTCGGCCTGGGCGCGCTGGTGCGGCTGGATCCAGACCGCGTCCAGGCCGAACGCCGGGTCCTTGCCCTTGATCCCGTCGAGCGCGCCCAGTGCGCCGCCCGGGTCCAGCGCCAGTTCCCGGTCCGGATGGATCTCGGCGGTGGCCACCGGCACGCCGTGCACCAGCAGGCGGTAGTGGTTGGCTGGCAGCTCCAGGTTGTCGCGGATGTGCACCGGCGGCACCAGGAAGCCGATCTCCCGGGTCAGCTTGCGGCGCACGGCCTTGATCCGGGCCATCAGTTCGCCGCCCTGGGCCTTGTCCACCAGCGGTATCAGGCGGTAGCCGACTTCCAGGTCCAGCGGATCGACCGGGCGCAGTTCGTCCCAGTCCAGCTCGCCCTGGGCCTGGCCGGGCGCGGGCAGCGCCGCCGCGGCCTCGGTTGCGTCCGCCGGTGCGTGCTCCAGGCTGCGTTTCCACAGTTTCCAGGCGCCGAAGCCCAGCGCCGCGCCCAGCGTCAAAAAGGCGGCATTGGGCATGCCCGGGACCAGCCCGACCACGGTCAGGATCCCGGCCGCGATCGCCAGCGCCTTGTGCTGGCCGAAGGCCTGGCCGGCCATCTCCTCGCCCATGTCCTGGGCACGCGAGGCGCGGGTCACCAGCATCGCCACGGCGGTGGAGACCAGCAGCGCCGGCAGCTGCGCGACCAGGCCGTCGCCGATCGACAGCAGGGTGTAGGTGGCGGCTGCATCGCCGACCGGCATGCCGTGCTGGAGCACGCCCACCACCAGGCCGCCGATCAGGGTCACGAACAGGATCAGGATGCCGGCGATGGCGTCGCCGCGGATGAACTTGCTGGCGCCGTCCATCGCGCCGTAGAAGTCGGCTTCCTGGCGGACTTCCTCGCGCCGGGCCTTGGCCTCCTCGCGGGTCAGCAGGCCGGCGTTGAGGTCGGCGTCGATCGCCATCTGCTTGCCGGGCATCGCGTCGAGGATGAAGCGCGCGGTCACCTCGGACACGCGCCCGGCGCCCTTGGTGATCACCACGAAGTTGATGATGGTCAGGATCGCGAAGACCACGATGCCGATCGCATAGTTGCCGCCGACCACGAACTCGCCGAACGACTGGATCACCTTGCCGGCGGCGGCGGGGCCGTCCTGGCCGTGGAGCAGGATCACTCGGGTGGAGGCCACGTTCAGCGCCAGGCGCAGCATCGTGGTGGTCAGCAGGATGATCGGGAAGATGGTGAAGTCCAGCGGCCGCTTCACGTAGACCACCGACAGCAGCACGACCAGCGAGATGGCGATGTTGAAGCTGAACAGCGCATCCAGCAGCACCGGCGGCATCGGCACCACGATCATCGCCAGCAGCGCCATCACCACCAGCGGCGCGCCCAGGCCGTTGCGGGCCAGTTCGAGCAGGCGCCGCGACATCGGCGTGGCGGGAACGGCGCTCACCGGCCCGGCTCCGCGGGGAATTCGTCGACGGCCACCGGGCCCAGCTCGGGCGAGGCCGGGGCGGTGCCGGCGCGCCAGGCACGCAACTGGTAGACGTAGGACAGGATCTGGGCGACGGCGGCGTACAGTCTCACGGGGATTTCCTTGCCGAGCTCGCCTTCCCTATACAAGGCGCGTGCCAGAGGCGGGGCCGAGACGGTCGCGACCCGGTGGCGGTCGGCCACCTCGCGGATGCGCTGGGCCATTTCGTCCACGCCCTTGGCCACCACCGTGGGCGCGCGCATGCTGCCGCTCTCGTACTTGAGCGCCACCGCGTAGTGGGTCGGGTTGACCACGATCACGTCGGCGGTGGGCACCGCCTCCATCATCCGGCGCTGCGACAGCTGCGCCTGCATCTGCCGGATCTTGCCCTTGACCTGCGGGTTGCCTTCGCTTTCCTTCAGTTCGTCGCGCAGTTCCTGGCGGGTCATTTTCAGCTTCCGCATCCAGTTCCACTTCTGGTACGGGGCGTCGATGGCGGCCAGCAGCGCCAGCGCGCAGGCGGTGGCCAGCAGCAGCCGGCCGGTGAAGTGCAGGCCGGTGCGCGCGGCGTCCTCCAGGCCCTGGTTGGGCATGGTCCGCAGCAGGTCCATGCCGTGGCTCAGGGTCAGCCCGGCGGCGGTGCCGACCAGGGCCACGCGCAGCAGCGACTTGGCCAGTTCGGCCAGGCCTTCGGGGCCGTAGATGCGCTTGAGCCCGGCCGCCGGGTTGAGCCGGTTCAGGTCGGGCGTCAGCGCCTTGTTGGAGAACTGCAGGCCACCCATCGCCAGCGGCGCGAGCAGGGCGGCCAGCAGCGACACGGCCACCAGCGGCAGCACCACCCACAGCAGCTTCAGCAGCAGCAGCCCCATGTGTCCGAACAGGCGCTCCGGCGCCTGCAGCAGCGCCGGCTCCGGGCTCAGCGCGCCGCGCATCCAGCCCTGGGCGCCGCGGGCGAGCAGCGGCCCGGCGGCCAGCAGCGCCGCCACGCCGGCGCCGAACACCGCGGCGGTGGCGAGCTCGCGCGAGCGCGGGATGTTGCCCTTCTCGCGTGCCTCGCGCAGGCGTTTGGCACTGGGTTGTTCGGTACGTTCCTGGCCGTCTTCGTTCTCGGCCATCGCCGGCTCCTGCCCGGGCGGAGGGCCGGGGGGACTCGGGGCTGGCGATGCAAGCCCCGTTCCAGTGCCCGGCGCGGCCGGGCGCGGCGCGGGCTCAGGCGGCCGATCCGGCCGCGGCGGGCAGGGTCGACAGCGGCGCCGGGCGGCCGATGTGGTAGCCCTGGACCCAGTCGACCTGCAGTTCCTCCAGCGCCGCCAGGATCCCGGCGTCCTCGACGTACTCGGCGACGGTCTCGGCCTGGTAGGCGCGGGCGATGGCGACCATCGCCCGGACCAGGTCGCGGTCGCGCGGGTTGTCGGCGACGTTGCGGACGAAGGTGCCGTCGATCTTGACCAGGTCGATCGGCAGCTGCTGCAGCCGCTCGAAGCTCTGCATGCCGGTGCCGAAGTCGTCCAGCGCGATCAGGCAGCCGCGCTGGCTGAGGCCGTCCAGCAGCGGCCGCACCTGGGCCAGGCTGCCGCCGACCGCGCGCTCGGTGATCTCGAAGCACAGCCGCTCGGCGCAGCCGGGGAAGATGTCGAGCTGGTACAGCAGCCAGTTGCGGAAGTTCTCCGACACCAGGCTGCGGCCGGTCAGGTTCACGGTCAGGCGCTGGTAGGGCAGCGTGGCGGCGTGGTCGCGCATCCAGGCCAGCAGGGTCTCGATCACCGCGCGGTCGAGTTCGACCACGCCGCGGCTGGCGTCGAGCTCGCCCATGTAGTCGCGCGGCATCAGCAGGCGGCCGTCGTCGGTGCGCAGGCGGCACAGGATCTCGCCCATCGACGCGGCGCCGCCGGACAGGCGCCGGATCGGCTGCAGGTGCAGCTCCAGCTGGCGCCGACGCAGCAGCGACAGGGCCAGCGAGTGGGTCTCCAGCACCGCGCGCAGCGCGGCCGGGTCGCTGAGCCCGGGGGTGGCGAACACCGGCGCGGTCTCGCCGCGCCGGCGCGCGGCCTGCATCGCCCCGTAGGCCGCGTCCAGCGCCAGGTCCAGCGACTGCTGGCTGTTGTCGCGCAGGGGACACACGCCCAGGTGCGGTTCGATCCGCACCTGCGACTCGCCCAGGTTGAACTCGAAGTGCTCGATCCGCGCCAGCAGCGCCTTCCACGACAGATCCTGCGCGCGCGGCACCAGCGCGAAGCGGCCCATGCCGAGCGTGTAGGCCTGCACCTCCGGGGCCAGGTGGTCGTGGATCGCGGCGGTCAGCGCCTCCTGCGCCGGCAGCCCGTAGCCGGCCATCAGGTTGTCCAGGTGTTCGATGCCCAGGCAGCCGATCTCCGCCGGCGGCTGCGGGTGATGGGCCAGGTCGTGGCGCAGCGCGTTGATGTTGGGCACGCCGCTGAGGCCGTCGCGGCGGCTCTCCTGGGCCAGGCGCGCGATCGCGCGGCGGTTGTCGCGGCCGATCACCAGGGTCAGCACCATCAGCTGCTGCAGGATGCTCATCTCGAAGCCGATCTGCAGCAGGTGCAGGGCGTCGGTGCGCAGGCCCGCGCGGGTACCGGCGCCGACCAGGTAGACCAGCAGCATGGTCACCGCGGCGATCAGCGGCGCCGACCAGCGCCACGGCAGCCGCAACACCGCCCAGACCATCAGTGCGGCGAGCATGAAGCGCTGGTCGATCAGGCCGCCGAGCGGGTGCTCGCCCTGCTTCGGCAGGGCCCACAGCAGCGCGGTCAGCAGCATCGAGTAGCCGCCCAGCAGCATCCATTCCCACCACAGCATGCGGCTGGGTATCGGCGCCGGCTCGTGGCGGCCGGTGAAGTACAGGACGATCGGCAGGGTCAGGCAGAGCACGCCGAAGAAGCGGGAGAAGCCGACCTGCAGGGTATGGTCGAGCAGGTTGGGCGGGCTGACGGCGGAGAACAGTCCGTTGACCAGCGCATGGCCCAGGGCCCAGCCCAGCGGATAGAGCACGAACGCGATCGCGCCGAAGGGCACGATGTCGCGCTGCCGGATCCGCGCCTGCTCGGGCGGGCGCGGCCAGCCCATCCAGTGCGCGCACAGCACTGTCCAGCCGTACATGGCCGCGTACAGCGGCAGCGAGCGCAGCAACAGGGACAGGGCCGTGCCCTCGGGCGCGCGCAGCAGCAGCTGCAGGCACCAGGCCAGGAGCAGCGACAGATAGCCGATACGGAAATACAGCTTGTGTGGCGAGAGCATCGCCAGCGCCAGCAGCAGACCCCATTGCAGGTGGGCCAGCGAGGCGGGCTCGCCGTCGCCGAAGCCCGGCCAGTAGGGGATGGTGAGCAGCGGCAGGACAAAGCAGGTCACCGCGATCAGGATCGCGTCGCGTGTATTGCGCCGGCTCCATCGGTCCATGACGCCCCCTGCGTCACTGCCTGCGGCCACTATGCGGCCGCGGCCGGCAAATGAAAAGATGCTTCGCCGGTTCGGGGAGGGGGCAACGGTAACGGCCAGAGCGTTGGGCGTGGTCGGCTTCGGGCTGAGCCGCGGCAGGCTGGGTGTGTTGCGGTCGTCTCGGCGGCACATCCGTGTGCCGACTCGCCGACGCGGCCATCCATGGCTGTTGCCGCAACACACCCGGCCTGCCACGTCTTCGGGGGCTTTGGAGGCGCGGCTCCGTTCGCGTCGGCGACCTGCTCTTGTAGGAGCCGGGCTTGCCTGCGACGCGACGCCGTCGGCACAGGCGAGGTCCTCATGCTTCGGACGCCCGTGTCGCCGACTGAAGTCAGCTCCTACAGGAGAGCGGTGGCGTCGCGGCTGTTGTAGGAGCCGGGTTCAGCCGGCGACCCGACGCCGTCGGCACAGCCGACTTCCTCCTGGTACCGACGCCCGTGCCGCCCATGAATGCGCGCGTGCACAAGCGCCGGTCGTGCCGGGTGCGCTCAGGGCGCCGGGAAGCGGGCGCCGCTGGCGAAGGCCGCGTCGAACAGCCGCTGCACCGGCGCAGCCAGTTCCCCGGCCAGCACCGCCAGCAGGAACAGGCCGCTCAGCACCGCCACCGGCAGGCCCAGCTGGATCGGATTGAGCTGCGGCGCAGCGCGGGCCAGCACGCCGAAGGCCAGGTTGGTCGCCAGCAGCGCGACCATTACCGGCAGGGCCAGGATCAGGCCGCCACGCAGGACCAGCGAGAACAGCTCGATGACCACGCCCAGGCTGGCGCCGGTGTCGGGCCACGCCGCGGCCACCGGCAGCGCCTGGTAGCTGCGCACCAGCAGCGCGACCATGGCCAGGTGGCCGTCGGCGGCGAAGAACAGCAGGCCGAAGGCGATGTAGAACCATTGCCCCACGACGGCGGAACTGGTGCCACGCAGCGGGTCGTTCATCTGCGCGAAGGCCAGGCCCATGCCCTGCGAGACCAGTTCGCCGGCCAGCGCGCCGGCCTCGAACACCAGGCGCAGGACGAAGCCCATCGCCACCCCCAGCGCCAGTTCGCGGGCTACCCCTATGACGGTCGCCGCATCCACCCCGGCCGACTGCGGCGGCGCGGGTAGCATCGGCGCGATCGCCATCGCCAGGGTGCCGGCCAACAGCACCCGCACCCGCACCGGCACCGCGCGGGTGCCGATCAGCGGCATCGCCATCAGCATCGCGCCGGTGCGCAGCATGGTCCACATGATCGTGCCGATCATGCCGAAGGCCTGCTGGCCGTCGATGACCATGGCGGTGGCGGCGTCCACGGGCGCTCGCGCTCAGCCGATCAGGTGCGGGATGCGCTGGAACAGCGCGGTGGTGTAGTCGACCAGGTAGGCGAGCAGGAAACTGCCGAGCGCGAACAGCGAGGCGGTCAGCGCGACCGCCTTGGCGATGAAGGCGATGGTCGGCTCGTTGAGCTGGGTGGCGGCCTGGATGATGCCGACCACCACGCCGACCACCAGCACCGCCAGCAGCAGCGGGCCGCCGACCCAGAGCGCGACCTCGAGGCCGCGGCGCAGTTCGGTCAGGGCGAGTTCGGGGGACATGCTCAGACCCCGTTGAAGCTGGCGGCCAGCGTGCCCACCGTCAGCACCCAGCCGTCGACCAGCACGAACAGCAGGATCTTGAACGGCGCCGAGATCAGCATCGGCGACAGCATCATCATGCCCATCGACATCAGCACGCTGGCCACGACCAGGTCGATGATCACGAACGGGATGAAGATCAGGAAGCCGATCTCGAACGCGGTCTTCAGTTCGGAGGTCACGAACGAGGCGACCAGCACCGGGAACGGCACGTCGTCCGGGCCGGCGTAGGTGTCGTGCCCGGCCAGGCCGGCGAAGGTCATCAGGTCGGTCTCGCGCACCTGCGCCAGCATGAAGCCGCGCAGCGGCGCGCTGCCCAGGTCCCAGGCGGTGCGGAAGTCGATCTCGCCGTTGAGGTAGGGCGCGAAGCCGGCGTCCCAGGCGGTCTGCCAGACCGGCATCATTACCATCGCGGTCAGGAACAGGGCCAGGCCGACCAGCACCTGGTTGGACGGGGTCTGGCCGGTGCCCAGCGCCTGGCGCAGCAGCGCCAGCACGATGATGATCCGGGTGAAGGCGGTCATCACCAGCAGCAGCGACGGCAGCAGGGTGATCGCCGTCATCAGCAGCAGGGTCTGCAGCGGCACGCTGACCGGTGCGTCGCCGATCCGGCCGACGGTCACGTCGGGCAGGGCGGGGACCTGCGCCGGCGCCGCCGCCGCCAGCAGCGGCGCGCAGGCGAGCAGCAGCAGGAGCAGCGGCAGGGCGAAGCGTTTGAAGCTCTGGCGCGACATCTCAGGCGTCCTTGCGCAGCCGCTGCGACAGCAGCTGGGCGAAATTGGGCAGTTCTTTCAGATTGGGCAGGCTGGGCAGCTTCGCCGGCGCGACCGGCGGCAGCGGCTGCGGCAGTTCGTGCAGGCGGGAAATGCCGGCCGGGGTCACGCCGAGCAGCAACTGCTGCCCGCCGACCTCGACCACCACCGCGCGCTCCTTGGCGCCCAGCTGCAGGCTGGCCACCACCCGCAGGCCGTCGGCCGGGCGCAGGCCGGCGCCGGGCAGGCGCCGCAGCAGCCAGGCCAGGCCCAGGATCAGTCCGAGCACCAGCAGCAGCGCGAAGAACGCGCCGAACACGCCGGGCGTCGCCGGTGCCTGGGCCGCGGCCGGTGCGGCCGCGCCGAGCATCGCGATGGCGGCCGAAGCGCTCAACGCAGTCTCCGGATCCGCTCGCTGGGGCTGACCACGTCGGTCAGGCGCACGCCGAAGCGGTCGTTGATCACCACCACCTCGCCGTGCGCGATCAGGGTGCCGTTGACGTACACGTCCAGCGGTTCGCCGGCGCCGCGCTCCAGCTCGATCACCGAGCCCTGGTTGAGCTGCAGCAGGTTGCGGATCGGCATGCGCGCGCGCCCGACTTCCAGCGACAGCGTGACCGGGACGTCGAGGATCACGTCCAGGTTCAGGTCGCGGGCATCGGCGGCCACGTCCGACTGCAGTGCGTCGAACTGCGCCAGGGCGGTGTCGGTGTCTTGGGTGTTCATGCGGGTGTTTCCTCGGTGACGACGGGGAGGCGGGGCTGCGGGGCGCCAGGGGGGCGGGTCTGCACGATCTTCACCGCGTTGCGGCCGTTGGCCACGCCGAACTCGCCGGTGAACACGGGGATGTCCTCGACGCAGACCGGTACCGACGGCGGCAGCTCGATCGGCAGGATGTCGCCGACCTTCATCCGGGTGAGCTGGCGCAGGTCGATGCGCTTGCGCGCGAGCACGCTGGAGACGGTGACCTCGGCCAGCATCAGCTGCTCGCGCAGGGTCGTGTTCCAGCTCTCGTCGCGGTCGATGCGGTCGCTCTGGATGCCGGCGTCGAGTAGTTCGCGGATCGGCTCGAGCATGGAATAGGGCAGGGTCACGTGGATCTCGCCGCCGCCGCCGTCCAGCTCGACGTGGAAGCGGCTGACCACCACGTACTCGCGCGGGGTGACGATGTTGGCGAAGTGCGGGTTGATCTCGGAGTTGATGTACTCGAACTCCACGTCCATCACCGGCGCCCAGGCCTCCACCAGGTCGGCGAAGGTCTGCTTGAGCAGCAGCTGGATCACCCGCATCTCGGTGGGGGTGAACTCGCGGCCCTCGATCCGGGTGGGATAGCGGCCGTCGCCGCCGAAGAAGTTGTCCACCACGCTGAACACCAGCTTCGGCTCGAACACGATCAGGCCCATGCCGCGCAGCGGCTTGAAGCGGATCAGGTTGAGGTTGGTCGGCACGTACAGCGAGTGCATGTACTCGCCGAACTTGACTAGGTCGATGCCGCGCACCGACAGGTCGGCCGAACGGCGGATCAGGTTGAACAGGCCGATCCGCCACAGCCGCACGAAGCGCTCGTTGACCATCTCCAGGGTCGGCATCCGGCCGCGGATGATCCGGTCCTGGCTGGCGAAGTCGTAGGTGCGGGCCACGCCGGGATCGACCGGCTCCGGCTCGGTGTTCACCGCGCCGGAGTCGACGCCGTGCAGCAGCGCGTCGATCTCGTCCTGGGACAGCAGGTCGTTGATGCTCATGGGCGCGGGCCGCTTCCGTTACTGGGTGACGAAGCTGGTGAACAGCAGGTCTTCGGCGGCCGGGGTTCCGGTCTCGGCGCGCATCAGCTTGCGCACCTCGGCCAGGGCCTGGGCCTGCAGCCGTTCCTTGCCGGCGCGGTCGGCGATGCCGTGCGCGTCCTGCTGCGCCAGCAGCATCAGCAGGCAGGCGCGGATCGCCGGGGCGTGGCGTTCCAGGTGGGCCAGCGCGCCGCTGTCGCGGGTCATCAGCTGGATCTCGACCTGCAGGTACTGCGGGCCGCCGTTGGCGCCGTGGAGGTTGACCACGAACGGCGGCTCCAGGGCCAGGTACTGGGCCGGTGCCGGCAGCTTGGGCTTGCTCGCCTCGGCGGCGGCCTGCTCGGCTTCGGCGGCCTGGCGCGAGGTCCAGTACCAGCCGCCACCGGCGGCAGCGGCGGCGAGCACGGCCACCGCGCTGATGATCAGCGGCAGCTTGCCGCCGGCCTTGGCGGCGGGTGCGGCGCTCTTCGGCGCCGGGGAGCGGGAATTCTTGTCGGCTGCGGCGGCCACGCGTCGTCTCCTGGAGGTTGCCCCGGTCAGGATGCAAGCGGTGTGCCGTGGTCGCGGCGGGGTTTTGACGGGGAGGGAATTTCCTTCTCCCTTCGGGACAGGGTGCCCTCGGGGTAGAAGGTGCCCCGAAGGGGCGGATGAGGGTACGGGGAGGCCCGCGCGGTCTGGATTGCCGCGGGCTGCCCGACCCTCACCCCAACCCCTCTCCCGTACGGAGAGGGGCTCCAGCGCGGGCCGTCAGCGCTGGAGGGAGATGGGCTCCGGGCAGAAGGGCCCGGCGCGGCTAGGCGTAGGCGTCGAGCAGGCCGCGGGCGATGCGTTGCAGCGGTGCCGCGGCAGCGGGCTCGTCGCCGGTGCCGTCGCCGCCGCCCGGGCCATCGGACGAGCGACCCTGCCGCTCGCCGCCGTCCTGCCGCGATTGCTGGCCGACGCCGGCATGGGCCAGCTGGAAGCCGTGCTGGCCGAGCATCTCGCGCAGGCGCGGCAGGCCGTTCTCCAGCGCCTGGCGGACTTCCGGCTGGGCACTGCTGAAATCGGCGCTGATGCGGTCGCCGTCCAGTTGCAGGCGGATCTCGACCGGGCCCAGTTCCTGCGGTGAGATGCGGATGTGGGCGTGGCCGATCTTCTGCCCGGCCAGCCACTGCACGTGGGCGCCGACATCGTCGGCGAAGCCTTCGCCGTGCAGCTGCGGCACCGGTGCCGGCGCGGCGGAAAGCGGCGGCGCCGGTGCGGTGGCGCTGGCCGCACCCGCAGGTGCCGCGGGCTGCAGGGCGAACGCCAGGCCTGGCGCCGCCGTCGGCCTGGCGCCGGCCTTGTCATCACCGGCGGCTGCGTCGACCTCCTGGAGCAGCCCGGCCATGGCTTCGCCGGGCAGCGGCTCGGCCGCTGCCTGCGTGGCCTGCACGGTCTGGCTGGCCTGCCGGGACGGTGCCGCCAGTGCGTTGGCCGCCGCGGCGATGCCCGGCCCGGCATTGCCCGACAGGCTGCCGTGCGGTGGCTGCGTCTGGTCATCGCCGGCAGCAGCGGCAGGCGTCGGGGACGCGGCGGGGATGGCGGGAGGAGCGGTAGCGGCAGCGGTCGGATCGAGCAGGCTGGCCAGCCCCGGCGGCGGCCAGCCGCCGGCTGCGATGTCGGTTTCCCTGGCGGATGCGCTGCTGGTGTCGGTGCTGGTGGCGGTGACGGCTGCTTCGGACCCGTCGACCGGCGCCGGTTCGGGTCGCGCGTCGGCCGTCCGCTGGCGTTGGCCGTCGCGGTCGGCGGCGCCGGTGCGGCGTTGGTCGCCTGCGTCGCGGCGGGAGGCCGCCGCCGCGCTCGACGCCTTCGCGTCCGTCGTCTCCGCCTTGTGTGCGCCGCCGTCGAGCAGGCGCGAGAAATCCTCGCCGCCGGCGGCGCCGCTGCCGTTGCCGGACTGGGGCGCGGACTGCGGCTGCGCCGGCCCGGGACCGCCGATCGCCGGCAGGTTCAACGCGCTTCTCCTTCCGCTTCGCCAGCCTGCTGCGCGGCACGCACCCGGCGTGCGCCGAGGTCGTCCATCTCGCGCTGGTCGCGGCGTTCCTCGCCCTTGCGTTCCTGCGCGCGGTAGCTGGCCGCCAGCTGCTCGAGCACCTGCTTGTCGCGGCTGGCCAGCAGCAGGCGGGTGCGCTCGGCCTCCAGCTTCTCGCGGCTGTTGTCCACGTTGAGTGTCTGCTGTTCGACCGCGTTTTCCAGGCGATCGAGGAAGGCGCGGCGGTTGGCCAGTTGCGCCGGGCTGATCGCGGCCATCTGGCTGGAGGCGTATTCGTCGGCGTAGCGGCGCAGTTCGGCCAGCCGCGATTCCTGCAGTTCGTGCGCGCGCTGGCGCTCGGCCAGCTCGCGGGCCACGGCATCCTCGTGCTCCTGCGCGCGGCGCAGCAGCGGGTCGATGCGGCGGGACTGCATCATGCGGCGTTCTCCTTGGGTTGCAGCAGACCGGGCTCGAGCAGGGCCGTGAGCGCGTCGCGGCTGTGGTGCAGGTCGGCGGCGCGGGCCACGTCCTGGCCCAGGAACTCGACGATCTCCGGCCAGCGCTCCAGCGCCTCGTCCACCGCCGCGTCGCCGCCGCGCTGGTAGGCGCCGATCGCGATCAGGTCGCGGTTGGCGTTGTAGGCGGCGACCAGGCGCTTGAGCGCGCGGATGCGCATGCGCCAGGTCTCGTCGGCGATGTCCTGGACCACGCGGCTGACCGAGGATTCCACGTCGATGGCCGGGTACAGGCCGGCGTCGGCGATCCGGCGCGAGAGCAGGATGTGGCCGTCGAGGATCGCGCGGGCGGCGTCGGCGATCGGGTCCTGCGGATCGTCGCCCTCGGTCAGCACGGTGTAGAAGGCGGTGATCGAGCCGCGGCCGGCGGCGCCGTTGCCGGCGCGCTCGACCAGCGCCGGCAGCTTGGCGAACACCGACGGCGGATAGCCACGGGTGGTGGGCGGCTCGCCGACCGACAGGCCGATCTCGCGCTGGGCCTGGGCGAAGCGGGTCAGCGAGTCCATCAGCAGCAGCACGTTCAGGCCCTGGTCGCGGAACCATTCGGCGATGGCGGTGGCGCGGTAGGCGCCGTGCAGGCGCGCCAGCGGCGGACGGTCGGCCGGGGCGGCCACGACCACCGCGCGGCGCAGGCCTTCCTCGCCCAGGGTGGTCTCGACGAAGTCGCGCACTTCGCGGCCGCGCTCGCCGATCAGGCCCACGACAATGACGTCGGCGGCGGTATAGCGGGTCATCATGCCCAGCAGGGTCGACTTGCCCACGCCCGAGCCGGCGAACAGGCCCACGCGCTGGCCGCGGCCGATCGGCAGCAGCGCGTTGATCGCGCGCACGCCCACGTCCAGCGGCTGGATGATCGGTTCGCGCGCCAGCGGATTGATCGCCACGCCGGCCATGCCGACACTGCCCTCGGCGCGGATCGGCCCGCGCCCGTCCAGCGGCACGCCGTCGGAATCGATCACCCGGCCGAGCAGGCCTTCGCCGACCTCCACGCCGCCGCGGCGGCGCACCGGCACCACGCGGGCATTGGGCAGCAGGCCGTGCAGTTCGGCGCTGGGCATCAGCGAGGTGCGCTCGCCGGCGAAGCCGACCACCTCGGCCTCGACCCAGCCGCCGTCGGCGACCTCGACCTTGCAGGTGGCACCCATCGGCGCCTCGCAGCCGGTCGCCTCGAGGGTGAGGCCGACCGCGCGGCGCAGGATGCCCTCGCGGATCAGGCCGCGGCCGGCGGCCGGGTCCAGTGCGATCGCGTCCAGCCGCGTGGCCAGGCGCAGGTTGCGCGCGGCCAGCCAGTCGGCGGGCACGGCGCCGGGCACGACCGCGGCGGTGGCGGGTGCGGGAGGCGGGGTCATGCGCCGGTCCCGGCCTTGCGCACCACGGTTTCCAGCGCGCCGCGCAGGCGCGCCTCCAGGGTGCCGTCGATGCGCACGCTCTCGGCATGCACGCGCAGGTCGCCGCGGCCGAGCGCCGGGTCCGGCGTCAGCCGCGCGCCGGCGACCAGCGCCAGCAGCGGCGCCAGCGCCTGGATGTCGTCCGGGTGCAGGCGCACCTCGACCTCGCGGCTCGCGCCGCCGACCGCGTCCAGCGCTTCGGCGACCAGGTCCGACAGCAGCACCGGGTCGGCATCGTAGGCGCGGCCGACCAGGCTGCCGGCGATGCGCACCGCCAGTTCGCCCAGCGCGGCGGTGACCTCGTCCTCGAGGCGGGCGAGGGGACGGGAGAAGTTGTCGAGGATGCCTTCGATCTGCGCGGTAAGGCGGCGCACCTCGGCCTGGCCCTGGGCGAAGCCTTCCTGGTGGCCCTGGGCCAGCCCGGCCTCGTAGCCTTCGCGGCGCGCGGCGTCCTCGATGGCCTGGATCTCCTCCAGGCTGGGCGGCCGCGGCACCGGCACGTCGACCGGCACGCCGGCAGGCGCGCGCGCGACCGCGGCCAGCTCCGGCGCCAGCCAGCGCACCGCCGTCCCGGTCATACCAGCTCCTCGCCGCCGCCGCCGCTGAGCGCGATCACGCCCTCGTCGGCCAGGCGCCGGACGATGGTCAGGATCTCCTTCTGCGCCGCCTCGACGTCGGTCAGGCGCACCGGGCCGCGCGCCTCCATGTCCTCGAGCAGGATCTCGGCGGCGCGCTGGGACATGTTGCGGGTGATCTTCTCGCGCACCCTGACGTCGGCGCCGCGCAATGCGATGCCCAGGCGCTCGCCGGAGACCTCGCGCAGCAGGGTCTGCAGCTCGCGGTCGTCCAGCTCGACCAGGTCGTCGAACACGAACATCAGGTCCTGGATGCGCTGGCACAGTTCCTGGTCGACCTGCGAGATCGCGCCGAGGATCGACTGGTCCTGGCCGGTCTCGAGGAAGTTGAGGATGTTGGCCGCGACCTTGACCCCGCCGATGTTGGACGACTTCAGGTTCTGGTTGCCGGAGAACTGCCGCTCCATGATCTCGTTGAGTTCGTTGAGCGCGTTGGGCGGGATCCCGTCCAGGGTGGCGATGCGCAGCAGCACGTCGGCGCGGGTGCGCTCGGGCAGCAGCTTGAGGGTGTCGGCGGCGTGGTCGCCGTCCAGGTGCGAGAGCACGATGGCGATGATCTGCGGGTGCTCGTTGCGGACCAGGTCGGCGATCGCGCGCGAGTCCATCCACTTGAGCGTGTCCAGGCCGGTGGTGTTGCGGCCGAGCAGGATCCGGTCGATCAGGCCGCCGGCCTTGTCCGCGCCCAGCGCCTGGATCAGCACGTTGCGGATGTAGTCGTCGGCGCCCACGCCCAGCGAGGTCTGCTTGTCCAGCGCGCCGTCGAACTCGTCCATCACCCGCAGCACCTGCTCGCGGGTGACGCCGCTCATGGTGGCCATCGCCAGGCCCAGCTTCTGCACTTCCTTGGCGCCCATGTGCTTGAGCACCTCGGCCGCGTCGTTCTCGCCCAGCGACAGCAGCAGCACCGCGGCGCGCTGCACGCCGTTCAGTTCGTCGGCATTAGGTTGCTTCATTGCCCACCCATTCCCTCACCACCTGGGCGACCCGCTTGGAATCGGACTTGACCGCCTCGCGCGCGTTGCGCAGCCGGTCCTCGTATGCATTGGAGGGCAGGGCGATCGGCTGCTGCCGCGCCCCGCCGATCTGCGCGGTGTCGTCGGCCAGCACCGGCATGTCGTCCTGGACCAGCGAGACCTCGGCGGTCTCGTCGGCCGCCTGCCTGGCCTTGCGCGGGGCCGGGCCGGCGATCTGGCGCAGCGCCGGACGCAGCACGCCGAACAGCAGCGCCAGCACCACCAGCGCGCCGAGCACCAGGCGGGCGACGTCGCGCAGGCGCGGGTCCTCCCACCACTGCGGCGGCTCGACCGTGTCGCCGGTCTCGCGCACGAACGGCGCGTTGACCACCGACACCACGTCGCCGCGGGCGGCGTCGAAGCCGACCGCCTGGCGGACCAGGTCCTCCACCCGCTTGATCTCGTCCTCGCCCATCGCCTGCATCGCCGCCTTGCCGTCCTTGCCCGGGCGCGGCACGTGGTCGACCAGCACCGCCGCGGTCACCCGGCGGATGCGCCCGGCCGGCTGGCGGGTGTGCTGCAGGGTGCGGTCCAGCTCGAAGTTGCGGGTGGCGCTGCGCGAGGACTCGGTCGGCGTGGCCGCCGCCGCGGTGGCGGCGCCGGGCAGCGGGGTGCCGTCGGCCTGCTGGGCGGCGGTCGCGCCGGGCGGGGTGTTGCTGGTCGCGCCGGGAATGCCCTGCGGGCCGTCGCCGGTGCTGGAATTGTTCTCGCTGACCTGCTCGCTGCGCAGCTTGGGCGGCTCGGCGTTGAACAGTTCGCGCGCCTCCTCGGTGACCGAGAAGTCCATGTCCACGGTGACCTCGGCGTTGACCCGGCCGGGGCCGGTCAGCGGCTCGAGCAGCTCGCGGATGCGCTGGTTGTAGGAAGTTTCCTGGCGGCGCACCTGCTCGAACTGGACCGCGCTCATTTCCGAGGCGCTGTCGCTGCCGTTGCGGCTGAGCAGGCGGCCGTTCTGGTCGACCACGGTGACCCGTTCCGGGGCCAGGTCGGGGATCGAGGAGGCAACCAGGTGGACGATGGCGTCGACCTGGTTGCGCTCCAGCAGCGCGCCCGAGCGCAGTTCCAGCACCACCGAGGCGCTGGCCGCCTCGCGCTGGCGGGTGAACGCCGAAGGCTTGGGAATGGCCAGGTGCACGCGCGCGTCGCGCACCGGGCGCAGGGTGCCGATGGTGCGGACCAGTTCGGTTTCCAGCGCGTGCTGGTAGCGCGCGTTCTCGACGAACTGGCTGACGCCGAAGCCGGGGTCGCGCTCCATCAGCTCGAAGCCGAGGCGCCCGCTGTCGGCAAGACCCGAACCGGCCAGCTTGAGGCGGGCGTCGTGCAGGTGGGCCTCGGGCACGGCGATCGCGCCGCTGGCCTGGTCGAGCTTGAACGGGATCTTCGCCGCGCGCAGCAGGTCGACGGCCTCGGCGGTGGCCTTGGGGTCCAGGCCGGTGTAGAGCGGGCTGTAGTCCGGCTTCTGCGACCAGAAGAACACGTACAGGCCGGCGGCCACCGCCAGCGCGATCATCAGCATCGTGCCGGCCTTGCGGCCCAGCTGCATCTCCTGCAGCTTGACCACGGCCTGCGCGGCCTTCTCGGCGGCCTGGTCGCGGTTCAACGAATCCTTGGTGATCGAAAGCGCCATCGGTATCCGGTCCTGCGGTTAGAGCGGCATGTTCATGACGTCCTGGTACGCCTGCACCAGTCGGTTGCGTACTTCCACGGTGGCGCGGAAGGCGACCTGCGACTGCTGCGAGGCGACCATCACCCGGGCCAGGTCGGCCCCGGGCTCGCCCAGTTCGAAGGCGCGCTGCAGCGCGCCGGCCTTGGCCTGCGCCTCGCTGACGCCCTGCAGCGCGCCGCGCAGGGTTTCGCTGAAGCTGGCGCCGGTGACCGCGCCGGCCTGGCCGGGTGCCTGCACGCCGCCGGCCAAGCCCTGGATCGCGTCGCTGCGCGGCATGTCGCCGGCGACCCGCGTGGCCTGGCCCAGCTGGTTCTGGTAGGCGCGGATCTGCGACAGGACGGAGCTGATCGAATCGGTCATGGGGCCTCCTGGCGGTGCTCGCCGCTCACGATGCAAGCGGCGTGCCGGAATGGCGGCGGGTTTCCGGCGGAAGGGCGGCAGGCGACGCCCTCGTGATTCCGACGCCCGTGTCGCCGGCTGAAGTCGGCTCCTACACAAGGGCGCCCGAGGCCGCGGCTGTTGTAGGAGCCGGGTTCAGCCGGCGACCCGACGCCGTCGGCACAGGCGACGCCCTCGCGTCTCCGACGCCCCTGTCGCCGACTGAAGTCAGCTCCTACATGAAGAGCGCCCGTGTCGCGGCTGTTGTAGGAGCCGGGTTCAGCCGGCGACCCGACGCCGTCGGCCCAGGCGACGCCCCCGTGTTCCCGACGCCCGTGTCGCCGACTGAAGTCAGCTCCTACAGGAGCGCGGCCGCGTCGCGGCGGCGGGATGGCCTTACTGGGCCAGCTCTTCGCGCTCGATGCCGTACTTGCGCAGCTTCTCCACCAGGGTGGTGCGGCGCAGGCCGAGCAGCTGGGCGGCATGGGCGACCACGCCCTGGCTGCGCTCCAGCGCCTCGCGGATCAGCTGCAGTTCGATCCGGGCGATGTGCTCGCGCAGGTCCAGGCCTTCTTCGGGCAGGGTGGTGGCCGGATCCACGGCAGCCGCAGCGGCCGGGGCCGGGGTGGTCGCGGGAGTGGCCGGCGTGGCGGCGACAACCGGCGTCACCAGCGGCGCCGGCACGGCGCCGGCCGGGATGTGCGCGCGGTAGCGCGCCGGCAGGTCCTCCAGCCGCACCAGGCCACCGGGGTTGAGCACGGCCAGGCGCTCGACCAGGTTGGTCAGCTCTCGCACGTTGCCCGGCCAGGCGTAGCCGGCCAGGGTCGCCAGCGCCTCGGCGGCGAAGCGGACCTCGCCGCGACCGGTGCGGGCCAGCTGTCCGGCGATGGTCTCCACCAGCGCCGGCAGGTCGGCGGTGCGCTCGCGCAGGGCCGGCATCTCGATCGGGAACACGTTGAGGCGGTAGAACAGGTCCTCGCGGAACTGGCCGTCGGCGATCCGGTCCTCGAGGTTGCGGTGGGTCGCGGCGACCACCCGCACGTTGCACTTGATGGTCTGGTTGCCGCCGACCCGCTCGAAGCTGCGTTCCTGCAGCACGCGCAGCAGCTTGACCTGCATCGGCATGCTCATGTCGCCGATCTCGTCCAGCAGCAGGGTGCCGCCTTCGGCCATCTCGAAGCGGCCCTTGCGCGCGCTCAGCGCGCCGGTGAAGGCGCCCTTCTCGTGGCCGAACAGCTCGCTCTCCAGCAGGTCCGGCGGGATCGCGCCGCAGTTGATCGCCACGAACGGGCCGTCGCGGCGCGCCGACTGCTGGTGGATCGCGCGCGCGGCCACTTCCTTGCCGGTGCCCGATTCGCCCAGCACCAGCACCGTGGTGTCGAACGGGGCGACCTGGCCGATCATCCGGCGCAGGCGCTGCACCGCCGGGCTGTTGCCGGTGGGGCCGCTGTCCTGGGCCACCGCGGCGCCGGCCTGCTGCTCGGCGTCCAGGCGCTTGAGGCTGGCGCGGCGCAGGCAGGCTTCCAGCTGGGCGTGGCGGATAGGCGATTCCAGCGGCCACACCCCGGCCTCGTGCAGGCCGTGGGCGGCGGCGAAGGCACCGGTGTCACCCTGCAGCAGAAGAACCGGCGGCGGCAGCGGCGTGGCGCCGAGCCAGGCGAAGAAGTCGCGCGCGGCAGCCTCGTCGTCCAGTTCGCCCACCACCAGCGCCATCCAGTCGGTCGGGCGCTGGCGCGCGGTGGCCACGTCGCCGGGCGAGGCCGCCCAGCGCGGATTGAGGTCCATGAACTCCAGCAGGCCGCACACGCGCTCGGCGCGCTCGGCGTTGCCGTCGATCACCAGGATGCGCGACTCGCTCACGGCCCGTCCCTCTGCGCCAGGCGCTCCAGGATCGGCATCACTTCCTGCAGGTAGGACAGCTTGCTGACGAAGTTGTCGGCGCCGGCGCGCATGGCGTGCTCGCGGTGCTCGGCGTCGTCGAAGTGGCTGGCGATCACGATGTACGGCGGATCGTCCTGGGCCTTGATCAGGCGGGTGGCCTGCAGCCCGCCCATCTCCGGCATCGCCAGGTCCATCAGCACCGCGTCCGGGCGCAGCGCCTCGGAGCGTTCGATCGCCTCCAGGCCGTTGCTGGCGGTGCCGGCGATCTCCAGCCATTCGAGCTTGCGGAAATGGCGCATGGCGGCGTTGATGAAGCCGTCGTGGTCGTCCACGAGCAGGACACGGAGGTGGCGCATGGTCGCTGTTCCTCAGCCCGCGCGGGCCAGCAGGGGGGCGGCGCCGCGGCGGCGTTCGCGCGCCGGGGCGATGGACATCTGTTCGCGGTACTTGGCCACGGTGCGGCGGGCGATGTGCACGCCCTGGCGGGCCAGCAGCGCGGCGATCGCGTCGTCGGCCAGCGGCCGCGCCGCCGGTTCGGATTCGATCAGCCGGCGCACCATCGCCTTGACCGCCGCGCCGGAGACGCTGGCGCCTTCCAGGCGCACGGCGAAGAAGTGCTTGAGTTCGAAGGTGCCGCGCGGGGTCTGCACGTACTTGCCGCTGGTGATGCGCGAGACGGTGGACTCGTGCATGCCGATCGCGTCGGCCACTTCCTTCAGGGTCAGCGGCGCCATCGCCTCGTCGCCGCGCTCCAGGAACGCGGCCTGGCGTTCGACGATCACCCGGGTGGTGCGCAGCAG
The DNA here is from genome assembly GCF_000972865.1 of Pseudoxanthomonas suwonensis. Lineage (NCBI taxonomy): Bacteria > Pseudomonadati > Pseudomonadota > Gammaproteobacteria > Lysobacterales > Lysobacteraceae > Pseudoxanthomonas > Pseudoxanthomonas suwonensis. The sequence goes on from NZ_CP011144.1 coordinate 3,759,145, forward strand.
GGTGTCATAGCGCATCGACAGGCCGCGGGTCAGCCAGCGCGCCTCCTGCAGCAGTTCGCGCAGGCGGCCGGCGCCTTCGCCGTCGCCGGCCTGGGCCAGGGCGCGCTCGTAGGTGCCGTTGACCGACAGCTTCGGCGCGGTGGCCGGGTTCAGCGCCACCCGCCACTGGCGGTCGGCCTGCCACACCACCACGTCGGGGACCACGTAGCCGGCGTCGCCGGGTTCGGCCTCGGCCTGCGCCGGGCGCGGCTGCAGCGACAGCACCAGGCGCACGGCCTCGGCCACGTCGGCCTCTTCGACGTGCAGCTGGCGGGCGATGGCGGCGTGGTCGTGCGCGGCCAGCGCCGGCAGGCAGTATTCGAGGATGCGCGCGGCCAGCGGGCGGCCGGCGCAGGGGGCGGGCAGGGCGGCCAGCTGCGCCTGCAGGCATTCGCCCAGGTCGCGCGCGGCCAGGCCGGCCGGTTCGCCGTGCAGCAGGCGCTGGCGCACTGCCTCGATGCGCTCGGCGGCGACGTCGAAACGGGCGCAGGCGCGCAGCAGCAGCGCCTCGTGGGTGCCGTCCAGGTAGCCCGCGTCGTCGCAATGCTCCAGCCAGAAGGCGGCGATCTCCAGCGACTGCGGGTCCAGTTCCAGGGCCAGCCGCTGCAGCACGCGCACGCACGGGTCGCTGGAGCCGGGCTCGGCGATGCGCTGCATGCGGTCGTCGCCTTCTCCGTTCCAGCTGGCGCCGGCCACGTCCCACATCGAAGACTCGGGTAGTTCGTCGAACGCGGCCGTCTCGAGTTGCGTGTCCGGCTGCGTGCCTTCCGGCACGGCGCCTGCATCGGCGGTGTCGGCCAGTTCCTCGTCCAGTTCGAGCATCGGGTTCTGCTCGAGCACGCGGGTGATTTCCAGCTGCAGCTGCTGCGCATCGAGCTGCAGCAGGCGGATGGACTGCAGCAGCTGCGGCGTGAGGTGCAGTTGCTGCCCAAGCTGGACCGAGACGCTGGCTTTCATCGATTTCCCCCGCTGCGCCGGACCCCCTGGCGCGATGGAGGCATCGTGCGCCCGCCGTGTCGGGAATTGAATCGGGGCGTTCCCGAGGCCGGTGGTCGTTTCCCCGACATGCTGTCGGGGTTTTCCCTACATCGCCGGTTTTCCGGCGCCGGGGCGCGGTCAGCCCAGCTCGTGCCGGTGCTTGACCGCCAGCAGGACCAGTTCGTTGGCGCGGCGGCAGCCCAGCGTCTCCATCATCCGCGCGCGGTGGGTCTCCACCGTCTTCACGCTGATCCCCAGGTCGGCGGCGATCTCCTTGCTGCTCAGGCCGCGGCCGATCTGGGCCAGGATCTCGCGCTGGCGCGGCGGCAGCGCCGCCACCCCGACCGGCTTGGCCTTGCCCAGCATCGGGGCGATCATCCGCGAGGAGATGCGCGGGCTGAGGAACACCTCGCCGCCGGCCGCCGAGCGCAGCGCCAGTTCCAGTTCCAGCGGCGCGGCGTCCTTGACCACGAAGCCGGCCGCGCCGCGGTCCAGCGCGTCGCGCACGTGCAGTGGGTCGTCGTGCATGGACATCATCACCACGCGCGTGTCCGGCACGCGCTCGAGGATGCCGCTGAGCGCTTCCAGCCCGGTGCGGCCGGGCAGGGACAGGTCGAGCAGGACCAGCTCCGGGCGGTGGATGGCGGCCAGGTCGATGGCCTGGTCCGCGTTGCTGGCTTCGGCGACCACGTCCACGTCGGAAAAGGTCTGCAGCAGGCGGCTCAGGCCGGCGCGCACCAGGGTGTGGTCGTCAACGATCAGAACTCGCACGGATGGGTGAAGGATCCCCGGACGTCGACGGTCACCTTAGCCCATCGTGGCAGCGAGTTGTAGGCGCCGCTCCCGCGAGTGGCCGCCCCGACCGGGGCGGCGGGGGTCTTCAGCGCCGGCGCGCGTCCGCGACCTGGCGGCGATGCATGCGGAACAGGTGCCGTTCCAGCGCCTCTTCCAGGCCCGCCGGCAGCGCCGGGAAGCGCAGCCACAGCCAGTGGCCGCCGGCCTCGGCGGCGCTGGCGGCCACGATCGCCGGCAGTTCCAGCTCGTCCGGCAGCCAGTCCGAGGGCTGCAGGCGCAGGGTGCCGGCGGTGTCGGTCGCCGGCGCCGCGGTGTCCGCATCCAGCCGCAGGCGCAGGCCGCGCGCGGACCAGCGCAGGGGGCGCGGCGGCAGGGGGCGTTCCGATTGCCGCACCAGGCGGCCGAGCAGGACCAGCATCAGGTCCAGCTTGGCGTCCATGCGCTGTGCCAGCAGCGGCAGTTCGCCGCGCTTTTCCTCGCCGGTCTCGTCCGAGCGCAGGTCCTCGACCTGGGCCAGGCCGCGCAGCAGCGTTTCGGCCTGGGGCAGGCGGCCGTGGCCGCCGTCGGGGATGAAACAGGCCGGCAGCACCGCCTCGCAGCTCAGCGTCTCTTCGAACAGGCCGGCTTCGGCCGCCTGCGCCGCACGCGGCCAGGCCGGGTTCACGGCGCGACCTCGCGGTAGCGGCGGCTGGCCTGGTCGGACTGGCGCAGCCCGCGCAGGCCGGCGGCGGCGGCGTCGCGCGCGGCGAGCATGTCGTCCTGCAGCCGGTGCTGCAGTTGCAGCAGCTCGCGCAGCGCCTGCATCGGCGCCTGCAGGCCCACGGTGTCGATGTATTCGCGCAGGCGCTGGTCGTGCCAGGCGAGCACGTCGCCGGCGCGGCCGTAGTCGCCCTCGTCCAGGGCCCGGCGCAGGGTGGCCAGGTCCTGGTGCAGGGTGGCCAGGGTGTCGGTGCTCACGGCGTGGCCTCAAGCGCCGGATGGCCCTGGCGCTGCGCCTGCGGGATCGCGTTCCAGGCCGAGTCGATCTCGCCCAGCAGCTGCAGGGCCTCGTCCAGGGCGGCGTGGTCGTTGTGCAGGTTGGCCTCGGTCAGCCGCTGGACCACGTAGTCGTACAGCCCCGCCAGGTTGCCGGCCAGGTCGCCGCCGGCCTCGTGGTCGAGCGAGCCGTTGAGGTGGCCGACGATCGCGCAGGCCTCGCCGATCGCCTTGCCCTTGCGCGCCAGGTCGCCCTGGTCGAGGCAGGCCTGCGCCAGGCGGATGCGCTGGCAGGCGCCGGCCAGGAGCAGGGCGACGAGCTTGTGCGGGTCGGCGCCCATGACGGCGCCTTCCAGGCTGTTCTGCCGGTACTGGTCGGCGTAGGCGCGGGAGGACATGGGATTCTCCTTGGTGGCTGCGTCAGCGGCTGCTGGTCTGCGCGGCGATCGCGGTCAGCTGCTGGGCCAGGTAGTTGCTGGTGGTGGTCATCTGGCCCATGAGGCTGTCCAGGGCGACGAACTGCGCCTTGTAGCGGGCGGCCACGCTCTCCATGCGCAGGTCCAGCGTCTCGCGCTGCTTGGCCACGTCCTTGAGCTGGTCGTTGAGGGTCTTGTTGCGCAGGGTGAAGGCGCCGTTGCTGCCGACGTAGTTGTCGACCACCGCCGCGAGCCTGGCGGCCAGTCCCTGGTCGCCGGTGAAGGCGGCGGCGACCTTGCCCGGTTCGGCGGCGAGGGCGGCGTCGAACTTGGCCGCGTCCAGGACCAGGGTGCCATCCGGATTGGGATAGCCCTGGGTCTGCAGGCCCAGGGTCCGGGCGTCGAGCCCGCTGGCAGCCAGCTCGCCCAGCAGGTTGCCGAGCACGTTGCGCAACTGGCTGGCCGCGCCGCGGATCTGGGCGTCGCCGGTCAGCGAGGACGGCGTGTTGCTTCCGGCATTGAACGAGGTGACCGAACCCAGCGCCTTGATCGCGCCGTTGTAGGCATTGACGAAACCCTGCACCGCCGCGCGGCTGGCGGCCGGGTCGCTGCCGACGTTGACGGTGCTGGTGCCGGTCTTCTTCAGTTCCAGGGTCAGGCCAGGCACGGCGTCGCCGATCTTGTTGCTGGCCGAGGTGGTGACCAGTCCGTCGATCGAGACCCGGGCGTCGCTGGCCGGTGAGCGTTCCTCCAGGCCGGCGACCAGCCCGGCGAGGTCGCTGCCGCCCTCGAGCACCTGCAACGAGACCACGTGGCTGGCGCCGGTCTTGTCCGAGCCCACCGCCAGGTGCAGTCCGGCATCCGACTTGAGCAGGCTGGCCTGCACGCCCAGGTTCTGCGCGGCCTTGTTGATCGCGCTGCGCACGTCGGCCAGGGTGTTGCCTTCGCCTACCTCGATCTCGACGGCCTCGCCGCCGATCGACAGCGACAGCCGGCCGGCGCCGAAGGTGGCGTCCTCGGTCACGCCGGCACCGACCAGCTTGTGCGCGCTGGCCAGCGACAGGACCTCCACCTGGTAGCTGCCGACGGGAATGCCCTTGCTGCCGCTGGCGGACAGCACGTTGTCGACGCCGTTGCTGCTGTCGGCAGAGACCGACTTGACCGTGCGCGCCTCCAGCGAGTCGACCTTCTTCAGCGCCTCGAGTGCGGTCTTGAGCGTGCTGAACGCCGAGGTGACCGTGCCCAGGCCGGAGATCTTGAACTTGGTGTTGCTTTCCAGCTTGGTCAGGCGCGCGTCCATCGGCGCGCGGTCGGCCGCCACCAGCTGGCTGACGATGCCGCTGATGTCCAGGCTCGAGCCCACGCCGCCGTATCCGAAGCTGTAATCTGCCATTGCCGGTTCTCCTGGGCGCCCGGTGGATGTGGAAGCGCCGCCCCACGGGCGGCAGCGCTGCCGACCCGTCCGCCTGTTCTAGCGGCGCGGGGACGGCGATCTTTAGCCGATGCAGGATCCGTGCCGCGGGACCGATGCCGGGACGCCGCCGCCACAAAAAAACCCTCCCCCGTCGCCGGGGGAGGGCTGTATGGCCGAACCGGGTGCCGCGGGATCAGCGCAGCAGGCTGAGCACGTTCTGCGGGATCTGGTTGGCCTGGGCCAGCATCGCGGTACCGGCCTGCTGCAGGATCTGCGTGCGCGACAGCTCAGCGGTCTCCTTGGCGAAGTCGGTGTCGCGGATGCGGCTGCGCGATGCCGACAGGTTCTCCGAACCGGTGTTCAGATTGGCGACCACCGAGGTGAAGCGGTTCTGGATCGCACCCAGGTCGGCGCGCGAGGAGTTCACCGCGGTCAGCGCAGCGTCCATGGCCAGGATCATGCGGTCGGCGGCCTCGGCGGTCAGCACGGTTTCGGCGGAGAAACCGGTCTGGGCGGTGCCTGCGACGACGCTGGCGGTGCCTGCGGTGGTGCCTGCGGTGACGCCGCTGACGTTGGTCAGGTTGGCCAGGGTCAGGTTCTGGTCGGTCGAGGTGATCGCACCGTCGGCCGCCATGGTGACGTTGGCCAGCCCAGTGTTGGCCGGGATCGCCTTGGCGACGTCGAACGCTGCCTTCAGCGCTGCGGCGGCGGCGGGGGCATCCGCTGCGCCGGCGGCGGTGGTGATGGTGACGCCGTTGATTTCCATCGACATGCCGGTGGCGAAGGCCGTCGCCGTGGCCGCGGCGGTGGTCTGGGTGTACGCGGTGGTATCCGGCGAAGTCCAGCTACCCAGCGCCGTGGTGTTGGCGTTGGCGATCGAGGCGACCGTGATGGTCTGGCCCTGGTTGGCACCGACCTGGAAGGCCTGGGCGGTGAAGTTGCCGTTCAGCAGCTTGGTGCCGTTGAAGTCGGTCTGCTCGGCCACGCGCTGGATCTCGGCCTTGAGCTGGGTGACTTCGGCGTTCAGCGCCTCGCGGTCGGAGGTGGAGTTGGTGGCGTTGCGCGACTGCACGGCCAGCTCGCGGATGCGCTGCAGGTTGTTGCCGATCTCGCTCAGCGAGCCCTCGGCGGTCTGCGCCAGCGAGATGCCGTCGTTGGCGTTGCGGGCGGCCTGGTTCATGCCGCGGATCTGGGTGCTGAAGCGCTCCGAGATCGCCAGGCCGGCGGCGTCGTCCTTGGCGCTGTTGATGCGCAGGCCCGAGGACAGGCGCTGGATGGTGGTGGACAGGCTGGCGCTGTTGGTGGCCAGGTTGCGCTGTGCGTTCAGCGAGATGGTGTTGGTGTTGATGACGGACATGATGCTGGTCTCCTGGTTTGGGGAATCCGGCGTGGATTACAGGGCCTTGCCGGTGGCTCCGCAGGGGCTTGCCGTCTGTGCCGGCCCTGTCCTCTGCTGACATGAGTAGCGGCGCTTTTCCAGGAACCTTTAGCGTGGCCTTGAAAAAATTTCCGGCTGTCTGTAGGGCCGGCGGATGGAGAGAAGATCCGATGGCCCGGCAGATGCCTGCCGCTGCTGCGTGTAGCGGCGGGCGCAGCGGGAAATTTAGGGATCTTCGCCCCCGTCTCGCAGGGCTCATGGTCATGCCGCAGGCGCTGTCGTCCAGGCGGCTCGGCGAGACGGCTTGGCCGATCCGGCCTCGTCATGCGTGGGCGATCTTCGCGGGGTGGTTGGTGCGGGAGGCGGTTTCCCGGCGCCGCGGCGACGCGGGCACAGGCGACGCCTCCTTGTCCCGATGCCGGTGTCGCCGACTGGCTGGGCTCCTGCATTCCCCGTCGTTCCGGCTTTCGCCGGAACGACGGGGCTCTGGCTACTGGACGGGGGCTCCGGCTGCTGTAGGAGCCGGGCTTGCCCGCGACGCGACGGTACCGGCAGAGGCGACCCCTCGCCGCCTCAGCGCAGCAGGTTGAACAGCGACATCCGCTGGATCTGGGTGAAGGCCAACTGCGCTGCTTCCAGCGCGGTCTTCTCCAGGCTGAAGCGACTGATGGCTTCGGCGTAGTCGAGGTCGCGCAGTCCGGAAAGCGTGGTGCTGATGGTCAGCGACTGCGAGTCGCGCAGGCCGGCGGCGGTGTCCAGCGCCGCCAGCTGCGCGCCGCCGGCCGCGCGCGCATCGATCAGATGTTCCTGCGCGGTGGCGATGTCGCGCAGCGAGGACTGCAGCAGGTTCTGCATTTCCGTCTTCTGAGCGTCGGTGGTCGGCGCCAGCGCCAGCGCGCCGATCAGGCGGTCGATGGTGGCGAACACGTCGCGGGTGCCGGCCGGGCCGATCGTGAACGCATCACCGGCGGCGGGTTGTCCTTCCAGCTGCAGCTTCAGGCCGTGCGAGACGATGCTGTCGCCGGAGGCGTAGCTGCCGCCGCCGACCGGATTGCCGTTGCCGTCGAGCACCACGTAGGCATCGGGTGCGGTGAACTCGATGCGGTAGATGCCGCCGTTCCAGGCGCCGGAATCGGCGACGCCGTACTGCTTGACCAGGCCGGAGCCGGCGTTGCCGGCGTCGGCCTGGACGTCGACCCGGCCGTCGCCGGTGCGCACGCGCAGGAACAGTTCGCTGCCGGGACGGGTGTCGGCGACGCTCATCTCCGGCGCCACTTCCACCCGGCGCTGGGTCTGGTCGCCGGAATAGACCACGCCACCGCTGCCGATCGCGAACGGCGCACTGCCGTCGGCGGTGCCTCCGAACAGGTAGCGGCCGGCGCCGTCGCTGCTGTTGGCCAGGTCGAGCAGGCCGTCGCGCAGGCTGCGGATCTCCTTGCCGATGGCGTTGCGGTCGGCATCCGACAGCGCACCGCCGTTGGCCTGCACGGTCAGCTCGTTGATCCGCGCCATCATCTGCCCGGCCTGCGCGAGCACGTTCTCCTGCAGGCCGAGCCGGTTCTGCAGGTTGTTGGCGTTGGCGCCGAAGCGCTCCAGTTCGGCCAGCGCCCGGTCCAGGCCGACCGCCACGCCGGCCGCGACCGGATCGTCCTTGGCGCTGACCAGCTTCTGCCCGGTGGCCAGCTGCTGCTGCAGGTGGTTGAGCTTGGCCTGCTTGGAGAGCAGGGTGCCGACCGTCTGGCTGTACATCATGCCGGTGGAGATGCGCGTGTTCATCGGCGGGCCGCGTTGAGGATGGACTGGAACATGGTGTCGGCGGTGGCGATGATCTGCGCCGCCGCCTGGTAGGCCTGCTGGAGGCGCAGCATGTTGGCCGCCTCTTCGTCCAGGTTGACCCCGGAGATGGCGTCGCGCGCGGACTGGGCCTGGTCGTGCAGCACCTGCTGCGCCTCGGCCGAGTACCCGGCCTGGCGCGCGGCCGAACCGATCGCGGTGGTCAGGCCGCCGATCGCGCCGTTCAGGGTGACCGTGCCGCCGCTGAGCACGCGCGCGTCGTCCAGGTTGGCCAGCCGGGTCGCGTTGCCGTTGTCGCTGGAACCCGGTCCGGTGGGAACGACCTCGAAGAAGTCGCCCGCGGCGGGCATGCCGTCCAGCACCAGGCTCCAGCCGTTGGCGCTGATGCTCTGGCCGGGCGTGTAGGCGAACGGGCCGGCGCCGTCGACGGTGTACTGGCCGGCGTCGAGGAATTCGATCCGGGCCGGGACCAGCAGCGCCGCGTCGGACGCGTCGGTGACGGTGACCTTGCCCGGGATGCCGGTGCCGAGGTTGCCGATGTCGGCGCGGGCCTTGACCGGCGTCGCCGCGGCGATCCGCGACGGATCGGTGATGGCCACCGAGATCCCGCCGGCGACGCCGGCGGTGGGTTGCAGCAGGAAGCGGTCGCCGCTGGCCGGCGTGCCGGCGACCACGATCGCGATGCCGTTGACCCGCAGCGGGTCGCCTGGGGCGCCGCTGCCGGCGACCGGCACGCTGGCGCCGGTGTCGACCCGCTGCGCCACCCAGCCGCCGCCTTCGAAGCGCAGCAGCAGGTTCTGTCCGTCCACCTGGCCCAGGTCGTGGAAGCTGGCCTGCAGGGTGGCGCCGCTGCCGTTGCCCTGGTGGGGGTTGACCGCCGGCGCGGGCAGGGCGAAGAAGTCCCCGCCCATCTGCCCGTACAGGTCCATGCCGGCACGGTGCGCGGCGTTGAAGGTGTCGACCAGGCCAGAAGCGATACGGCCCAGCTCGGCCATCGACGGGTCCAGCACGCTGGCGCGGAACTCGAGCAGGCCGCCGATGCGGCCGCCCATGCTGCGGCCGTCCAGGGTGATCGGCTGTCCGGGCGTCAGCAGCGCCAGCTGCAGCCGTTCGGGACGGTAGGGGTCGGCGACCGTGGCCACCTGGGTGGCGATGGTACCGACCACCAGGGCCTGGCCGCCGGCGGTGAACACGTTCAATGGTCCGCCGTCCTGCGACACCGCGGTGCCGCCGGTATAGGCGACCAGTTCGGAGATCAGCTGGTCGCGGCGGTCGAGCAGGTCGGGCGCGGCGCGGGTCGCATCGCTGCCGATCATGCCGTTGAGCCGGGCGACCTCGGCGGACAGCCGGTTGATCTCCGCGGCGCCGGTGATCAGGCCGTTGTTGACCTCCTGGCCCAGTGCGCCGAGCTGGCCGTCCAGCACGCGGAAGCGGTTGGCCATCGCGCTGGCCTGGGCCAGCAGGTTCTCGCGCTCGGCGCTGGAGGAGGCGTTGGAGGACAGCGCGCTGACCGAGTCGAAGAAGTTCGACCAGAGCCCGGCCAGGTTGGTGGCCTTGTCGGAGAACAGGCTGTCCACCCGTCCGGCCAGGGACGACAGCTGCTGCAGCCGGGCCAGCTCGCCGCCGCTGTCGAGCAGGCGCGAGATCGCCATCTGGTCGGCGACGCGGCCGACCTGGGCCAGGCGGGTACCGTTGCCGACGTAGCCATAGCCGTAGTCGGTCGGCGTGCGCGCGGCGAAGTCGGCCCGCTGCCGGCTGTAGCCGGGGGTGTTGAGGTTGGCGACGTTGTGGCTGACGGTCGCCAGCGCCCGCTGGAAGGCGATCAGGGCGCCGGTGCCGGTGGACAGGACGGACATCGGGCTTACCTCCTCAGGGTGGCGCCGAAGGCGCCGGCGGCACTGGCCATGGCGTTGCCGCCGGTATCGACCGCGCCGGTGCCGGTGCGGGTGGCGATGCCGGCGATCGCCTGCACCGCGCGGCCGACGGTCGGCCCGTTCGCGATCGCGGCGATCTTGGCGGCGTAGGACGGGTCGGTGGCGTAGCCGGCGTTCTGCAGCGCCTGGGCGAAGCGCTTGACGTCGCCGCCGGACTGCAGTGCCTGGCGGTAGCGCGGGTTGTTCTTGAGCATGCGCACGTAGTCGGCGAAGCTCTCGGACGGCGAGGCGTAGGCGCGGAACTCGGCCTTCTCGCTGACCCGCACGCCGTTGACGTACTCGTGGGTGCCGGCGCTGGCGCGCTCGCCCTTCCAGCCGGTGGCCTTGATCCCGAACAGGTTGTGCGTGCTGCCGCCGTCGTTGCGCTGGATCTGCTTGCGCCCCCAGCCGGTTTCCAGCGCGGCCTGGGCGACCAGCGCGCGCGCATCCACGCCCAGTTCGCGCGCGGCGGCCTGGGCGTGGTGCCAGATCTTCGCCACGAACTGCTCCGGGCTGCGCGGGGCGAAGCCGGCGGCGGCTTCGGACGCGGCAGCGGCATCAGCGGCTCCGGGGTGGAAATCCGATGCCGGGGAAGCCGATCCGGCCGCGGCGGCGGGCGCGGCCATCAACCGGGCCACCAGTGCGTCCAGCGGCGAAGCGGACGTGGTCGATGCGCCGTCGCCCTCGCGGCCGGCGATCAGGTCCAGCGCGCGGTCGAAGTCGGGCGACGCGGGCGTGGCGGCGGCGCCCTCGCGGGCGTAGGCCAGCGCCGCGGCGGCGGCACGGGTCGGACCGGGGCGGCCGTCGCCGACGCCGGGCAGGCGGGCGTCCAGCGCGGGCGCGGTCTCCTGCGCCACGCCGGACTGGCGGCCGAGCTGGCGCGCGATCATGGGCGCCAGGCCCAGTCCCTTGCCCTCGGTCAGGGCCTTGGCCAGCTGCTGGTCGTAGAGGTCGCGGAAGGTCTGGTTCTCGCCGGGGAACAGCGAGTCGCCGAAGCTGGCGTCGCGCATGCTCTTGACCAGCATCTGCGCGAACTGGCCCTCGAGCTGGCGCGCGACCTGGTCGATGCGCGCGGCATCGGCCTTGGGCGCGGCGGCCAGTTCCAGCGGTGGCCCGGCGATGCGCATCAGATCACTTCCAGCTCCGCACGCAGCGCGCCGGCCTGGCGCAATGCCTCCAGGATCGCGATCAGGTCGCCGGGGGCGGCACCGACCTCGTTCACCGCGCGCACGATCTCGTCCAGGGTGGTGCCGCCCTCGAACTTGAACATGCGGCTGCCGTCCTGCGAGGCGCCCACGGTGGAGGCGGGCGCGACCACGGTGCCGCCGCCGGCGAACGCGCCGGGCTGGCTGACCTCGACCGATTCGTTGATGGTCACGGTGAGCGCGCCATGCGCCACCGCCGCCGGCATCACCCGCACCTGCGAGCCGATCACCACGGTGCCGGTACGCGCGTTGACGATGACCTTGGCCGGGGCGCTGCCCGGAGTCAGCTCCAGGTTCTCGACCCGGGCCAGGAAGCCGATGCGCGCGCCCGGATCGCTGGGCGCGGCGACCGAGACGGTGACGCCGTCGACCGCGCGTGCGACGCCGGACCCGAACGCGCCGTTCAGCGCATCGACCATGCGCGACACCGTGGTGAAGTCGTTGCGGTGCAGGTTCAGGGTGATCTCGCCGCCGCCGTCCAGCGCGCTGGGCACCGCGCGCTCGACCGTGGCGCCGTTGGGGATGCGGCCGACGCTGGGCACGTTCACCGCCACCCGCGAGCCGTCCCGGCCCTGCGCGCCGAAGCCGCCGACCACCAGGTTGCCCTGGGCGATGGCGTAGACCTGGCCGTCGGCGCCCTTGAGCGGGGCCATCAGCAGCGAGCCGCCGCGCAGCGACACCGCGTTGCCGATCGAGGACACGGTGATGTCGATGGTCTGGCCCGGCTTGGCGAACGGCGGCAACTCGGCGTGGATCGCCACCGCGGCCACGTTCTTCAGCTGCGGGTTGACGTTCGGCGGCACGTTCACGCCGAGCTCGCCGAGCATGTTCTTCAGGCTCTGCACGGTGAACGGCGCCTGGCTGGTGCGGTCGCCGCTGTTGTCCAGGCCCACGACCAGGCCGTAGCCGACCAGCGCGTTGCCACGCACGCCGCCGACCTGGGCCAGGTCCTTGATCCGCTCGGCATGGGCTGGCGCCAGGAACACGCCCAGCAGCGCCAGCGTGCACAACATGGCGCGGATCAGCCCGTTGAATCCCCGCACATGGATGTGCGGGCTCTTGCGAGGGACTCGCCTGTCGATGTGCGGGCTCTTGCGAAGGATTCGCATAGTGACCTCAGTACGGATACAGCCGGGTGTTGAAGAACCGGCCCAGCCAGCCCATCGCGTTGGACTGGGCGATGGCGCCGCGGCCGCCGTAGACGATCCGCGCCTCGCCGACCTTGCTCGACGGCACGCTGTTGCCCGGGGAGATGTCGGCCGGGCGGACGATGCCCTGGATCTGGACCAGCTCGTCGCCCTGGTTCAGCCGCAGGTTCTTCTGCCCCTGCACGACCAGGTTGCCATTGGGCAGGCGCTGGACCACGGTGACGGTGACGCTGCCCTGCAGGCGATTGCTCTGGCTGCTCTTGCCCTGGCCGTCGAACTCGCGCTCGGCGCTGGCCGAGGCCGAGAGGATGTCGCGGCCGTTGTAGGTGACCGGCGCGCCGAAGATCTGCGGCGCGCCCACGTCGATCTCGCTGCTCTTGGCGACCTGGGTGCTGGCGCTGGTCTGGGCGGTGGTCGATTCGACCAGGTTGATCGTCAACAGGTCGCCGACGTCGCGCGCGATGCGGTCCGAGTACAGCGACAGCCCGGGGCCGGCCTGGTAGATGGCGCCGGGCGTGGCCGGCGCGCTGGCGGCGACCACCGGCACGATCGGGGCCATGGCCGGGTAGGGGCGCACGTCGCCGGCGGCCACGCAGCCGCCGAGCAGCAGCATGGCGGGCAGGGCGGCGAGGGAGAGCGCGGAACGGTTCATGGCGAAGCCTCCTGCGGCGCGTCAGACGCGCGCGTCAGACGTTGTTGTTCAGGTAACCGAGCATCGAGTCGGTGGTGGAGATGGCCTTGGCGTTCATCTCGTAGGCACGCTGGGTCTCGATCATGCTGACCAGCTCCTCGACCACGTTGACGTTGCTGCCTTCCAGCGCGCCCTGGACCAGCAGGCCCAGGCCGTTGAGGCCGGGCGTGCCGTTCTGGGCGGGGCCGGAGGCGGTGGTCTCGACGTAGAGGTTCTCGCCGCGGGCCTGCAGGCCGGCCGGGTTGACGAAGTCGGTGACGCTCAGCGAGCCCACTTCCAGCGCCTGCGCCTCGCCGGCCATCTGCACGGTGACGGTGCCGTCGTTGCCGACGGTCAGCGACTGCGCGCCCTCGGGGATCTGGATGCCGGGCTGCACCGGGTAGCCGCTGCTGGTGACCAGTTCGCCCTGGGCGTTGACCTGGAAGCTGCCGTCGCGGGTATAGGCGGAACTGCCGTCGGGCATCATCACCTCGAAGAAGCCGCGGCCGTTGATCATCACGTCCAGCGAGCGGCCGGTCTGCTGCTGGTTGCCCTGCTGGAAGTCCTTGGCGGTGGAGACCACGCGCACGCCGGTGCCCAGCTGCAGGCCGGACGGCAGCTGGGTCTGCGCCGAGGTCGAGCCGCCGGGCTGGCGCACCTGCTGGTACAGCAGGTCCTCGAAGTTGGCGCGGTCGCGCTTGAAGCCGGTGGTGTTGGTATTGGCCAGGTTGTTGGCGACCACCGACATGCGCGTCTGCTGCGCATCCAGTCCGGTCTTGGCGACCCAGAGTGCCTGATTCATGACGCGGTACCTCGCGAGGCGGATTGACGCCTGGGCAGATGCATGCGGCGTGCCAGAACGGTGCCGGCTGGCCGGCGGAGGCTGGGATGCCGGTTTCCGGCGACTCGGTTTGTGCGCTTTTGCGACAGCCGCGACAGCAACGGCAACCGCAATCGCAACCGCGTGGTCAAAAGCGCCGGGCGTGGTCGGCTTCGGGCTGAGCCGCGGCGAGCCGGGAGTATTGCGGTCGTCTCGACGGCACATCCATGTGCCGACTCGCCGACGCGGCCATCCATGGCCGCTGCCGCAATACTCCCGGCCCGCCACGTCTTCGGGAGCTTCCAGGTCGTGGCTCCGTTCACAAGCGACGACCAGCGCACGGCTTTTGTAGGAGCGGGCATGACCGCGACCCGACGCCGTCGGCCCAGGCCACACCCTCGTGATTCCGACGCCCGTGTCGCGGTCATGCCCGCTCCAACAGAAAGCGGCGCCGTCGTGGCTTTGCCCCCTCCCTTTCGCCGCAGGCGAAGGGGAGGGTCGGGGAGGGCTGCTTTTGCCGTTGCTCGTCCGATCGAAGCCACGACCTACAAGCCACCCGAGGCCGTCGTGCCCAAGGGGTCTGGCGCAAGCAGCACATGGATGTGCTGCGGTCGCGACTCGGAGGCAGGACGCCGCAGCGGAGCGATGCGCCAGACCCCTTGGGCACGACGGCCCCGTCCGGAGCCGACGCTCTTGCCTTCAAGCCGAAACCTCTCCGACGCCGACGGCTTTCAGTGAACCGGCCAGCTAGTCAGAAGCCTCAGCCGTTCAACCGCAGCAACGAATTCGCCGCCTGCGCGTTGTCGTCGCCGCGCTGGATCACCTTGACCTGCATCTCGAACTGGCGCTGCAGCTGGATCATCTGCACCAGTGCCCCGGCCGCGTCGACGTTGCTCTGTTCCAGCGCGCCGGTGGCCATCACCGCGCCGGGCGCCTGGGCCAGCGGCTGCTGCGGATCGGTGTTGCGCATCAGCCCGTCCAGCCCGCGGGCGAGCCGGTCCGGGGCGGCCTCCACCACCTTCAGCCGGCCGATGATCGCCATCGTGTCGGCGCCTTCGCCCAGCGGCACGATCGAGATCGTGCCGTCCTGGCCGATCTCCAGCGCCTGGTGCGGCGGCAGCGCGATCGGGTTGCCTTCCTGGTCCAGCAGCGGACGCCCGCCGGCGGTGACCAGCTGGCCGTTGGGGGTCAGCGACAGGTTTCCGGCGCGGGTGTAGGCCTCGCCGCCGTCCGGCGCCTGCACCGCCAGCCAGCGGTCGGCCTGCAGCGATACGTCCAGCGGGTTGCCGGTGATCCGCTGCGCGCCGGCGCGGGCGTCGAAACCCTGGTCGATGTGCATGGCCGCCGTGCGCGAGGCGTGGCCCTGGCCGCGCACCTGGAAAGCCTCGGTGTTGGCCAGTGCCGCCTTGAAGCCGGCGGTGTCGGCGTTGGCCAGGTTGTGCGAGACCGTGCCCTGCGCCTGCAGGGTGGCGCGGGCGCCGGTCATCGCGACGTAGAGGGCCTTGTCCATGTGCTGTCTCCGTGCGGACTACGTGCGGGCTATCGGCGTCAGCGGATGTTGATCACCGTCTGCGTGGCCTGGTCCTGGGTGGAGATCATCTGCGCGTTGGCCTGGAAATTGCGCTGGGCCACGATCATGTTCACCAGCTGCTCGGTCAGGTCGACGGTCGAGGATTCCAGCGCGCC
Source organism: Pseudoxanthomonas suwonensis (assembly GCF_000972865.1). Classification (NCBI taxonomy): domain Bacteria; kingdom Pseudomonadati; phylum Pseudomonadota; class Gammaproteobacteria; order Lysobacterales; family Lysobacteraceae; genus Pseudoxanthomonas; species Pseudoxanthomonas suwonensis. Next base: position 3,774,376 of record NZ_CP011144.1, read on the forward strand.
GGACTGGACCTGGCCGAAGTCGGAACTGCCCGGCGCGCCGGTGCGCGGCGTGCCCGAGGCGTAGGTCGCGCCCCACTGGTTGTTGCCCTGCGGCTGCAGGCCCTGCGGGTTGACGAAGTTGGTCAGTGCGATCTGGCCCAGGGCCACGTCGTCGCCGTTGCTGTAGCGGGCGAACACCACGCCGTCCTCGGAGACGTTGATCTCGTTGAGGCGGCCGGCGGCGTAGCCGTCCTGGCGCACGTCGCGCAGGGCGAAGCTGTTGCCGTACTGGGTGCTGCCGGTCAGGTCCAGGGTCATGTCCAGCACGCCCGCGCCGGTGGCCGGGGTGTAGGGATCCAGGGTGATCCGGCCGGGCATCGGCGCCTGCAGGGCGCCGTTGGCGGAGAACTGCAGGGTGGTCGGCGCGCCGACCGCGGTGCCGTCGACGTAGTTGTGGACCTGCCACTCGTTCGGGTTGGCGGTCTTGACGAAGTAGGAGGTCTGCACGTGGCTGACGCCCAGCGAGTCGTAGACCGTCACGCCGCCGCTGGAGGCGTTGTAGCTGTTGGGGTCGGCCGGGTCGAACGGGGCCACGATCGGCGCCGAGGCGTTGCCGGGCAGGGTGACCATCAGGTTGATCAGGCCGGTCTGCTGCGGCGGGCTGTCGGTGGTCAGCAGCTGCAGGTCCGACAGCCGGCCCACGTCGAAGCCGCTGCCGTTGGCGCTGGGTGCGAACACCTGCAGGCGGGCGCCGTCGGGCGTCACCACGTAGCCCTGGTTGTCGGTCTGGAAGTTGCCGGCGCGGGTGTAGAGCGTGGCGCCGTTCTTGTTGACGGTGAAGAAGCCCTCGCCATCGACGGCGAAGTCCAGGCTGCGGCCGGTCGGGTCGATGTTGCCCTGCGAGAACTGCTGGGCGACGTTGCTGACCTTGACGCCGGCGCCGATGGCGTTGCGGGACAGGCCGTAGGTCGTGTACGAGAACAGGTCGGCGAACTCGGCGCGCGATTCCTTGAAGCCGGTGGTGTTGACGTTGGCGATGTTGTTGGCGGTGACGTTGAGGTCGGCGTTGGCCGCGTTGATGCCGGACAGCGAGGTGTTGAAGCTCATGGCGGACTCCTGACGTGAGTCTTGCGGGTCGTGTGCGGGTGGATGGCTCAGCTGACGCGGAGCACGTAATCGAGCGGGACGGTGCCCAGCCCGGGCAGGTCGAGGTAGAGGCCGCCGGAACCGACGGTGACGCTGTCGACCGTGCCCTTGACGTAGGTGTCGAGCCGGGTCGCGGTGCCGTCGCCGGCGACGTGGTCGGCGCTGATGCCGTAGCTGCCGGCGGGCAGGCGTTCGCCGAGCGCGTCGGTGCCGTCCCAGTGGAAGGCCACTTCGCCGGCCTTGGCGGCGGGGACGGAGAACTCGTGCACCTTCTGGCCGTTGGCGTCGGTTATGGTGAAGGTCACGCTGCCTGCGAGCGGGGCGGCGACCGCGCCGCTGGCGCCGCCCTCCGCGCCAAGCGCCAGCTTCGCCGACGGCACCAGTACCTGGTGGCCGACCAGCGCCGCGCCGCGCAGCACCTGGTCGTTGCCCAGCGCGGCGGAGAAGCCCTGCACCTGGTTGTTGAGTTCCTGGATGCCCTGCACCGTGGAGAACTGCGCCAGCTGGCCGAGGAAGGCGCTGTTCTCCATCGGCTTGAGCGGATCCTGGTGCTGCAGCTGCTTGGTCATCAGGCGCAGGAAGTCGGCCTGGCCGAGGGCGTCGTTCTTCTTGTCCTGCGCGCCCTGGGCCGCGCCGGTCAGGCCCAGGCTGGAATAGATGTCGGAGGCGATACTGCTCATGCTCGGGTTCCTCAGCGGCCCATGGACAGGGTGGCCAGGGCCAGTTCCTTGGCCGTGTTGATGACTTCCACGCCGGCCTGGTAGCTGCGCGAGGCGGAGATCAGGTTGACCATCTGCGCCACCGGATCGACGTCGGGCGAGAACACGTAGCCGTCGCTGTCGGCCAGCGGATGGCCGGGCTCGTAGCGGCGCACCGGCGGCGCCTCGCTCTGCGCGATCTCGCGCACGCGCACGCCGGTCAGGGCCGGGTCCTTGCCGCTGGCCTGGGCCTGGAACACCGGCTCGAGCGGCTTGTAGACCGCCTCGGCCGAACCGGCCACCGAATCGGCGTTGGCCAGGTTGGAGGCGATCGTGCTCAGGCGCACCGACTGCGCCTGCAGCGCGGAGCCGGCGACGTCGAAGATCGGCAGGTTGCTCATGGCGGCGCTCCTGGCTGTCCGGCCTATTGACCGGTAATGGCGGTGAGCAGGGTGCGCACCTTGGATTCGAGGAAGCTCAGCGAGGCGCGGTACTCCAGCGCGGCGCGGCCGTAGGCGGCGCGCTCGGCGTCGGGGGCGACGGTGTTGCCGTCGAGGCTGGGCTGGCTGGCCGGGCGGGCGAACTGGAACGGCAGGTGGCCGGGGGCGATCGCGTCGGACAGGTGGCGCTCGCTCGTCGTGGCCAGGCCATGGGCCGCGGCGGCGCCTTCGCGCTGCAGCCGTGCCGCGCCCAAGGCGGCGTTGAAGTCGATGTCCTGGGCCTGGTAGCCGGGCGTGTCGGCGTTGGCCAGGTTGCTGGCGATCAGCTTCATCCGCTGCTCGCGCAGGGGCAGGGCGTCGGCGTGGACCCCCATGTAGGACGTGATCGGGTTGGACATGCTGCCTCCGGACGGACCGTTGCCGTCACACAGGCAAGCGCCGTGCCAAAGCATGCGGTCGGGGGCGACGGTGTTCTGGCTGCGAGGCCTCCGGCTCGAGATCAGGCGCCGTGCCGCAGGCTTGCATGCAGGCCGGGCTGCATGCTCCTGAAGGTGGGGCGCAGCTTCAAAAACTGCGGGGAAGGCCGTCCGGATCCTGGGGCTGCAGCAGGCGTCGCGAAGCACAGGCGGATTCGGTGGGCCGCCGTCGCTATGGCCCCTTGGAGCAAAAGCGCTGGCGTCGGCCGGGGTCGCCGTCCTGCCGGGGTATGGCTTACCCCTCGGTCGGGCATCCTGCCCTCAACTCGGGGCCGTGGCACCTCCCTGTGCCACTTGCGCCATACCCCGGCAGGACGACGTCCTCGGGCGGCGTGGCGGTCGTGGCTTCCATGACCTGGCGAAAGGACATCGCGATCTGACGGTTCCAGGCTTCCTGTAGGAGCCCAGCTTGCTGGCGACCCGGGCGTCGGAATCGTGGGGGCGTCGCCTGGGCCGACGGCGTCGGGTCGCCGGCTGAACCCGGCTCCTACAACAGCCACGGCGCAGCCGCTCTCTGTAGGAGCTGACTTCAGTCGGCGACACGGGCGTCGGGATCAGAGGGCGTCGCCTGTGCCAATGGCGTCGCGTCGCGGGCAAGCCCGGCTCCTACAGAACGGCGCGGCAGCAAAATGACGGCTGTTGCTTGGAGGACGCCGGAACGGAGCCACGACCCCGACGTTCCCGAAGACGTGGCAGTGCGGGTGTGTTGCGGCAGCGGCCATGGATGGCCGCGTCGGCGAGTCGGCACAGGGATGTGCCGTCGAGACGACCGCAACACACCCGCACTGCCGCGGCTCAGCCCGAAGCCGACCACCCCCGGCGCTCTTGCGGTTGCGGTTGCCTTTGCCGTCCGGTCCCCCTCGACTGGGTGAAGAATCAATAATCTGTAATATCTTGTTTAATAACAGACACTTGATATGAGTATCTGACCTGTTTTCTAAGGTATGAAAGCCTTCCCCCGAGCCCCCACGCAATGCCCCTTCAAGCCGCTCGCGCCACCTGGCTCAGCCGCGCCAATACATGCTCGGCCAGCTCGTGCGGGCTGTACTTGGCGACGAAGGCATTGGCCCCGACCCGCTCGACCATGGCGTTGTTGAACACGCCCGACAGCGAGGTGTGCAGCAGCACATACAGCCCGGCCAGCCCGGGGTGGCGCCGGATTTCCGTCGTCAGGGTGTAGCCGTCCATGGCCGGCATCTCGATGTCGGAGATGACCATGGCGTAGCGCTCGGCCGGGTTCTCGCCGCCGGCATGCACCTGCAGCAGGTGGTCCAGCGCCTGGCGGCCGTCGGAGAGCAGGGTGACCCCGACCCCCAACTGGTCCAGCACGCTGCGGATCTGCTGCCGGGCCACCCGCGAGTCGTCCACCACCAGCACCTGCAGCGGCGGCGCCCCGGCCGGCAGGGCCATCTCCGGGGCCAGGGTCGCGTCCATCCGCGCCTGGGTGATGTCGGCCAGCACGCTCTCCACGTCGATCACCTGGATCAGCGCGTCCTGGAAGCGGGTCACCGCGGTCAGGTAGCTGCTCTGCGCGCCCAGGTCCGGCGGCGGGTGGATGTCCTCCACCGCGATGTTGACGATCCGCTCCACGTCGCTGACCAGGAAGCCCTGCACCGAGCGGTTGAACTCGGTCACCACCAGGTACTGGGTGCCGCCGTCCTCGTCCGGATGCCGCTCGGGATGGCCGATGGCCAGCCCCAGGTCCAGCACCGGCACCGAGCGGCCGCGCACGTCGGCCACCCCGGCGAACTGCGCCGGCAGCCCGGGCAGCTGGAACAGCGACGGGCGGCGCAGCACCTCCTGCACCTTGAACACGTTGACCCCGAACAGCTGGCGGCCGCCGAGCCGGAACAGCAGCAGCGCCAGGCGGTTGTGGCCGGCCAGCCGGGTGCGCTGGTCGATGCGGTTGAGCAGGTTGTGCGACATGAGCCCGGTATCGGCGGCCGCGGCGGCGGCTTGAGCGGGCGCCGCGGCATGGCGCTTGCATGGTCCTGCGCGCCATTCCGTGCCGAGGCCGCCATGACCCTGCTGCGCTGCACCCTCATGTTCCTGCTGGGACTGCCGATGACGGTGGCGCTGGCCGCCGGCGGCTTCCAGCCGGTGGAGTCGATCCGCGCCGCCGCGCTGGGTGCGGTGCCGGGCGGGCAGGCCGAGGCCAGCCTGGACCCGGCGTTGCGCATGCCGGCCTGCGGCCAGGCGCTGCAGGCGCGGCAGGCGTCGGCCGGCACGGTCGAGGTGGCCTGCCCGGACGGCTGGCGGCTGTTCGTGCCGGTGAAGACCCGGCGCAGCCAGACGGTGCTGGTGCTGGCCCGCGGCGTGGCCGCAGGCGAGGCCATCGGTGCCGACGCGCTGGTCGCCGAGACCCGCGACGCGTCGCGGATCGCCGGCGCGGCGGTGGCCGATCCGGCCCAGGCCATCGGCCGGGTGGCGCGGCGTACGCTGGCTGCCGGCAGCGTGCTCACCGCCGGCGACCTGGCCGCGCCGCGGCTGGTGCGCCGTGGCGACCAGGTGGCGCTGGTCTCGCGTCGTGGCGGGGTCGAGGTCCGGGTCGCCGGCCGCGCCCTGGGCGACGCCGGCGAGGACGAGCGGGTCTCGGTGGAGAACCTGTCGTCCCGCCGCGTGCTGCAGGGACGCGTCGGTCCCGACGGCGAGGTCTGGGTGACCCGCTGACCGCCGCCGTGAAAAATTTCCCGACTTGCCCCTAAAGTTCCCCCAGACCCCTGCCGATACCCCCGGCGTAGCCCGTAATGCAAGGATCACCGCCATGAGCCACAAGATCGAAGGCACCCCGCCTCCCGCGGTGCACAGCACCGGTCCCGTCGGCGGCCGTGTCGCCGTCGCCGGCGGCGATCGCTCCAGCCCGGTCGAGGCCAGCCGGCCCGTCGACAGCCTGCGCCTGACCGGCGAGGCCGCCAGCCTGCAGGCGCTGCAGCGCGAGCTGGCCGCCGCCCCGGCGGTGGACCAGGCCCGCGTGGCCGAGGTCAAGCAGGCGCTGGAGTCGGGCAGCTACCGCATCGACCCGGCGAAGATCGCCGAGCGCATGCTGGACCTGGACGAGCAGCTGGGCGGCTGACCGATGCAGCCGGCGGTCGCCAGCGACGACGCGCTCGACCGGCTGGCCGCCGCGCTGGCCGACGAACGCCGCGCGCTGCTGGACCACGACATCGAACTGCTGGTGCGCTCGACCCAAGACAAGCTGCAGGCGCTGCGCCATCTGGAGGCCGACCTGCCCGATGGCCTCGGCGAGCGCCTGGCCGAACTGGCCGAGGCCAACCGCAGCAACGGCGCGCTGCTGGCCCGCCGCCGGCGCGAGGTCAACTGGGCCCTGCGCCATCTCGGCCGCGCCGAGAGCGCGCCGGCCTACGACGCGCAAGGACAGGCCCAGCAGCTGCAGGCACGCCGCGAACTCGCGGTGGTGTGACCGTCGCCGCCACGCCGACCGCGCGCGCCGCCGGACACGCCATTAGAATCGGACGCTGCGAAACTTGCCTGGCAGCGCCGTGACCGAACTCCCCGACGAAGGCCGCGTGCCTTCGATCCACACCCTCCAGGGCCTGAGCGACCGCATGCTCGAGGGCGTGCTGCTGTACGACGCCGGCAGCCGGCTGCTGTACGCCAATCCTTCCGCGCACAAGCTGTGCAAGGCCTGCTACCCGCGCGAGCTGGCCAGCGGGCTGACCCTGGAGCAGTTGCTGCCGCGGGACGCGCTGAGCGGCGCACGCTCGGGCGGGCGCTGGAGCGGCCACCTGTCGTTCGGGCAGGACGCCATCCTCATGGTCCACGTCTACTTCGACGAAGCCGAGCACGGCCATTTCCTGGTCGTGATGCAGGACCTGCGGCAGATCCGCGTCTACGAGCAGGACCTGCTGCGCCAGCACGCCGAACTGAACGTGCGCCTGACCGCGGCCCAGGAGAAGCTGCTGCAGTCGGAGAAGCTGGCCTCGATCGGCCAGCTGGCCGCCGGCGTGGCCCACGAGATCAACAACCCGATCGGCTACGTGCACTCGAACCTGGGCAGCCTGCAGGAATACCTGCACAGCCTGTTCGCGCTGATCGAGGCCTACGAGCGCGCGCTGCGCTCGTCCGACCCGCGCGCGTCGATCCCGGAGATCGACCAGACCCGCGAGCGCCTGGACATCGACTTCATCAGCCGCGACCTGCCGCAGCTGATGACCGAGTCGCGCGAGGGCATCGAGCGGGTGACCCGGATCGTTCGCGACCTGAAGGACTTCTCGCGCAGCGAGCGCGACGAGTCGTGGAAGCTGGTCGACATCCACGCCGGCCTGGAATCCACCCTCAACATCATCTGGAACGAGCTCAAGTACAACACCACCCTGGAGAAGCACTACGGCACGCTGCCACCGGTGGAGTGCCTGCCGTCGGAGTTGAACCAGGTGTTCATGAACATCCTGATCAACGCCGGCCAGTCGATCGGCGAGCGCGGCACGATCCGGGTCTCGACCGGGCACGAGGGCGATCACGTCTGGGTCGAGATCGCCGACAGCGGCCCCGGCATCCCGCCGGAATTCCAGCAGCGGATCTTCGATCCGTTCTTCACCACCAAGCCGGTGGGCAAGGGCACCGGGCTGGGGCTGTCGATCTCCTACGGCATCGTCGCCAAGCACCACGGCCGGATCGACGTGGACAGCCGCCTGGGCGACGGCTCGCGCTTCCGCATCGTGCTGCCGGTGCGACAGCCGCGCGCGGCGGCCGCGGCGGGTTGATCTCGACAGCTGCCGTTCGGACGGCTGCTGTTTTGAGCCGACGTGGCCATCCATGGCCACTGCCGCAATACCCCCGGCCCGCCACGTCTCCGGGAGCTTCCAGGTCGTGGCTCCGTTCACAGACGATGAGCAGCGTAGGCTTTTGTAGGAGCGGGCATGACCGCGACCCGACGCCATCGGCCCAGGCGACGCCCTCCTGATTCCGACGCCCGTGTCGCGGTCATGCCCGCTCCTACAGAAAGCAGCGCCGTCGCGGATTTTCCCCCTCCCTTTCGAAGGCGAAGGGGAGGGCCGGGGAGGGGTGCCTTTGCCGTTGCTGTTGCTCCCAGATCGAAGCCACGCCCCCGAAGCTCCCGAGGCCGTCGTGCCCAGGGGGTCTGGCGCAAGCAGCACAGGGATGTGCTGCGTTCGCGACTCGGAGGCAGGACGCCGCAGCGGAGCGATGCGCCAGACCCCCCTTGGGCACGACGGCCCCCTCCGGAGCCAGCGCTTCTGCTCCTGAGACAACACGACCCCGTCCGAACCGAAGCCCCGCTTCAAGAGCAGAAAGTCACTGGACCCCCGCCTGTGCGGGGACGACGGCGAATGGACGGCCTACGGCCCGCTGGCCAGCGGCTGCCGCTCCTGGTGGGTGCGGAACGCCTGGCGGATGTGCTCGCGCAGCTCGTCGTCGTTCCAGGGCTTGGTCAGGAATCGGTAGATCGCGCCGCGGTTGATCGCGTCGGTGACCGTGGCCAGGTCGGTGTAGCCGGACAGGACCATGCGCACGGTGTCGGGGTAGAGCATCTTCACCCGGCCCAGGAACTCGGTGCCGCTCATGTCCGACATGCGCTGGTCCGACAGGATCACCTGCACCTCGTTGGTGGCCAGCAGGTCGAAGGCGTCGCGCACGTTGCCCGCGGCCAGGATCCGGTAGCCGTCGCGGCGGAACAGGCGCACCAGCGAGCGCAGCACGTTCTCCTCGTCGTCGACCAGCAGCAGGGTCAGGTCCGGCTTGCTGACCGCGAACAGCTCCGGGCGCAGGTAGCGGCGGCGCAGGGTCAGGCCGGCGGTATCGGCCGGCATCGGTTCGCCGAACAGGTAGCCCTGGAACATGTCGCAGTCGCTGCGGCGCAGGTAGCCCAGCTGCGCCTCGGTCTCGACCCCGTTGGCGACGACCTTCATGTTCAGCTGGTGGCCCATGGCGATGATCGCGCGCACGATCGCCGTCTCGCGCTCGCCGGCCGGCGAGCTGCGGATGAAGCTGCGGTCGATCTTGAGCTTGTCCACCGGATAGCGGACCAGCGAGCTGAGGCTCGAATCGCCGGTGCCGAAGTTGTCCAGCGCCAGGCCCACGCCCTCGCGGCGCAGCGCGACTACCCCCTCGTACACCGGGGTGACGTTGGCTGCCAGCGCGCTCTCGTTGATCTCCAGCACCAGGCATTCCGGCGGCACCCCGGCGCGACGCAGCAGCGCCAGCACCTCGTCGGCGAATCCGGGACGCTGCAGCTGCAGGGTCGAGACGTTGACCGTCACGAACAGGTCGTCGAAGCCCGACTCGCGCCACTGCCGCACCTGCTCGATCGCGTTCTCCAGCACCCAGCCGCCGATCTGCACGATCACGCCCAGCCGTTCGGCGGTGGGCATGAAGCGCTCGGGCACCAGCATGCCCAGGGTCGGCGACTGCCAGCGCAGCAGCGCCTCCATGCCGATCACGCGGCCGTCGCGGGCACTGATCTCCGGCTGGAAGCGCAGGCGCAGCTCGCCGTTGGGGACCGCATCGACGATCTGCCGCGCGATCATGCTCTCGTTGTGGACGCTCTGCAGGCTCTGGCCACCGTAGAACTGGATGCGCTCGTCGCCGTGGGTGGCCTGGCGGGCGGCGATCTCGGCCAGGCGCAGCAGGCCATCGCTGTCCTGCGCGTGCTGCGGGCACAGGCTGATGCCGAGCTTCACCGACAGGAACAGGGTGTAGGGCAGCACGCTCAGCGGCAGTTCCGCCTCGCGCTGCAGTTCCCAGGCCGCGTCGGTCGCGTCGGGGCCGTCCTTGTCCAGCTGGAGGGCGGCGATGAACTCGTCGCTGCCGTGCCGCCAGAGCCGGCCGCGGCCCTGCAGCCAGTGGTCCAGGCGCCGCGCCAGCAGTTCCAGCGCCAGGTCGCCCACGGCCACGCTCATGTTCTCGTTGACCGAGGCGAAGTGGTCGATGTCCAGGTGCACCAGCATCAGCTCGCGGCCGCCGGCCACGGCCTCCTCGACCATGGCCTGCAGCGCCGGGTGGCCCGCGCCGAGGCGGGTGGGCGGCGGAGAATCGGCGGGCGGCAGGAAGGGCAGGTGCATGGACATGGCGGTCAGTGCACGGTCGGCTGGCCGTAGGGCAGCTGCAGGTGGATGCGGGTGCCGCGCCCGGGCATGGTGTCGATGCGCAGTTGCCCGCCGACGCTCTGCGCGCGCTCGCGCATGATCACCAGGCCCAGGCCGTGGGCGTCGGCGGGCTCGAAGCCGCGCCCGTCGTCCTCGATCCGCAGGTCGAGCCAGTCGCCGTCCATGTCGGCCAGGGCCAGGCTGACGCTGCGGGCGCCGGCATGCCGCAGCACGTTGGTCAGTCCTTCCTGGGCGATGCGGAAGCAGGTCTGTTCGATCTCGCGCTCCGGGCGCTGCGGCAGCGGGCGGATGTCCACGTCCAGCTGCACCGGTGAGTTGCGCATCAGCACGCCCGCATGCCAGCGCAGCGCCGCTTCCAGCCCCAGCGCATCGAGTTGCGGCGGGCGCAGCAGCATGGACAGGTTGCGCAGCTTGTCGAGGGTGGCGTCGGCGGTCCCGGCCAGCAGCTGCAGGTCCTCGAGCCGGCGCGCGCCGTCGTCCTCGGACATGGCCGCGTGCGCCGACAGCTTCATCGCGGTGATCGCCTGGCCGATGTCGTCGTGCAGCTCGCGCGAGATCGCCCGGCGCTCGTCCTCCTGGGCGGTGAACAGCTGCCGGCCCATCGCCTGCAGTTCCTGGTTGCTGGCGGCCAGGGCGATGCGCATGCGTTCGGGCTCGCTGAGGTCGCGCACCACCAGCAGCTTGCAGTCCTGGCCGCCGTAGCGCGCGTTGCTGTAGGACAGGGCGACGCGGAAGGCGCTGCCGTCGGCGCGCAGCATGTTCGGCGAAGGTTCCTGGCCTTGCCCGGCCAGGTAGTCGCGCAGCGGCGGCAGGTCGGCCGGCTCCACCAGCGCGGACAGCGGCTCGCCCAGCAGCATCTCGCTCTTGCGGCCGAACATGCCGGCGCAGGCCGGGTTGGCGTAGATCACGTGCTCGCCGGACAGGATCATCACCCCGTCCGGCAGGATCCGCATCAGCTCGGAGAACTGCTGCTCGCGCTCGCCCAGCAGGCGCCGGGTCTGCTGCTCCTCGGTGACGTCCTGGGCGGTGCCGCGCAGGAGCCGGCGGCGGTCCTCCTCCACGCACTGCACGCGCAGGCGCAGCAGCCGCTCGTGGCCGCCGGGGCCGAGGAACGGCAGCAGCACGTCCATCTTCTGCGCCTGGCCGCCGGCCAGTTCGTCCAGCATCTGCTCCAGCCGGGCCTGGGTGACGGGGTTGGCCGCCACCAGCACGTCCTGCAGCGCGCACGGGCGGCCGTCGGCGGCGTTGTGGCCGACCAGGCGCTGCAGGATCTGGCAGAAATGGCCGCGCCGGGTGCGCGCGTCGATCTCGAACGAGCCCAGCCGCGCCAGCCGCTGCGCCTCCTGCAGCCGGGCCATGGCCTGCTCGCGCGAGCGCTGCGACTGCAGTTCGGCGGTGCGGTCGTACATGACGATGAGACGGGTCCGGTTGCCGCCGGAGAAGACCAGTTCCGAACTGCGCATCTCCACGTCGCGATGGCCGCCGTCGCCGACCCGCAGCCGCTCGATGCGCGCATAGGGCTGGTCCGGCGCGGCGCGGATCGCCGCCACCCCGGCGTCGAAGCGCGGGCGCTCCTCGGCCGGCCACAGCATGTGCATCTCCATGCCGCGCAGTTCGCCGCGCGACCAGCCCAGGAACGCGCTCGCCGCCGGGTTCGAATCCAGGATCCGCAGCGTGTCCAGGTCGTAGGTCCACATCGGGCTGGGGTTGGCCTCGAACATCTCGCGGTAGCGGGCCTCCGAGTCCATGATCCGCTGCTGCGCCTCCAGCAGCCGCTCCACCAGCGGGCGCAGCAGCAGGTACAGCAGCGCGCCGGTGGCGACCATGTAGGCCGTGCCCTTCCAGCTCTGCAGGCGGGTGATGGTCTGGGCGTCGGAGACCAGCGCGCCGATGGCCTGGTCGCTGAACAGGATCCAGCAGATCCCGAACAGGATATGGAACAGGGGGATGCGCCAGACCAGGCCGCGCGCTATCGGCGCCGCCACCGGCCGGCCTGCCGTCGGCGGAGCACGGCGTTCCCCTGGTTGGTCCTGCTGCGACATGGTTCCCCCGTGGACGGCCCGCAAAGCATATCAGCGCTCCCCGCCGCGCCACGGGCTCAACATTCGGCCGGGGCGGCCGTTACCTGCTTGACGGCCCGGTACCCGGGCGCAAAGGCATGGAGTGCAGCGTGGATCCAGGCGCGATCGCGAGCCTGATGCAGCATCCGATCGACAGCGCGCTGCTGGTGCTGGACCGCGATGGTATGCCGCTGGCGGCCAACCCGGCGGCGCAGGCGCTCGGCCTGCAGGACGCGGCTGCCCGCTATGCGCCGGTGCTGCGCGACCTGCGCGAGCTGCTGGCCGCCGGCGGCCTGCAGACGCTGCCGTGCAGCCTGCCCGGGCCGCAGCGGCGGCTCGACGGCTGGCTGCGCGCGGTGCGCGCCCCGGAAGGCGGGGTGCTGGCCTACACCCTTGGTATTCCCGACCCGGAGGGCAACGGCCGCTGGCAGGTGGCGCTGGACAGCGCCGGCCACGGCCTGTGGGACTGGGACATCGCCGCCAACCGCATCTTCCGTTCCGAAAGCTGGCTGGCGATGCTCGGCTACACGGTCGAGGACGCGCCCGACACCAGCCTGGAATCGGCCCTGTCCCTGGTCCATCCGGACGACATCGAGCGCGTGCGCCAGAGCGTGCGCGCGCACCTGGACGGGCGCAGCGATGTCTACGTGGGCGAGCACCGCGTGCGCCACTGCGACGGCAGCTGGCGCTGGGTCCGCGACAGCGGCCGGGTGGTGGCCTGGTCGGCCGACGGCCGGCCGCTGCGGATGGTCGGCACCCATACCGCGATCGACGAGCAGAAGCAGCTGGAGGGCGAGCTGCGCAAGCAGCAGTCGCTGCTGGAGGAGATCCAGCGCATCGCCGCGATGGTGCCGTGGTCCTGGGACCCGCGCACCGACACCGGCTGGTGGCCGCGCGACCTGTACCGGCTCACCGGCCACGCCCAGCGCCAGCACGACACGGCCCGGGCCTGGCTGCGGCGCCTGACGCGCCCGGCCGCGGCCACGCTGCGCCAGGCCTGGCGGCGGATGCGCCGCGATGGCCAGCCGGTGCACTTCGACCTCGAGCTGGAGGACGCGCAGGGCGCGCCGCTGCACCTGCAGGCCTGGGCGCGGCCCGAGCAGGACGGCCACGGCCACATCGTGCGCGTGCTCGGCCAGGTCCAGGACGTGACCGCGCAGCGCCGCGCCGACGCGCTGCTGCGCTGGCGCACCGAGCTGCTGGACCGGGTGTCCTCGCTCGGCCACATCGGCGGCTGCGAGATCGAGCCGGCGGGCCGCCGCGTGCAGTGGACCGAGGAGTGCTACCGGATCCACGGCATGCCGCCCGGGCCGCTGACCCTGGACGATGCGCTGGCCCTGTACACGCGCGATTCGCGCGAAGCGTTCGAGGGCGCGCTGCAGCGCCTGGCCGCCGGCGGACCGCCGGAGCAGCTGGAACTGTGCTTCTACCGCCACAGCGGCCAGCGCGTGTGGGTGCAGGTACTGGTGGAGATGGACAGCCGCCCGGGACTAGCGCCGCGGCTGGTGGCCCTGTACCGCGACATCACCCGCGAACGCGAGACCAGCGAGCGGATCGAACTGCTGTCCCACTACGACCTGCTGACCGGCCTGCCGAACCGCTTCCTGCTGCGCGCACAGACCGAGGAGGCGATCGCCGCCAGCCAGGACCGCGCCGACGGCAGCGGGCTGGCGCTGCTGCTGCTGGACCTGGACGGGTTCAAGAGCATCAACGATTCCTTCGGCCACGCCGCCGGCGACGCCATGCTCAAGGCCGCCGCCGGCCGCATGCACCACGCACTGGGCAATGGCGAGCTGTTCGGGCGCCTGGGCGGCGATGAATTCCTGGTGGTGCTGCGCGGGGCCGACCATGCCGCGGCCGAAGCCCTGGCCGGGCGCCTGATCGCGGCCCTGTCCGAACCGCTGGCCTTCGGCAGCGAACAGCTCAAGGTCGGCGCCAGCGCCGGCATCGCCCTGCTGGGCAGCGACGGCTGCGTGTTCGACGACCTGCTGCGCGCCGCCCACGCCGCGCTGCGGGTGGCGCGCGAGCGCGGCCGCAACAGCTGGCAGCTGCACAACGAGGAGATCCAGCGCCAGACCCGGCGCCGGCTGGAGATCGAGCACAGCCTGCGCGGCGCGCTGGAGCGCGAGGAATTCACCCTGGTCTACCAACCGCAGGTCAGCATCCGCGACGGCCAGGCGCCGGGCGTGGAGGCGCTGCTGCGCTGGCACCGGCCGGCCGGTGCCTGCCATCCGGCCGAGTTCATCCCGATCGCCGAGCAGTGCGGGGAAATCGTCCGCCTGGGCGAATGGGTGATCGCCCAGGCCTGCCGCCAGGCGGTGGCCTGGCACGCGGCGGGGCTGGATTTCGGCCGCATCGCGGTCAACGTCTCGGGCGTGCAGCTGCGCGACCGCGGCTTCGCCGAGCGGGTGGTGACCCTGTGCCAGCGCGCCGGCTGGCCGCCGGGGCGGCTGGAGCTGGAGCTGACCGAATCGGCGCTGATCCTCGACAGCGACAGCCTGCGCCACTGCTTCCAGGTGTTCGAGCGCAACGGCGTGCAACTGGCGGTCGACGACTTCGGCACCGGCTTCTCCAACCTGCAGTACCTCAACCGCTTCCCGGTGCAGCGGCTCAAGATCGACCGCAGCTTCGTCACCGACATGCTGCGCGACCCCAACGCCGGCGAGGTCACCCAGGCGATCATCCACATCGGCCACGCGCTGGGCATGCGGGTGGTGGCCGAAGGGGTGGAGACGCTGGAGGAACAGGCCCAGCTGGCCCGCTGGGGCTGCGACGAGATCCAGGGCTACCTGTACACGCGTCCGCTGCCGCCGCGGGAACTGGCGCAGTGGCTGCGCCATCTGTCGGGCGAGCCGGTCACCACCGGCTGGATCCCTAACCTGGCCGGTCGCAGCCACTGACGGCCGCGAAAGGCGGCCTTGGCCTTGCCGTCGCGGGAGCCTGTCATGCTGGCGACACGCCGCGTCGGCACAGGCGACTGCCTCGTGGTTCCGACGCTCGTGTCGCCGTCATGCCGGCTCCTGCAAAAGAAGCGCGACGCCGCAGCTGTTGTAGGAGCCGGGTTCAGCCGGCGACACGACGCCGTCGGCACAGTCGACGTCCTCATGATCCCGACGCCCGTGTCGCCGAAGTTGGCTCCTGCAGGACGACAGACACCGCCAGAGCCGGTCTGCCAACGACCGGCGCGCATATGCGCCGCGCAGCCCCGCCGTGCTCAGCGCACCGGCGAATCCAGGTCCCAGCGGATGCAGGCCAGCAGCGTGTCCGCCGGATCCTGCCCGGCGCTGGCGAGCGGGCGGGCGGCGGCCAGTTCCCGCAGGGCCAGCTGCTCCAGGCGCAGCAGCGCGGCCTTGCCGACCGGCGCTTCCCCGGCGCCTTCGATGCCCCCGGGCGCCGCGGCGTCCACCGGCCGCAAGGCCGGGGCTTGCTGTTCGTCTTCCATGGCCGTCGCGCTCCCGGCACGGGCGAAGGCCCCGGCGTGGTGCAGCCGGGGCCTGGCGGTGGAGGCGGTCGGCAGGGACCGCGGCTGCATCACGGGATCGCCCGTGCTCAGAACAGCTCGACCGTGCCCGCACCCATGTTCTGCTGGGCGACCGGCTTGTGCGGCGGGGTCTCCCATTCGCCGCGCAGGTCGCGCAGGCGCTGGCCCAGGCGCTGCAGGGCGCGCAGCAGGTCCTCGTCGCCGACGTTGCTGCGGTGGAGCAGGTCCTGCAGTGCCAGCGCCTCGCGGTTGATCGCATCCAGGCGGTCCAGGTGGACGTGGGCGCCGCCCAGGGCCTGGGTGGCGATGTCCTCGAACTGCAGGGCGCGCACCGCCTCGGCGACGGAGCCGTCGATGGCGCGGCCGCACTCGGAGATCTCGCGCATGCCGTCGCCCAGCGAGCTGTTGATCGCGGCCACGTTCTGCAGCATTTGCGCCGCCTCGGCGCGCGCCTCGCGGGAGCGGTCCAGGTCGCGCGAGGCCATCTGGGTGACCGTTTCGCGGACCTTGGCGATGGCGTCCTTGGAGCTGTGCGCCAGCTTGCGGATCTGCTCGTTGAAGGTGGTCGAGCGCTCGGACAGGTTGCGCACCTCGTCGGCGACCACCGCGAAGCCGCGGCCGGCCTCGCCGGCGCGGGCGGCTTCGATGGCCGCGTTGAGCGCCAGCAGGTTGGTCTGGTCGGCGATCGACTTGACATCCTCGAGCAGGGCGAAGATGCCGTCCAGGTGCTGGGCCATCTGGTCGATGTGCTGCACGGTGACGGTGCTCTGCCCGGCGACCTGCTCCAGCGCCTCCACCAGCTGCTCCATGCGCGAGCTGGCGTGCTGGGCGAAGCGGGCCACGTCGACCCCGCCGGCGCCGTCCTGGTCGGCGATGATCCGGGCCATCGCGCCGCTCTGCTGGCGCGACTTGCGGTTCATCGCCTCGAAGCTGCCGCCCAGGCCGGCGACGGCCTGGCGGATCAGCTCGCGGGCCCGCTCGACCTCGTGGCGGGAGCCGTCGATCTCCTTGCCGACGAAGCTGCGCAGCTCGCCGAGCAGCTGTTCCTGCTCGCGGACCACGCGCTGGTGCTCGGGCGAGTGCGCCGGAACGGCACCGCGCAGCAGCAGCCAGGCGGCGAAGCCGAACCAGCTCAGGGTCAGGGTGGTCAGGATCGCCCAGCGGACCGCGGGCGGCCATTCGAGGCCGACGGCGAGGGGAGCGAGGAGGGTCAGCGCCAGCGGCGCGGCCATGCGGATGAGCAATCGGGAGTCCATGGGCGATCTCTGCGGAACCACGTTCGCAGTATCGGCCGCCCCGCGGTCGCCTTTAGTTCGCCGCGGGATGCCGGCGCCGGAACGGGATGCCGGTCACCCGCGGGCGCATGCCGGCATGGCGGCGCACGTGCCGCTCAGGGCAGCTGGCGGTCGACCGCCTCGGCCAGTGCCCGTCGCGCCAGCAGGAACTGCCACTGGCTGCCGCCGAGCTGGCGCCACAGCATCGCCGAGCGGACCGCGGCCAGCAGCAGGGCGCGGATCTCCGATACCACCCCGGGCTGGCCGAGGTAGTGCGGGTTGCCCTGGACCATGATCCGCGGGCGCAGGTGGCTGATGGTGTCGGCGTACAGCCCGCCGAGCGCGGCCAGCACGTCCGGATGGGCGCTGCCCTGCGCTTCGGCCTGCGGCGCGATGCTGGCGATGCCGTTGGCCACGGCGGCCAGGGTGTTGGATTCGCTGGAGAAGCGGCGCTCCAGCTGCACGGTCGCCAGCGCCAGCCGCGGCAGCAACGGGTCGTTGCCGCGGTTGGACAGGTAGTCGGCGAGGGCGCGCAGGCCGGGTTCGAGCGCGCGGCGGCCGCCGTAGATCTGCTCGGTGGAGTCGGCGTCGATGCGGAACACGCTGTCCAGCACCGGCTGCGCGGCATCGGTCTCGCTCTGCCCGGTCTCGGCGATGCGGCGCACCTGCTGCAGCGCCTGGGCCAGGCCGGCCAGGGCCAGCACGCGGTCGTCGTAGGAATGGCTCATGCGCGGCATTCTAACCGGGCGGGCGCGATGGTCGCCGCGCACGTACCGCTTCCGTGTGTGTGTAGGAGCCGGGTTCAGCCGGCGGCACGGGCGTCGGAACCATGAAGGAGTCGCCTGTGCCGGCGTGGCGTGTCGCCGGCTGAACCCGGCTCCTACAAAAAGGACGCGGCGCTTCAGTCGGCACGGCGACGTCCTCGTGATTCCTACGTCCGTAGGGTCGGGGAGGGGAGGCTTTGGCTGTTGTAGGAGCGGGCATGACCGCGACACGACGCCGTCGGCACAGGCGACGCCGTCACGATTCCGACGCCCGTGTCGCGGTCATGCCCGCTCCTGCACGCCCGGCACCGGCGCGTCGGTGGAATCGATCACCGCGCCGCCCAGGCAGGCCGGGCCGTCGTACAGCACCAGCGACTGGCCCGGCGTGGCGGCGCGCTGGGCGCGCGCGAAGCGCACCGACACCGTGCCGTCGTCGTCGACACGCACCCGGCACGGCTCTTCCTGCTGGCGGTAGCGGACCTGCGCGGCGCAGTCGAACTCCCGTGCCGGCGCCGCGCCCTCGATCCAGTGCATCGTTTCGCTGCGCAGCGCCCGCGACAGCAGCCACGGGCTGTCGCGGTCCTGGTCCACGTACAGCACGTTGCCGGCCACGTCCTTGCCGACCACGTACCACGGCGCGGCGGCGCGGCCGCGCACGCCGCCGATGGCCAGCCCCTCGCGCTGGCCGAGGGTGAAATAGAACACGCCCGGATGCTCGCCGACCCTGACCCCGTGCGGGTCGCGGATCTCGCCCGGCCGGGCCGGCAGCCAGCGGCCGAGGAACTCGCGGAAGTCGCGCTCGCCGATGAAGCAGATCCCGGTCGAATCCTTCTTCGCGTGGGTCGGCAGGCCGGCCTCGCGCGCGGTCGTCCGCACCTGCGCCTTGGGCAGGTGGCCGATCGGGAACAGGGTGGCCGCCAGCTGTTCCTGGCCGAGCTGGTGCAGGAAGTAGCTCTGGTCCTTGTCGCGGTCGGCGCCGCGCAGCAGCCGCCAGCGCCCGCCCGCGCGCGCGACCTGCGCGTAGTGGCCGGTGGCGATGCGCTCGGCGCCGAGCTCGCGCGCCGCGTCGAGGAAGTGCTTGAACTTGACCTCGCGGTTGCACAGCACGTCGGGGTTGGGCGTGCGCCCGGCGGCGTATTCGGCCAGGAAATGCTCGAACACCCCCGCCCAGTACTCCTTCGAGAAGTCGCGGAAGTGGAACGGGATGCCGAGCCGGCCGCAGACCGCGACCGCGTCGCGGCGGTCGTCCTCGGCCCGGCATTCGCCGCTGCCGTCGTCGTCCCAGTTCTGCATGAACAGTCCGGCCAGCGGTTCGCCGGCCTGCACCAGCAGCCAGGCGGCGACCGAGGAGTCGACGCCGCCTGAGACGCCGACCACGGTGCGCGGCACGCTCATCGCGATCGGCCCCGGGCGCCCGCAGCGCTCACAGGGCCTGGACCAGCGACAGCGGATGGCGCCGCCCGGCCAGCCAGTCGGCGGCCACCTGCCAGACCAGCGGGCTGCGGTGGTGGTCGCTGCGGGCGCGCAGTTCCGCCGGCGTCAGCCAGACCGCGCGCTCGATGCCGTCGTCCAGCCGCAGCGCCGGGTCGTGCGCCAGCGCCCGGCCGGCGAAGGCGAAGCGCAGGTACGGCTGCCCGCCCGGCGCGGTCCACTGGTAGGCGCCGATGAACGCGTCCAGGGCGATGTCCCAGCCGGTCTCCTCGCGGGTCTCGCGGACCGCGGCCTGGGCCAGGCTCTCGCCGGGTTCCAGGTGGCCGGCGGGCTGGTTCAGCACCAGGCGGCCGTCGATGCGCTCCTCGACCAGCAGCAGGCGGCCGTCGCGGGCGACGACGCTGGCCACGGTCACGTCCGGGCGCCAGCCGTGGCCGGGCAGCAGGGGGGCAGCCATGCTCAGAACTCGTCGCTGGCCAGGTCGCCGGCGAGTTCCCGCTCCATCTCGTCGGCGCTGGTCACCGCCGCGGTGATGGCCTGTTCCAGCGCCTCGGCACCGGCATCGGCGTCGATCTTCACCACCAGCATCGCGTACCCGCCGTTCTTGACCCAGGCGCCCAGCTTGAGGTCGTTGGAGGCTTCCAGCAGCCGGTTGGCGACCGGTGCGGGAAAGGTGCCGCCGTCGGCCTTGTAGGCCGGCGACCAGATCTCGCGGATGCGGTGCCGGCCGTAACTCTCCACCGGCGAACGGACGAACACCATCTGGGTGCGGTCGTCGTCCTCGATGGCCATGATCAGCTTGTAGTCGCCGTCGCCATCGATCTCGTACCTGTAGCCGAGCTGCTCCAGCAGCGGGGCCACGCCCGGGTCCGGTTCCTTGCCGGCGGCGTGGGCATGGATCGGCAGGGCGGCCAGCAGCAGGGCACAGGCGAGGCGGGGCGGCGACATGGGACTCCCGGGGGGAAGGCGTAGGGCGTTGCGGGCAGGGCATTGTCCGGCAGCCGGCGCGATCGAGTCCATCGGCACCGCCCTTTATAATTGCGGCCATGCCCAATACGCCCCGCCACGAACACGAGCACGGCACCCTGGTCGACCCCGGCAAGCCCGAGGTCGCGCCACCCCCCATGTACCAGGTGGTCCTGCTCAACGACGACTACACCCCGATGGATTTCGTGGTGGCGGTCCTGCAGCAGTTCTTCGCCCTGGACCTGGAGCGGGCCACCCAGGTCATGCTGCACGTGCATACCCGCGGCCGCGGCGTGTGCGGGGTCTTCACGCGGGAAGTGGCCGAATCCAAGGTGGCCCAGGTCAACGAGTTCTCGCGGATGAACCAGCACCCCCTGCTGTGCACCATGGAAAAGGCCTGACCGGCCGGCCAGGCCGGCGCCGCCGGACCCCTGGCAAGCCGCCGGCTGAACGCTGCGGTCCACGGGGGTTGTGGAAATCCGGGCGACAGGCCGCATATTGTTGGCAAAGCTCCGGAGTCCGCCATGTTCAGCAAAGACCTCGAACAGACCATCGGCCAGTGCTACAAGCGCGCGCGCGAAGCACGGCATGAATTCATGACGGTCGAGCACCTGCTGCTGGCGCTGCTCGACAACCCCTCCGCCCAGGCCGTGCTGCGCGCCTGCGGTGCGGACGGCAACCGCCTGCGCGGCGAACTGGACCAGGCCATCGAGGCCTCGGTCTCGCGCCTGGCCGAGGACGACGGCCGCGACACCCAGCCCACCCTCGGCTTCCAGCGCGTGCTGCAGCGCGCGGTCTACCACGTGCAGTCCTCGGGCAAGAAGGAGGTCACCGGCGCCAACGTGCTGGTCGCCATCTTCGGCGAGAAGGATTCGCACGCGGTCTATTTCCTGACCCAGCAGGACGTCACCCGGCTGGACGTGGTCAATTACCTCTCGCACGGCATCGCCAAGCTCGGCGACGAGCAGGACAGCGGTTCGCCGGCGCCGGGCGGCGAAGGCGAGGGCAAGGCCGAGGGCGGCGAGGGCGAGGGCAAGGGCGACGCCCTGGCCGAGTACGCCAGCAACCTCAACGAGCAGGCGCGGATCGGCAAGATCGACCCGCTGGTCGGCCGCGCCGACGAGATCGAGCGCACCATCCAGGTGCTGTGCCGCCGGCGCAAGAACAACCCGCTGTACGTGGGCGAGGCCGGGGTGGGCAAGACCGCCATCGCCGAGGGCCTGGCCAAGCGGATCGTCGAGGGCGACGTGCCCGAGGTACTGGCCGACGCGGTGATCTACGCGCTGGACCTGGGCGCGCTGGTGGCCGGGACCAAGTACCGCGGCGACTTCGAGAAGCGCCTGAAGGGCGTGCTGTCGTCGATCAAGAAGATTCCCGGCGCGATCCTGTTCATCGACGAGATCCACACCATCATCGGCGCCGGCTCGGCCAGCGGCGGCACGATGGACGCGTCCAACCTGATCAAGCCGGCGCTGGCGTCGGGCGACCTGCGCTGTATTGGTTCTACCACCTTCCAGGAATACCGCGGCATCTTCGAGAAGGACCGGGCCCTGGCCCGCCGCTTCCAGAAGATCGACATCGTCGAGCCGACCGTGGGCGAGGCCTACGAGATCCTGCAGGGCCTCAAGCCCCGGTACGAGGCGCACCACGGCGTGACCTACGCCGACGAGGCGCTGCAGGCGGCGGTGGACCTGTCGGTCAAGCACATCGGCGACCGCCTGCTGCCGGACAAGGCCATCGACGTGATCGACGAGGCCGGCGCGCGCCAGCGGCTGCTGCCGCTGGAGCAGCGCAAGGAACTGATCGACATCGAGGAGATCGAGACCATCGTCGCCAAGATGGCGCGGATCCCGGCCAAGCAGGTCAGCGCCTCCGACAAGGACGTGCTCCAGCACCTGGAGCGCAACCTGAAGATGGTGATCTTCGGCCAGGATCCGGCGATCGAGACCCTGGCCTCGGCCATCAAGCTGGCGCGCAGCGGGCTGGGCAACCCGGACAAGCCGATCGGCAACTTCCTGTTCGCCGGCCCCACCGGCGTGGGCAAGACCGAGGTGACCAAGCAGCTGGCGCTGCAGCTGGGCATCGAGCTGGTCCGCTTCGACATGTCCGAGTACATGGAACCGCACTCGGTGTCGCGCCTGATCGGCGCGCCCCCGGGCTATGTCGGCTTCGACCAGGGCGGCCTGCTGACCGAGAAGATCGTCAAGACCCCGCACTGCGTGCTGCTGCTGGACGAGGTCGAGAAGGCGCACCCGGACATCTTCAACATCCTGCTGCAGGTGATGGACCGCGGCGTGCTGACCGACACCAACGGGCGCGAGGCCAACTTCAAGAACGTGGTGATCGTGATGACCACCAATGCCGGCGCGGCGCAGGCCTCGCGGCGCTCGATCGGCTTCACCAAGCAGGACCACTCGACCGACGCGATGGAAGTGATCCGGCGCAGCTTCAGCCCGGAGTTCCGCAATCGCCTGGACGCGGTGGTGCAGTTCCAGGCGCTGGGCTTCGAGCACATCCTGCGGGTGGTGGACAAGTTCCTGATCGAGCTGGAGATGCAGCTCAACGAGAAGCACGTGGTGCTGTCGGCCTCGCCGACGGCGCGCGAGTGGCTGGCCCAGCACGGCTTCGATCCGCTGATGGGCGCGCGGCCGATGGCGCGGGTGATCCAGGACCGGATCAAGCGCCCGTTGGCCGACGAGCTGCTGTTCGGCAAGCTGGTCGAGGGCGGCCGGGTCAACATCGACGTGCGCGATGGCGAGCTGGTGGTGGAGAGCCAGTCCGAGCCGGAGCGGCTGTTGCCGGCGACGGTCTGACCGCGCGCGGCGGGCTTCGCTGGCCGGGCTCGCGGGCCCGAACCGCGCGGGCCGGTGGCCCGACGATACCGCCGCTTCCCGCCACGACGAGGTAGACGGGAAGCGGCGGGTACCGCGGAAACGGGGTCAGCGGCGGGCGCGCCGCTTGAGCTTGGCGAACTGTTCGGCATCGAGCGTTTCGACGTCGCCCACGTCGCAGGAGCCGCGATTGGTCTTGACCGTGCTGTCCCGGGGGCAGAGCCGGTCGTGGGTGCCGTTGCTGGTGATTTCGACCGAGCTGGCGATCGGCAGCGCATCGCAGCTCCTGACGAGTCCGACGCGGTAGTGGCTGTCGCCGTCGCGCAGCAGGAAATTGCTGGTGCTCCCGCCGCGCACGATTTCCTGGTCGCTGCCCAGGTCGACGCAATCGGTGAGCGTGGCATTGTCGGCCGCATGGGCGGCGAAGGCGGCACCGGCGAACAGCACGGCGACGCAGAGGCGCTTGATGTTCATGGCGATCGGGGGCTCGGGGGTCCGGATTGGACCGCGGTCAGGCTAGCCCCGTGCCATCGCCGGCGAATCTGCCTGTGGTGACAATGACCATGGTCATTGCGTCGCAGGTGGGAGTGACTTCCGGCATGCCGAGCGCGCCCGCCGGATCCGCGCGCAAGAAAGGTTCTTCTTCCGACTCCGGGAAGAGCTGACCGGATGCTGGATCGGGCGCAGGTGTCGTCGCCAACCACCGGCTTCAGTGCGGGGCGGCCGCTACGGCTTTGGAGCAATAGCGCTGGCTTCGGCCGGGAGCCGCCGTCCGATGGTCCCGGTTCCCTGTAGGAGCCCAGCTTGCTGGCGACCCGGGTGTCGGAATCACGAGGGCGTCGCCTGTGCCGAGGTCGTCGTGTCGCCGGCTGAACCCGGCTCCTACAACCGCCACGGCGCAACCGCTTTTCTGTAGGAGCTGACTTCAGTCGGCGACACGAGCGTCGGAACCACGAGGGCGTTGCCTGTGCCAACGGCGTCGTGTCGCGGGCAAGCCCGGCTCCTACAGAACGGCGCGGCGGCGCAACGACGGCTGTTGCTTCTGGACACCGGAACGGAGCCACGACCCTGACGTTCCCGAAGACGTGGCAGTGCGGGTGTGTTGCGGCAGCGGCCATGGATGGCCGCGTCGGCGAGTCGGCACAGGGATGTGCCGTCGAGACGACCGCAATACACTGCCGCGGCTCAGCCCGAAGCCGACCATCCCAGGCGCTCTTGCGGTTGCAGTTGCCTTCGCCGTCCTGCCCGTCCCCTCGAATGGGCCAAGAACCAAAAAAGAAAGCGGCCAGTGGCCGCCTTCCTTCCATGAGCGCATCGCGAGCGGATGCGCGTCACTTCATGCGGTAGGTGATCCGACCCTTGGTCAGGTCGTAGGGCGTCATCTCGACCTTCACCTTGTCGCCGGTCAGGATACGGATGTAGTTCTTGCGCATGCGGCCGGAGATGTGGGCGATGATCTCGTGCCCGTTCTCCAGGCGGACCCGGAAGGTGGTGTTGGGCAGCGTCTCGATGACGGTGCCTTCGAACTCGATGGAGTCGTCTTTCGACATGCGGTTCCGGGTCTGCCAGGGTCGGGGCGGAAAGTCCGCGATTTTACGTCACCTGGGCGGCGAAGGCAAAAAAGCGTTAATCCGGGAGTTGCGGACCGGCCAGCGAGACCGCCTCCCAGGTACCGAAAATCTCCGTCCAGCGGCCGGTGCCGCCCGGTTCCGCGGCCAGGTGCGCGACCGCCTCCAGGAAGCGCGGCCGCGGCCAGGCCTCGGCGCCCAGGGAGAGCAGGTGCGGGTTCTCGACCTGGGCGTCGATCAGCGGCCAGCCCCAGCCGGCCAGGCACCGGGCCAGCGCCGCCAGGGCGACCTTGGAACCGCCGGAGCGGGCGCTGAACATGCTCTCGCCGAAGAACATCCGGCCGATCGCCACGCCGTAGATGCCGCCGGCCAGCCCGCCGTCCTCGTCGAACACTTCGACCGAATGCGCGTGCCCGAGCCGGTGCAGGCGCGAGTACGCCTGCCGCATCTCGGGCGTGATCCAGGTACCGCGCTGGCCGGGCCGGGGGATGTCGGCGCAGGCGGCCAGCACCGTGTCGAAGGCGGTGTCGGCGCACACCCGCCAGCGGCTGCGGCGCAGTTCGCGGCGGAAGCGCGAGGACAGGCGCAACGCGTCGGTGCGGAACACCAGGCGCGGGTCCGGGCTCCACCACAGGATCGGCTGGCCCTGCGAATACCAGGGGAAGATCCCGTGCCGGTAGGCATCCAGCAGGCGCCGCGTCGACAGGTCGCCGCCCACCGCCAGCAGCCCGTCGGGCCGGCGCAGGGCGCGCTCCGCCGGCGGGAACGGCGCGTGCGGGTCGTCGGGCAACAGGAAGGGGCGGGGCATGCGCGGTTCCGGGCGTCGGTCAGCCGGCCCGCGCCGGATCCCGGAACGGACCGTGCGCGTCCAGCGTGGCGGCATAGCGTCGCACCGAGCGCGCTTCCTCGGCGCACCAGTCGCGCAGCGCCTGGCGGAACTGCGGATCGGCGATGCGGTGCCGGCTGCGGACCAGGGCCGGCAGGAAGCCGCGGGCCAGCTTGTGCTCGCCCTGCGCGCCGGGCTCGAAGCGGGCCAGGCCCTGCTCCAGGCAGTACTCGATGCCCTGGTAGTAGCAGGTCTCGAAATGCAGCCCGGGCAGGTGGGTGTCGGCACCCCAGTAGCGGCCGTAGAGAGTGTCCGCGCCGCGCAGGCAGAGTGCGCCCGCCACAGGGATCGCCTCATGATACGCAAGTATTATCAGGATGTTGCGAGGTATTTCTCGTGCAATGTGTCCGATGAAATCCCGAGTCAGCGCCGGAGCGTTGCCGTAGTCGCGGAAGGTCTGCAGGTAGAAGCGGTGGATCGCGTCCAGTTCGGCCGGCGATGCCTCGTCGCCGTGCAGGCGGCGGAACACGACCCCGGCACGCTGCACCTTGGCCCGCTCCTGGCGGATGTTCTTGCGGTGCCGGTGGTCCATCGCCGCCAGGAAGCCGGCGAAGTCGCGCCAGCCGTCGCGGTTGCGCCAGTGGTACTGCACGTCGATCCGCGGCAGCCAGTCCTCGCCGAACAGGGCGTCCTCGGCCCCGGTGTGGAAATTGACGTGGGCCGAAGCCAGGCCGTCGGCGTCGGCCTGGTGCGCGATCGCGGCCAGCAGCGCGCGCCGCGCCGCGCCGTCGCGGGCCAGCAGGCGCGGCCCGGGAACCGGCGAGTAGGGCACCGCGAACAGCCACTTGGGGTAGTAGTCCAGCCCGTGGCGCGCGTAGGCATGCGCCCAGGCATGGTCGAACACGAACTCGCCGTGCGAGTTGGTCTTGAGGTAGCCCGGTGCGGCGGCGACCAGCCTCGTGCCGTCCCACAGGGTCAGGTGGCGGGCGGTCCAGCCCCACTCCGGGCGCAGGCAGCCGTGGCGCTCCAGGCCTTCCAAGAAGGCATGGCGCAGGAACGGATTGCGGCCGTCGTGCAGGGCGTCCCAGTCGGCCGCCGCGACCTCGGCCAACGCGCCCAGCGTGCGCGCCTGCAGACTCATCGTGGCGCCGTGGGCGCCGTGGCCGGGCCATGCGCCGGGCGCGCATGCCCGGCCCGCCGCCGTGCCGTAGCCGGACGGCGGCGGCCCTGCATCAGGCGCCCTTGTCGAGGTAGCGCTCGGCGTCCAGGGCGGCCATGCAGCCGAAGCCGGCCGAGGTGATCGCCTGGCGGTAGTGCTGGTCGGCCACGTCGCCGGCAGCGAACACGCCCTCCACCGAGGTCTGGGTGGCGTTGCCGCCCAGGCCGGAGCGGATGTCGAGGTAGCCGTTGTCCATCGCCAACTGGCCCTCGAACAGGCCGGTGTTGGGGTGGTGGCCGATGGCGACGAAGAAACCGTGCGCGGCGATGTCGCGGGTGCTGCCGTCGAGCGCGGACTTCACCCGCACCCCGGTCACGCCGGCGTCGTCGCCCAGCACCTCGTCGATGGTGTGGTGCCAGACCGGCTCGATCCTGCCGGCCTCGATCTTGGCGAACAGCTTGTCCTGCATGATCTTCTCCGCGCGCAGGGTGTCGCGGCGGTGGACCAGGTAGACCTTGCGGGCGATGTTGGACAGGTACAGCGCCTCCTCCACGGCGGTGTTGCCGCCGCCGACCACGACCACGTCCTGGTCCTTGTAGAAGAAGCCGTCGCAGGTAGCGCAGGCGGACACGCCGCGGCCCTTGAACTTCTCCTCCGACTCGATGCCCAGGTACTTGGCGGTGGCGCCGGTGGCGATGATCAGCGCGTCGCAGGTGTAGGTCGCGCTGTCGCCGACCAGCCGGAACGGCCGCTGCGACAGGTCGGCGGTGTGGATGTGGTCGAAGATCACCTCGGTGTCGAAGCGCTCGGCATGGGCCTGCATGCGCGTCATCAGGTCCGGGCCCATCAGCCCGTGCGCGTCGCCCGGCCAGTTGTCGACCTCGGTGGTGGTCATCAGCTGCCCGCCCTGCTGCAGGCCGGTGATCACCACCGGCTTGAGGTTGGCGCGGGCGGCGTAGACGGCGGCGGTCCAGCCGGCGGGGCCGGAACCGAGGATGAGCAGGCGCGAGTGTCGGGTGGCGGACATGCAGTTCCGGAAAGGGAGTGAAAAGGCAGCGCATAGAGTGGCGGCCGCATCGGGGTGAATCAAGGCGAGCAGCGGAACGCTCCGGCCACGCTTCCTGTCCGTCGTCCCGGCGCAAGCCGGGACCCAGTGCCTTGCCGCCGCATCAAGCCTGGCTGCGATGCCTGAAAGTCGCTGGGTCCCGGCTTGCGCCGGGACGACGGGGCAGGGCATGCGCCGGCCAATCCGGCGAAGGGGCCGCAGACCCCGTGCACGCCGCTAGGCAATGGCCGACAGAACCATTTAAGATCAAGGCCTAACGTCGCATTCTGCGAGCGCTTCCAGACCCCCGGATCGATTTGTCGAAGTGGCCAAGGCATTGACGGAACGCAGCAAGTCCAGCCGCGGCAGCAGCGCGCGCGTCGAACGCGACGGCGCCGGCCCGCGGCGGCAGCGTCTCTGGCGCGACCTGGCCCTGATCGTGATCGCGCCGCTGCTGCTGTACCTGCTGGCCTGCCTGATCAGCTATTCGCCCGACGACCCTAGCGGGTCCAACAGCGGCAGCATCACCGGGGAGGTCCAGAACCTGGGCGGCCTGGCGGGCGCCTGGATCGCCGACCTGCTGATCCAGTTCTTCGGCTATGCAGCCTTCATCCTGCCGGTGATCCTGGGCGCGGTGGCCTGGATCGCGCTGTTCGGGCTGGGCGAGGAGGACGAACTGGGCCCGGCGCTGCGGCTGGTCGGGATCGTCGGCTTCCTGATCTCGCTGGCGGGCCTGCTGCACCTGCGGCTGTACGTGGGCGACATCGGCCAGGCCGGCGGCGGGATCGGCAAGCTGGTCGGCCAGTCGCTGTCCAACGGCTTCGGCAGCCTCGGCGCGAACATGTTCCTGATCGTGCTGATGCTGGTCTCGGTCACCCTGGCCACCGGCCTGTCCTGGTTCTGGGTGATGGAGCGGATCGGCGCCGGGGTGCTGGCATTGCCGGACCTGCTGCGGCGCAAGACCCGCCAGGCCGAGGAATGGAAGCGCACCCGCGACATGCGCGAGGAGCGCGAGGAGGTCCGCAAGACCGAGGCGGTCAGGCAGGCCCGGCGCGAGCCGGTGCGGATCGAGCCGCCGGCCGCGCAGGTGGTGGAGAAGAGCGAGCGGGCCAAGCGCGAGACCCAGATCCCGCTGTTCCAGGGCGCCGGCGGCAGCCCCGACGGCCTGCCGCCGCTGGCCCTGCTCGACGAGCCCAGGCCACAGGTCAAGGGCTACTCCGAGGAGACCCTGGAGACGCTGTCGCGGCAGATCGAGTTCAAGCTCAAGGATTTCCGCATCGACGCGCAGGTGGTCGGCGCCTACCCGGGCCCGGTGATCACCCGCTTCGAGATGGAGCCGGCGCCGGGGGTGAAGGTCAGCCAGATCAGTTCACTGGACAAGGACATCGCCCGCGGCCTGTCGGTCAAGTCGGTGCGCGTGGTCGACGTGATCCCGGGCAAGTCGGTGATCGGCCTGGAGATCCCCAACACCAGCCGGGAGATGATCTTCCTCTCCGAGCTGCTGCGCTCCAAGGAATACGACAAGTCCGGCAGCCCGCTGACCCTGGCCCTGGGCAAGGACATCGCCGGCCGGCCGACGGTGGCCGACCTGGCGCGCATGCCGCACCTGCTGGTGGCCGGCACCACCGGCTCGGGCAAGTCGGTGGCGGTCAACGCCATGGTCCTGAGCCTGCTGTACAAGGCCAGCCCCAAGGACCTGCGGATGCTGATGATCGATCCGAAGATGCTCGAACTGAGCGTCTACCAGGACATCCCGCACCTGCTGGCACCGGTCGTGACCGACATGAAGGAGGCCGCCAACGGCCTGCGCTGGTGCGTGGCGGAGATGGAGCGCCGCTACAAGCTGATGAGCGCGGTGGGCGTGCGCAACTTGGCCGGCTTCAACAAGAAGGTCCGGGACGCCATCGACGCCGGCCAGCCGCTGATGGACCCGTTGTTCAAGCCGAACCCCGAGCTGGGCGAGGCGCCGCGACCGCTGGAGCCGCTGCCGTTCATCGTCATCTTCATCGACGAATTCGCCGACATGATGATGATCGTCGGCAAGAAGGTCGAGGAGCTGATCGCGCGCCTGGCGCAGAAGGCGCGCGCGGCCGGCATCCACCTGATCCTGGCCACCCAGCGCCCGTCGGTGGACGTGATTACGGGCCTGATCAAGGCCAATATCCCCACCCGCATCGCCTTCCAGGTCTCGAGCAAGATCGATTCGCGCACGATCCTGGACCAGTCCGGCGCGGAGACGCTGCTGGGCCATGGCGACATGCTCTACCTGCCGCCGGGCACGGCCATGCCCGAGCGCATCCACGGCGCCTTCGTCAGCGACGAGGAGGTGCACCGCGTGGTCGAGCACCTCAAGGCCAGCGGCCGCGCCGACTACGTCGAAGGCGTGCTGGACGAGGTGCAGACGATGGGCGACGGCGTGGTGGTCGGCGCCACCGGTCTGCCCGAGGCCGGCGGCGGGGGCGGGGACGAGTCCGATCCGCTGTACGACGAGGCCGTGCGGATCGTCACCGAAACCCGCCGCGCGTCCATTTCCGGCGTGCAGCGTCGCCTGAAGATCGGCTACAACCGCGCCGCGCGCCTGATCGAGGCGATGGAAGCGGCCGGCGTGGTCAGCCCGCCCGAGCACAACGGCGACCGCAGCGTGCTGGCGCCGCCACCGCCGCGGGACTGAGCCGGCGCCCTTGGCTTGTGTGTAGGAGCGGGCATGACCGCGACCCGACGACGTCGGCACAGGTGACGCCCCTGGCGATTCGACGCCCGGGTCGCGGTCATGCCCGCTCCTACAACAAACGGCAGGCGGGCAAGACCACGACCCGCATCGGCACAGGCACGCCTGCCGCAGTTCCCGAAGGTGCGTCGACAAGACCCGAACATGCCGCCGCCTGTTCAGGTTCCGCGCGGCACACTGGCCGCAACCAAATCCATCGAATCGACGCCACCATGCTCCGCATCCCGCGCCTCGTTCCCCGTCTCGCCCTCGCCGTCGGACTGCTCCTCGCCGGCAACGCCTTCGCCGGCGCCCGCGACGAGCTGAACCGCTTCACCAGCGGCCTGAAGGGCCTGGAAGGGCAGTTCAGCCAGCAGGTGTTCGACGCCAACGGCCGCGCCAAGGAGAGCAGCAGCGGCAAGGTCGCCGTCTCCGCGCCGCGCCTGTTCCGCTGGGAGTACGTCAAGCCGTTCGCCCAGCTGATCGTGGCCGACGGGCAGAAGGTGTGGGTCTACGAACCGGACCTGCAGCAGGCCAGCGTGCGTGCGCAGGGCGAGGAGGAGCGCAACAGCCCGCTGGTGGCGCTGTTCGACCCGGCGCGGCTGGACCGCCAGTTCGACGTCAGCGAGGAGGCCGCGGCCAGCGACGGCCTGCAGTGGCTGACCCTGACCCCGAAGGTCGACGCCGAGGCCAACTTCCAGATGGCGCGGCTGGGCTTCGGCCCGCAGGGCCTGGCCAGGATGCAGGTGCTCGACCTGGTCGGGCAGAAGACCGAGATCAGCTTCGAGGGCTGGAAGCGCAACCCGGCCTTCGCCGCCGGCACGTTCCAGTTCACCCCGGGCAGGGATGTCGACGTCGTCGGCCAGTGAGCCCGTCGTCCCGGCGAACGCCGGGACCCAGCGACTTGGCTTTGCCGGGCCTGGCAACAAGAGCGGAGAGTCACTGGGTCCCGGCGTTCGCCGGGACGACGGGCAGGCATGCGATCCGTGCCGATTCTGCCTAGGATGACCGCATGACCCGCGCGCGCCGTTCTCCCGATCCCGAAAGCGACCTGCTGGCCGACGGCCGCCAGGACGCCATGCGCCCGCTGGCCGAGCGCATGCGCCCGCGCACGCTCGACGAGATGGTCGGCCAGCGCCGCCTGCTCGCGCCGGGTTCGGCGCTGCGCCGCGCGGTGGAGTCGGGCCGGGTGCACTCGATGGTGCTGTGGGGACCGCCGGGCTGCGGCAAGACCACCCTGGCGCTGCTGCTGGCGCGCTACGCCGACGCCGATTTCCGCGCGATCTCCGCGGTGCTGTCGGGCCTGCCCGAAGTGCGCCAGGTGCTGGCCGAGGCCGCGCAGCGCTTCGCCGAAGGCCGCCGCACGGTGCTGTTCGTGGACGAGGTGCACCGCTTCAACAAGGCCCAGCAGGACGCGTTCCTGCCGCATATCGAGCGCGGCAGCATCGTCTTCGTCGGTGCCACCACCGAGAACCCCTCGTTCGAGCTGAACTCGGCGCTGCTGTCGCGCTGCCGCGTGCACGTGATGGAGGCGGTGTCGGTGGACGACATCGTCGGCGCGCTGCGGCGGGCGCTGGACGACGGCGAGCGCGGCCTGGGCGGGCAGGGCATCGAAGTGGACGCGGCGCTGCTGCGCGAGATCGCCGGTGCCGCCGATGGCGACGTGCGCCGCGCCCTGACCCTGCTGGAGATCGCCGCCGAACTGGCCGCCGACGAGGGCGGACGGATCAGCGAGCAGACCCTGCTGCAGGTGCTGGCCGACCGCACCCGCCGCTTCGACAAGGGCGGCGAGCAGTTCTACGACCAGATCTCGGCGCTGCACAAGTCAGTGCGCAGTTCCAACCCGGACGCCGCGGTGTACTGGCTGGCGCGCATGCTCGACGGCGGCTGCGACCCGGCCTACCTGGCCCGGCGCCTGACCCGGATGGCGGTGGAGGACATCGGCCTGGCCGACCCGCGCGCCCTGCAGATGGCGGTCGATGCCTGGGATACCTACGAGCGCCTGGGCAGCCCCGAGGGCGACCTGGCCCTGGCCCAGGTCGCGATCTACCTGGCCAGCACCGCCAAGTCCAACGCCGCCTACAACGCCTGGAACGCGGCCCGCGCCGACGTGCGCGAGCACGGCACCGCCGAGGTGCCGCTGCACCTGCGCAACGCGCCGACCAAGCTGATGAAGCAACTGGGCTACTCGAAGGGCTACCAGTACGACCACGACAGCGCGGGCGGGATCGCGCTGGACCAGACCGGCTTCCCGGACGCGATCGGCGAGCGGGTCTACTACGAACCGGTCGAGCGCGGCCTGGAGATCAAGCTGAAGGACAAGCTCGACCGGCTGCGCGCCGCCCGCGAGCAGGCGCGCAGGTCGCGCGGCTAGGATCGGTCGCCTCCCCGTGCGCGAAACGCGGCGTGGCCACGCGCCCGTTCGGCCCGCAACTGCCGTCCTGCCACGGCCTGTACGCCTGCGGGTCTCGTGCTGCGCTTGTATGGCGGCGACCGCATCGGTGACGATCGTCGCCATCGGGCAGCGCCGGCGCCGCCAGGCGGGAGGGACGGGGATGGGAGCCTTCGGACGGACCGTGGCGGCTTGGGGGGTGTTGGCACTGGCGTGCCTGCTGGCCGGCTGCGCCGGCCTGCCGCCGCGCGCCGAGCTGCCGCTGGAGCAGGCGCTGCCGGCGGCCACCGACGGCGTGATCGCCGAACGCGTGGCGGCCGCCACCGCCGCGCATCCGGGCAAGTCCGGCTTCCACCTGGTCGCCGACGGCACCGAGGCCTATGCGCTGCGCGCCTACAGCGCCCAGGCGGCCACCCGCAGCCTCGACCTGCAGACCTACATCTGGCACGACGACCTGACCGGGCGGCTGCTGGCGCGGCAGGCGCTACTGGCCGCCGACCGCGGCGTGCGCGTGCGCATCCTGGTCGACGACCTGGACGCGCGGGCCAAGAATGCCGGCCTGGCCGCGCTGGACGCGCATCCGCGGGTCGAGGTGCGGCTGTACAACCCCACCGCCAGCCGCTCCGGCACCCTGGGCAAGGCCGGCGAGTTCGCCACCGGCTTCAAGCGCCTGAACCACCGCATGCACAACAAGAGCTGGATCGCCGACGGGCGGCTGGCGCTGGTCGGTGGCCGCAACCTGGGCAACGAGTACTTCGGCGCCAGCGACGGGCCCAACTTCGTCGACCTCGACGTGCTCATGGCCGGCCCGGTGGTCGCCGAGGTCGTGGCCAACTTCGACCGGTTCTGGAACTCGCCGTCCAACTACCCGATCGCCCAGTTGTCGCCGGAGGCGGCCAGCGAAACGGCGCTGGCGCGGCTGCGCCGGGTGCTGGAGGAGAGCGTGGCCGCGCTGGACGGCAGCGGCTACGCGCAGGTGCTGCGCGAAGACCCGTCCGTGCAGGACCTGCTGGCCGGGGATACCCGGCTGCATTGGAGCGCGCACTGGCGCTTCGTCAGCGACGATCCGATGAAGGCCGGGCTGCCGCCGGAGCAGCGCTCGGAGGTGGTGCGGGCGTTGCTGCCGGAGATCGGCAGTACGCGGCAGCGGCTGCTGGTGGTCTCGCCCTATTTCGTGCCGGGCGAGCGCGGCACCCGCGAGCTGCTCGACGCCGCTGCCCGCGGCGTGGACGTGCGGGTGCTGACCAACTCGCTGGCGGCCAACGACGTGGCCGCGGTGCACGGCGGCTACAGCCCCTACCGCAAGCCGCTGCTGGCCGGCGGCGTGCGGCTGTGGGAACTCAAGCCCGGCGGCGCGCCGGCGCGCTTCAGCCTGGCCGGCTCGTCCGGGTCGAGCCTGCACACCAAGTCGATGGTCTTCGACGGCGACCGCGCGTTCGTCGGTTCCTACAACCTCGATCCGCGCTCGACCTCGCTCAACTGCGAACAGGGCGTGCTGGTCGGGCACCCGGAGCTGGCCGCGGAACTGGCGGCGCTGTTCGCGCGCCAGACCGAAGCCGACCTGGCCTGGTCGGTCGCCCTGGAGCCGGGCGGCGGCCTGCGCTGGAGCGACGGCAGCGACGCCTGGACCCGCGACCCGGCGGCGACCGCCTCGCAGCGGGCAATGGCCTGGCTGATGCGGCTGCTGCCAGTCGAGTCGCAACTCTGAAGTACCGGCACCACGGCGCGCTCACGCCGCGGATGCCACCTTCGGGGCACGCCACGCACGATGCGACGCCCATGCGATCCCAGCCGCTCCCGATCCTGACGGTCCTGCTCGCGTTCCTGCTTTTCCCGATGGCCGCGACCGCGCAGCCACCACGCAACATGCCGGTACCGGTGCTGGACCTGCAGCGCTATTCCGGCACCTGGCACCAGGTGGCGCACTTGCCGATGTTCTTCCAGCGCAATTGCGTGCGCGACACCACGGCCACCTATACGCCGCAGGCCGACGGCAGCATCGAGGTGCGCAACGCCTGTACCCGCAAGGACGGCAAGCGGATCGAGTCGATCGGCGTGGCCGAGCCGGTGCCGGGGGCGCCGGGCTCGCTGCGCGTGCGCTTCGCCCCGGACTGGCTCGGGTGGCTGCCGTTCACCTGGGCGCCGTACTGGGTCATCGACGTGGATCCGGACTACCGCTGGGCGATGGTCGGCGGGCCGGACCGCAAGTACCTGTGGATCCTGTCCCGCGACCCGCGGATGGATCCGGCCCGCTACGAGGCGCTGGTGGAGCAGGCGCAGCAACTGGGCTATCCGGTCGAGGAGCTGATCCGCGAACCGGGCGCCGGCTGAGCACCGCATCGCCCGCCCGCGGCTTGAGGCATGATGGGCCCCACCCGCAACGAGGAGACGCACCATGCGCACGCCCATGCCTGCCGCGAACCTCTGCCTGACGGTCGCCCTCTGCCTCGCGCTGGCGGCCTGCAGGGGACCGCAACAGCCGGACGCGACCGTTCCGCCGGCCTCCGGCCCGGCCACCGAAGCGACCGTCGACGAAGCGGACGCCGCGACTGGCGACGCCGGCCTGGAAGGCGACATCATCGCCTCGACCAACGAGCCGTTCTGGCAGGCGCAGGTCTCCGGGCCGGTGCTGGTCCTGCGCGGCATCGACGGCCAGCGCGAACTGGCCGTCACCACCAGCGACACTGCCGGCGACACCCGCAGCGTGCGCGCGACCGACGCCAGCGGCCTGGTCGAACTGACGGTCACGGCGACCGAATGCCAGGACACGATGTCCGGCGCGACGTTCCCCTACAGCGCGGTGCTGTCCATCGACGGCGGTGGCCCGATCAACGGCTGCGCGCGTCCGGCGTCGATGCCGCCGCCCGGCGAACCGCAATAGGCACGGCAGGCGCAGGATCGCCGGGGCGGAACGAGTCCAGGCGCACGGGGTAGACTGCGCGCCCCTGCAGTCGAGCGGAACGATCCATGGCCGACTTTCCCGCGTGCCCGCAGTGCGGGCTGGACAACACCTACGCCGACGGCGCGTTCTGGGTCTGCCCGGACTGCGGCCACGAGTGGAGCGGCGAGGCGGCCGCCGAGGATGCGCTGGTCGTGCGCGACAGCAACGGCAACGTGCTGGCGGCCGGCGACACCGTGGTCGTGATCAAGGACCTCAAGGTCAAGGGCTCGTCGATCCCGCTCAAGCAGGGCACGGTGATCCGCAACATCCGCCTGGTCGAGGACGACCCGGCGCACATCGAAGGCCACTCCGACAGGATCAAGGGCCTGGTGCTGAAGACCGAGTTCCTGCGCAAGGCCTGAGCGCGGCGCCGGCCTGGTCAGGTCAGGTCGGCGCGCGCAGCGCCAGGTTGAGCTGGTCGACCACGATCGCCCAATCGGCATCCTCGATGCGTTCCTCGCGCAGCAGCTGGGCCTGCGCCGGCGACCAGAACGGCGCCTCTTCCAGGCGGACATCCTCCGGCAACGGCGCATGGCTGGCGATGAAGCCGCGGATGCCCGCCGCATCGTTGGGCAGGCCGAGCTGGGCGAACAGCTCGGAGAACGGGTGGACGGTCGGTTCCATGCGAAGGCTCCTTGGGGAAGGACGTGCCGGCCACAGGGTGGCGCGCGCGGCGTCAAGACCGGATCAGGGTGCTGCGCCGGCCGCGCCGGGGTGCCGGTCAGCCCCCCGACTTCCGTCATGGGCCCGGCGGTCGGCGGGAATGCTATCAATCCGCACGCCCGGGAGGCGCGCACCATCCGGCAGCGCTCCCCGCATGACAGGAGAGAGCCCGCATGCGTACCACCCGTCGTGACCTGATCCGGCTCGGCGCCCTGGCGGCGGCCGCGGCCGCTTTTCCCGCGCTGGCCAGTGCCGCGGCATCCACTGCGCCCATCGCCCGTGCATCCCGGCCGCTGCGCATCCTGATCCTCGGCGGCACCGGCTTCACCGGGCCGTTCCAGGTCGCCTACGCGCTGGCCCGCGGCCACCAGGTGACCCTGTTCAACCGCGGCAAGCGGCCGTCCCCGGAGTGGCCGGGCGAGGTGGAGCAGCTGCACGGCGACCGCAACAGCGGCGACCTGTCCGCGCTGCGCGGCCGCACCTGGGACGTGTGCATCGACAACCCGACCAGCCTGCCGTTCTGGGTGCGCGACGCCGGCCAGGCACTGAAGGGCAACGTCGGCCACTACCTGTTCATCTCCACCATCTCGGTCTATGCCGATGGCAGCCAGCCCGGCATTACCGAGGACGCGGCGCTGGCGCCGTACCGGGGCGCGGACGCCATGGCCGAGACCCAGCAGACGCTGATGGCCGACGTGCAGAACCTGTACGGCCCGCTCAAGGCGCTGAGCGAGGCCGAGGCCTGGAAGCAGTTCGGCGAGCGGGTGACGGTGGTGCGTCCGGGCTACATCGTCGGCCCGCGCGACGAGACCGACCGCTTCACCTACTGGCCGCACCGGGTCGCGCAGGGCGGCGAGGTGCTGGTGCCGGGCGACGGCAAGGATCCGATCCAGATCATCGACGGCCGCGACCTGGGCGAATGGATGATCCGGCTGGCGGAGAACGGCAGCTTCGGCACCTTCAACGCGGTCGGTCCGCGCGAGCCGCTGCTGATGGACGCGATGCTCGAGACCTCGCGCAAGGTGACCGGCAGCCGGGCGACCTTCACCCACGTGCCGGCGGAATTCGTGGTCGAGAACAAGCTCGACCTGCCGATCTGGGTGTACCGCGGCGATGGCCCCTATGCCGGCTACGGCCAGGTGAGCAACGCCCGCGCGGTCGGCGCCGGGCTCACCTTCCGGCCGCTGGCCACGACCGTGGCCGAAACGCTGGAATGGTTCGGCAGCCTGCCGGCCGAGCGCCAGGCCAAGCTGCGCGCCGGGATCCCGCGCGAACGCGAGGCCGAAGTGCTGAAGGCCTGGCACGCGCGGGCCGCGGCTGCGCCCGCCGCCTGACGCCGGACGCGGCACCGGCGGCGCGCCAGGCGGCAAGGAAGCCAGGGCCCCGCGGTCAGGCCTTCCCGCGCACCAGGTCCGAGGAGACCTGCCACAGGCGCGCGGCCATCGCCGCGTCCCGCTGCAGCGCGCTCTGTTCGCCGGCGCGGAAGTCGGCCAGGTACTGGCCACTGACGCCGGCCATCGCCGGATGCACGGCGGCGTAGCAGGGCGTGGCCGCGCCCTGTGCGGGCGTGCGCGCGTCGTCGCGGTAGCCTTCGTCCACGTTGCGCAGGATCGCGGTGCGCGTATGCCCGGGGCTGACGCAGTTGCTGGTCGCGCCGCTGCCGCGCAGGCGGCGCGACAGCTCGAGCGAGAACAGGCCGTTGGCCAGCTTGGAGTGGGAGTAGCCACGCGGGTACCAGCCCTCGCCGGAGAGGCGGTCGAACTGGATGCCACCCGGCGGCGCGGTGCGGTGGCTGCCGCTGCCGACCACCACCACCCGGCCACGCGCCGCGACCACCGTGTCCAGCAGTTGCTCGACCAGCAGGAAGTGGCCGAGGTGGTTGACCACGAACTGCTTCTCCAGCCCGCCCACGCGCTCCCAGTCGTCGAGCACGATGCCGGCGTTGCAGACCAGCGCGTCCAGCCGCGGCGCCAGCCGGCGCACCTGCGCGGCGCAGGCCCGGACCGAGTCGAAGTCGGCCAGGTCCAGCACCACCGGCGTGGCCTGGCCGCGCACGCCGGCGCAGGCGGCGCGGCCCTTCTCCGGGGAGCGGGCGGTACCGATCACGTGCGCGCCGCGCAGTGCCAGCACCCGCATCGTCTCCAGCCCGATGCCCGAATTGCAGCCGGTGACCAGTATCGTGCGGCCGCGCAGGTCCAGGCCGGCGGTGGCCTGCTCGGCGGAGATGCCCGCCGCGAGGCCGGCCGGCGGGGGCGGCACCGATGCGACGGCGGCGAAGGGCAACAGCGTCGCCAGCGGTGCGAGCGCGCCGGCCTGCAGCAGGCGGCGGCGGAACGTGTCGGGCATCGGCAGGGTCCTGGATGGGGTAGGGATCCCCAGCCTCGCCGCAGCCGGCGTCCCGGATCAAGTCCCGACGTGTCGCGCGGGAACCGCGGCACCGGCCGTGGCGGATGAATCGCATCGAAGCGAGGGCGACCTCCGTGCGTTTTTTTCACGCCGGCTTGGCGTTCCGGCGTCATAGCTTTGTCCGCATCGCGATCCGCGATGGGACAGAGGAAACGGCATGGCCACCGCCAGCGAGAAGCGCGCCCAGTTGCGCGGACTGATGAAGGGCATCGACATCGCCATGTTCACCACCCTCGGCGAGGACGGTTTCCCGGTCAGCCGCCCGCTGAGCACCCAGGATGCGGAATTCGACGGCCGCCTGCTGTGGTTCTTCGTCAGGCGTTCCAGCGCCAAGGTGGCCGAGGTCCGGCGCCATCCCAAGGTCAACGTGGCCTACGCCTCGAAGGAGAAGAACGTCTATCTGTCCGTGGCCGGCATGGCCGAGGTGGTGGATGACCAGGCGAAGATCGACGCGTTCTGGAACGACGCGCTGAAGGCCTTCTTCCCCGGCGGCCGCACCGATCCGGACCTGGTGCTGCTGCGGGTCACCGTGCACACCGTCGAGTACTGGGATGGCCCGTCGACCCTGCTGGGCAAGGCGATCGCCTTCGTGGTCGCGCGGGTGCGCAAGGACGATTCGGCGATGGGCGACAGCGGCCAGCTGCGCATGGCGCCGGTGCGCGCGCGCAAGCGGCCGGCCGGTGCCGGCGGCAAGGCCGCAACGAAGAAGGCCACGACGAAGAAGACGGCGCGGACGACCACGCGCACCGCCGGCGGGCGCAAGCTGGCTGGCGACCGCGCCGCGCCGGCGAAGAAGGCCGGCAAGGCCGCCGCGAAGAAGGCGCCGGCCCGGCGCACGGGCCGCAAGACGGGCTGAACCGTGCCGCGGGGAAGCTTGGGCCACGGTTCATCGGCCCTCGCGCACCCTCGGCATCGAGCGATCAGCGGGAGGACGGACATGGCGACCGGTTGGGCAGGCGATGGTGCGGTCAACGACCAGATCGACGCGACGGTGAAGGACGCGGTCGAGCGCGCGCGCCGGCAACTGCCGCAGGGTCCGGGCCTGGAGCGTTGCGAGGAGTGCGACGCGCCGATCCCGGCAGCACGGCGCAAGGCCATCCCGGGCGTGCGCCTGTGCGTGTCCTGCCAGGAAGTCCATGACGAGGAAGCGGGCTTCAGCGCCTACAACCGGCGCGGCAGCAAGGACAGCCAGCTGCGCTGAGCAGGCACCCGCGGCCCCGCGCTAGCCCTGGGGCTTCTGCGCTTCCACCGGATCGCCCGGCGGCACCAGCCAGCGCGCCGGCACCTGCTGGCCGCGCCAGCGCCGGACGGTGCGCTGGAAGAACAGGTTGTTGGGGATCTGCAGCACGCTGCCTTCCTCGCTGGCGCCGGTGCCCACTTCCAGCAGGGTGGTGTAGATCAGGTTGATGTCGATCACCCGGCCCTTGAGCCCGGGCTTCTCGCCGTTCTCCAGCACCTCGATGTGGTCGTACAGGCGGAACGGCCGTGTGCTGAAGATCAGCACCGTGCAGAAGATGTTGGACAGCACGCTCCAGGCGGCGAAGAAGGCCACCGCGCCGACCGCCGCGAAACCGGTGAATGCCGTCCACAGCACGGTACCGGACACGCCGAGCCGCTCCAGCACCAGCAGCAGCGCGGCGAACGCGATCAGGGTGGCCGATACCCGGCGCAGCACGGCGGCCATCTCCGGCGGCAGGCCGCGGCGCGACATCAGCCGGCGGACCGCCGCGCGCACCAGCCGCTGTAGCAGCCAGGCCACCAGCACGACCAGCAGCACTTCGCCGATCGGCAGCACCGTGCCGAGCCAGTCCTGGATCCAGACGGGCATACGTTCCTTCATCCGTTGCCGACCCGCATGCGGCCGCCACGGCCGCTTCCGGCTGCCATTCTAGGAGATGAACGGCGGACCCTGTTCCATTGGCGGCAAATCCGCCGGGGCGGCACTACGCGATCGGCCTCAGGCGCGAGGCAGGATGGCCGCGACCACCCGGTTGCGGCCGG
Organism: Pseudoxanthomonas suwonensis; assembly: GCF_000972865.1. Lineage (NCBI taxonomy): Bacteria > Pseudomonadati > Pseudomonadota > Gammaproteobacteria > Lysobacterales > Lysobacteraceae > Pseudoxanthomonas > Pseudoxanthomonas suwonensis. The sequence continues at coordinate 3,814,715 of NZ_CP011144.1, forward strand.
CGTGCTTGGCCGCGTAGAGCGCGGCATCGGCTGCCTCGAGCCAATCGCGCACGCTGGCGTGGCCCGCATCGGCCGCGGCCACGCCGATGCTGACCGAACAGCGCAGGCCGGCCATGTGGGGCAGGGCGAGCGCCGCCGCCTCGACGTCGCGGCGCATGCCTTCGGCGACCGCCACGGCGTCGTCGCGGCCGGCACCGGCCAGCACCACCGCGAACTCGTCGCCGCCGAAGCGGCCGGCGCTGTCGTGTTCGCCCAGGCGCCGGCGCAGGATCCCGGCGGCCATGCGCAGCACGTCGTCGCCGGAGGCATGGCCGTACTGGTCGTTGATGTCCTTGAAACGGTCGATGTCGACCATCAGCAACACCGCCGGCGCGGCCTCCTCGCGGTGCCGGTGCAGCGCCGCTTCGGCCTGCTGCTGCCAGTGGCGGCGTCCGGACAGGCCGGTCAGCGCATCCACCCGCTGCAGCCGGTCCAGCTCGCGGTTCTGCTCGCGGATCCGGCCGATCAGGCGGTTGGCTGCCAGGCTCACCGCGACGGTATGGATCAGCAGCACGGGGAGGCAGGCCAGGATCACCGCCATGCTGGTCGCCGGCTGGAACGCCAGCCCGGTGGCCACGCTGCCCAGCACGGCGCCGGCGAGCATCACCGGCAGCGACTGCAGCCACAGGCGCGGGATGCCGGTGCTGATCTTGTCGACCGTGGTCAGCGTGACCAGGAGCACGCTGGGCAGCAGGTTGAAGTGCATCAGCGGCACCCACATGCCGGCCAGCGCCGAATCGAACAGCAGGTTGCGCACCTCGGCGCGGTGCGGATGCCGGCTGCGCAGCGCCAGCCACAGCGCCAGCTGCGGCCAGAGCAGGGCGGTGAAGCCCAGCCACGCCCAGGTCGCCGCCGGGGCTCCGCTTTCGTAGAGGACCGCCGCCAGCGGCAGCCCGCCCAGGCCCATGCCGAGCACGCGCAGCGGATAGACCTGGCGCGGCATGCGCGCAAGCCGTTCGGACGCGGTCGCCGACAACCCGGCGTGGGTGCCGGGCAGGGCAGAGGCGTGTTGATCCAGGGAGGCCCCGGTCGGCATGCGGCGATCCCCCTTCGCGCAACGACCCGATGCCGGCATGATACCGGTCAATCCGGCACAGTGCCCGGATGGACGCGGATGCTGATCCCGTCGTACTCGACCCGCTGGCCCGCGCGGATCTTGCAGGTCTTGCGCAGCTCCACCGCGCCGTCCACCCGCACCCGGCCATCGGCCACGAGCGCCTTGCCGGCACCGCCGCTGTCGCACAGTCCGGCCAGCTTGAGCAGCTGGTTGAGTTCGACGTAATCGCCTTCCAGTTCGAAATCCAGTGCGTCCGCCATGCGTGGCCTCAGTGTCCGAGATGACTGGAGGCCTGCTGCCGCCAGCGGCGCAGGTTCTCCAGCTTCTGCCGGTAGACGCTGCGGACCTGCTCGCTGCCGCCCAGCGTATAGGCACGGCCCAGTTCGCGCTGCGCGCGGGGCAGGTCCCCGGACAGGAAGTAGACCCGCGCCAGCCCGAAATGGAACGTGTGCTCTCCGTCCTGCAGCCGTATCGCGCGGCGGTAGCGGGCGACGGCGCAATCGTAGTCGCCGTTGTTCTCGCATTCCAGCGCGCGCATGAACTGGTGGAACGGATCGGAGTTCTGGACGCTGTCCAGGCGCCATTCGTAGCGCCGTTGCATGCGCACGTCGCCGTTGCGGCGGTACAGGCCGACCAGGTTGCTGAGCGTGGCCGCATGCTGGTGGTTGCGCCGCAGCGCGGAGAAATACGCATGCTCGGCGCCGCGCACGTCGCCTTCGCGCAGCAGCAGCACGCCCAGGTTGTTCCAGGCCGCCACGAAGTCCGGATCGTCCTCCAGCGCGGCCAGCAGCGCGGCGCGCGCACCGCCGCTGTCGCCTTCGACCAGCAACTCGGCGCCGCGGTTGTTGTGGAAATGCGCCATTGCACGGCGGTCGTCGATCCCGCGCGGGCGGTTGCGGGCGGCGAGGATGTTGGTGTCCACGTCCACCACCTGCCACTGCGTGCCGACGCGGACGCCGACGTTGACGTGGTTGGCGTTGTAGATCACCCCCTCGTCCTGGTACCACGCCAGCACTTCGCCCACTTCCTGGACCTGCGCCTCCAGGCCGGCCTCGCGCGCCAGCGCCACGAACAGCAGGGTGAAGGACAGGCAGTTGGCCTTGCGGTCGCGATACACCTCGGCGACCGTGCGGGTGGTGCTGTTGTCGTATTCCAGGGCGAGCCCGTCGTCGCCGAAGACATAGTCGGCCAGGCGCTCCAGCCGCTGGCTGCGGGAGCCGCCGGGCGCCACCACCCGCTGCCGCACGACCTCGCGCAGTTCGCCGGGAACCGCCATGACCTGCGCTGCATCGGGCACGGCGGCCGCAGCGGTGGCCGGCACCGGCGCCAGCGCCAGTACGACGATCAATGACCAGACCTGGAGCATGGCACCCTCCCGGATGGACCACGGTGCCGCCAGTCTATGCCTTTCAGTCGTGGCCGGCGTGGAGCGGGGCGGGGAAGGCCGGCGCGACGGCCACCGTCGCTGGCGCGGCGTCCGGCAGCGGTGGCGGCACGCTGGCGAGTGCGTCGGGTGCGGCATCGGCGGCGCGGTTCAGGACCACCAGGCTGATCCTGCGGTTGATCGGCGCACGCGGATCGTCGCGGTCGAACGGCACCGACGAGGCCAGCCCGACCACGCGCGCGATCCGTGCCTCGTCCAGGCCGCCTTCGAGCAGGGCGCGGCGGGCGGCGTTGGCACGGTCGCTCGACAGCTCCCAGTTGCCGTACCCGCGCGGGGCCTGGAACGGGGTCTCGTCGGTATGCCCGGCCAGCGCGATCCGGTGCGGGGTATCGGTCAGCAGCGCGCCCAGCTCGTGCATGACCTCGGCGGTGTAGTCCTTCATCCGCGCGCTGCCCAGGTCGAACATCGGCCGGTTCAGCCGGTCGACGATCTGGATGCGCAGCCCCTCGGGGGTGAGGTCGATCAGCAGCTGGTCCTTGAACGGCGCCAGCGCCAGGCTCTTTTCGATCGCCGCCTCCAGGTCCCGGCGCAGCTCGTCGAGCTGCCGGCGGTCTTCGGCCGCCGCCGCGCGCGCCGCTTCCTCGCTGGGAATACGGCTGCGGGTGGCCTCGCCGGGATCGCCGACCTTCGGCCCGATGCCGCCGGGCATCGACAGCGCGTTGGCGGTGGGGATCAGCTTGTCGGACGCACCGCCGGGACCGAGCGAACTGGAGCCCGGGATCGCGGCCGAGCCCTCCACCGCGCTGGGGTTCTTGAAGTACTCCGACACCGCCGCCTTCTGTTCCTTGCTGGCGATGCCGACCAGCCACATCACCAGGAAGAACGCCATCATCGCGGTGACGAAGTCGGCGTAGGCCACCTTCCAGGCGCCGCCATGGTGGCCGCCGGCGACCTTCTTGACCCGGCGGATGATGATCGGCTGCTTCTGCTCCATGGCCGGTCAGCGGCTGCTGCGCAGGTGGGCTTCCAGGTCGGAGAACGCCGGGCGCACGTCCGAGTGCAGCAGCTTGCGCGCGAACTCCACCGCGACCGTGGGCGGATAGCCGCGCAGGCTGGAGACCAGCGCCATCTTGATGATCTCGAAGGCCTTGCCTTCCTCGTGCGCGCGATGCCCCATCGACGCGGCCAGCGGGCCGACGAAGCCGTAGCCGAGCAGGATGCCCAGGAAGGTGCCGACCAGCGCCGCGGCGACGTGGTGGCCGATCTCGGTCACCTCGCCGCCGATGGCGGCCATGGTGATCACGATGCCCAGCACCGCGGCGACGATGCCGAAGCCGGGCAGGGAGTCGGCCAGCACCTGCAGCGCGTGCGCCGGCTCGGCCGCCTCATGGTGGTGGGTCTCCACCTCGATCTCCAGCAGTTGCTCGAGCTCGTGCGGCTCCATGTTGCCGCTGATCATCAGCCGCAGGCAGTCGGTGGTGAACTCCATCAGGTGGTGGTCGGCCAGCAGCTTGGGGTACTTGGCGAACACCGGGCTGGACTCGGGGTTCTCCACGTCCTTCTCGATCCCGATCATGCCTTCCTTGCGCGCCTTGACCAGCACGTCGTAGATCATCGAGAGGATGTCGATGTAGTCCGCGCGCCGGTAGCGCGCACCCTTGAGCAGTCCGGGAATGCCCAGCAGCGCGGCCTTGACCACCTTCATCGGGTTGGCCACCAGGAACGCGCCGAACGCCGCGCCGCAGATGATCAGCACCTCGTACGGCTGCCACAGCGCGGCCAGCTTGCCGTGCGAGAGCACGAAGCCTCCGAGCACGCTGAGAATGACGATCACGAAGCCGACGATGATGAGCATGGGGCGCGCGCGTGGAGGTGTCGATCCCGTATCGGCAGGCGCCCGCCGAAGTTGAGGACCGTCACAGGAGCGTGCGGCGCGCCCGGGAGTAGGATGTCCCGATGCCGGGAGGAACCGCCGATGGCCGAACCCAAGACACGTCCGACCGATGTCCCGCTGGAGACCCTGCTGGCCGGCATCGACGAGCCACGGCGCAGCGAGGCGCGGCAGCTGGCGGCGATGATGCAGGAAGCCACCGGCGAGCCGCCGCTGGTCTGGGGCGGCGATATCGTCGGCTTCGGCCAGTACGCCCAGCGCTATGCCGACGGCCGGCAGCTGCCCTGGCCGCTGCTGGGCTTCTCGCCGCGTGGCCGCGAACTGTCGCTGTACCTGATGGACGGGTTCTCGCAGCGGCAGGAACTGCTCGCACGGCTGGGGCGCCACCGTACCGGCAAGTCGTGCCTGTACCTGCGCCGACTGTCGGACGCATCGCCCGAGGTACTGCGCGAACTGCTTCACGCCAGCGTCGCGGCCCTGGAACCGCAGCGCATCCGCTGAACCGCGTTGTATGCTGCGCCGCCGCCGACGGCGGCGCCCCCATCCCTCCCGGAGTCTCCCAATGATCCAGCGTCACGATGTCGGTCCGCGCATGTCCGAGCTCGCCGTGCACAACGGCGTGGCCTACCTGGCCGGGCAGATCCCCGAGGATCCGTCCGAGGACATCGTCGGCCAGACCCGCCAGGTGCTGGAGGCGATCGACGCGCTGCTGGCCCAGGCCGGCACCGACAAGACCCGGATCCTGCGCGCGCAGATCTTCCTGGCCGACATCGCCGACTTCACCGGCATGAACCAGGCCTGGGACGCGTGGGTGGTCCCGGGCCACACGCCGCCGCGCGCCACCGTCCAGGCGGCGCTGGCCGATCCGGCGTGGAAGGTCGAGATCGTGGTGACCGCGGCGGTGTGAGCGCAGCCGCTCAGGCGCCGGGTTGGCGCTGCGCCAGCCCCCGATGGGCCAGGCGCGCGAGGTTGCCATACATGAACACGCTGGCGACGGCGTGGGCCACCGCCGCACCGGCGACGCCCAACAGTGGCACCAGCACCGCCAGCAGGACCATCAGCAGCACCGCCGCCGTGGCCACGCCGCGGAACAGGGCGCGGTTCTCGCCCTGGTGCTTGAGGTAGGTCGGCGCCATGGCCAGCAGGGTGGTCAGGGCGGTGCTCACCGCCAGTATCCGCAGCGCGGTGGCGCCCTCGGCGACGAACTCGGGGCGGAACAGCCCGATCAGCTCGCGGGCGAAGACGAAGGCCACCAGCAGATAGACCAGCAATGGCGCGGCCAGCCAGCGCAGCCGCTCTGCCCGCAGCCGGTCGATGCCGTCGAAGTCCCGGTTCGCCAGCAGCAGCGACAGGCGGCTGGCGTACACCCGGTTGGTCGCCGTCGCCAGCACCTGCGCGATCGCCGCCGTGCTGAAGGCCGCGGCGAAGGCGCCGACCGCGGTACCCGGCGAGGGATGCAGCCATTCCAGCGCCAGCACCGCGGCCTGGGCGAGGACCGCGAGCGAGACGCGGTAGAGCCAGAACGGTCGCGCCTCGGCCTGCCACTGCCGCCGCCGCTCGACCGGTTCGGTGCGGAACAGGCCGGGCGGTGCCGCCCGCCGGAACTGCGCGGCCATCAACGCCAGCGCCAGGCCCCATGACAGGCCCCAGGCCGCGATCGCCCAGGCCGCGGGCATGCCGGGGTACACGGCCAGCGCGATGCACGCCAGCACCAGCGCCATGGCCGGCACCACCAGCCGGAATACCAGTGCCGCGCTGGACGCGCGTCCGAGCGCGGTGAGCACTTCCAGCCCGAGGTGCACGAGCGCACCGGCCGGCAGCGACACGCAGCTGACCACGATCGCGGCCCGCATCCCGGCAGACAGCCCGTCCGTCCAGCTGGCCCACAGGCCGACTGCGCCACCCACCAGCAGTGCGCCGAGCAGCACGCGCCGGCGCGAGAACCGCAGGAAGCCGAGCAGGCCGGCGGCATCGCCGCGATCGAGCAAGGTCGGCAGCAGCTTGAGCGAATACTTCTCCAGCCCCTGCGGGACCAGGGTCACCATCAGCACGAAGGCGGCCGAGGCCACCACGTAGCTTTCGAAGCCGGCCACCCCCAGCTGCCGGGCCAGCACGATGCCCAGCGCATAGGCCACCATCTGCCCGGACAGCGACAGCGCGGACAGTCGGGTTTCCCAGCCGGGGCTGTTCACGGTGTCCTCGAGGCCGCCGGCCATCGACCGGCGGCGCAGGTCAGAACGTCAGTCGCCCGCGCAGGCTGAACACCCAGATCGCATCGGTCGACGGGTCCAGCGCCGGATCCACCTGGACCTGCAGGTCCGGGGTGATCGCGAAGTTCGGGGTGACGTGGAAGCGGTAGAACACTTCGGCGGTGTACTGGCTGCGCAACGCGGGGCTGGCCGGCTGCAGGCCGCCGACGGCCACGCCGAACAGGTCGGAGAAGTGCTCGGTCGGGCGCCAGCCGATGCCCACCGCCGCGTTGCGGTCGACGAACCAGCCGTCGGACCAGCCGGCGCGGGCGAACCACATCAGGTTGGCGCCGAGCATGTAGTTGGCGTTGAACGCCAGGCCGCGCGCGCGCGGCAGCCCGCCTTGCTCCGGGTCCTTGTACCAGGCGGTGAGGTGGATGTTGTTGGCGTCCATCGCCGCGCGGGCGTGGATCGGGGTGCGGGTGCGGGCCAGCGAGGTGAAGCCCACCTCGAGCATGTAGAAGTGCTCGTCCTTGCTGAAGAAATCGTCGATCGTGCTGCCGGTGTCGCTGCTGTGGACGGTGAAGATGCCCGGCTTGAGGTACAGGCCAGATTGCGTCGGGTACCAGGCGGCGACCGCGCCGAAGCCTCGCAGCGGCGAGGCGATGGACGGGCTGGTGGAGAACGCCTGGGTCAGGAACTGGCGGTTGTCGTCGAAGAACGGATAGGCGTTGAGGAAGTTCGGCGCGAAGATCTTGCCAACCGTGTACTGGAAGCGGTTGTCGGCCAGGTTCTGGCGGATGTAGGCCTGGGTCACGCCGAGGCTGAAGTCGCCGTAGGTGGCCGCAGTGGGGATCATCGAGCCGGTGGCCATGCCCGCCTGCAGCGGCGGCAGGTCGGTGCCGACCGGGCGGCGGTCCTCGACCGCCACGTCCAGCGACATCGCATTGGCCTGGCCGCGGTTGAACAGGTCGTAGGAGAAGTTCAGGGTCAGCTTGTTGCCGACCGCGTTGTGCTGGTCGATGAGGCTGCTGGAATAGTTCTGCCACAGCATCATCCACGAGCCGCCGAAGCTCAGGCCGGTGTCCTCGCGCACCCGGTTCTTCCAGGCGAACCAAGGGCCCATCGAAGTCGGCCGGCGCAACCAGCCGGTCGGCACGGCCGTGTCCTCCTGCAGGTCGCCCTGTACCGACAGCGTGTAGTCGAGCAGGTTGGGATAGGGTTCGCGGTCGGCGATGTCGGCCAGGGTGAGGTCCAGCTGCGCCGGCTGCGGCGCGTCGGCCGGCGGCTGGACCTGTTGCGCGGTGGCGGCGATGGGCAGCAGCGCGCAGCAAACGGTGGCGGCCACCGCCCGTCTTCTCCATGCGTTCGCGGACGTCCTGGATGAGCGCATCCGTCAGCCCTCCCAGGTGGGCAGGTCGCTGCCGCGCACGGTGACCAGCGGGTCGCGCCAGCGCCCCGGCGTCTTCGACAGCCGCACTTGCGGGACCAGGCGTTCGACCCGGCCGTAGGGAGTCTGCCGGGTCATGGTGTCCGGCGGAGTCATGCGGTGCTCCGGCCGCGAGGCATCGAAATCGATGCCGGGGAAGTGGCCCAGGTCCTGGAACCACATCGCCGCGCGCGCCAGGTTGACCCGCACGTGCCAGCTGCCACCTTCCTGCGCTTGCCGCCGCAGCGCGGCCAGGATGCCGGCCGCCCCGATGTAGCCGGTGATGTAGTCGTTCATCACCAGCGTCGGCGGGAAGCGCGGCACGCCGGTACCGCCACCCTCGGTGAGGGTGAAGCCGGTGGTGGACACGCCCTCCATGTCGAATGCGGCGCGGTCGCCCCACGGGCCGTCCCAGCCGTAGCCGCGCACCGACAGGTAGACGATGCCGGGCCGCTGTCGTGCGACTTCTTCGACGCCGAAGCCCAGCCGCTCCATCGAGCGGCCACGGAAGCCCTCGATGAACACGTCCGCGTCCGGCAGCAGGGTGGCGAAGTGCCTGCTCTGCTCCGGATCGCGCAGGTTGACCCAGGCCGAGCGCATGCCGACGTTGACGTCGATCACCATCGCCTCGTGCTCGAAGCTCTGGTCGCGGGCGATGTGCAGCACGTTGGCGCCGTACTCGGCCAGGGTCCGCGCGGCGGTGGTGCCGGCGATGACGTGGGTGCACGAGATCACCCGCTTGCCCGACAGTGGCCGCTCCGGATCGGGCGAGAACGGTCGCGGCGGCGCGTCGCCCACCTTGACGATCTCGATCAGCGGCAAGCCCGCCAGGTATTCGCCCTGCGGGTGGGCCAGCCATTCGGCGCGGGTGCGATGCAACGCGGCCACGCCATTGTTCGCCGCCAGCGTGTCCTCCAGCTCCTGGCCGTCCCATTTCTTGACCGCAGCGCGGATCGCGGCCTGGTCGGGCGGGGTCTTGAGCACGTTGAGGATCCGGTCCATCAGGTGCGGATAGATGCCGGTGAGGTTGATGAAACGGCCGTCGCGGGTCTCGAACGCCTGGAACGACAGCGGATTGCCCAGCCCGACCGGCGCCTGGACCATCAGCCCGTTGACCTTTGGCTTCCAGGACGTCAGCGAGGCCGGGATCGGGTCGCTGGCCGGGATCAGCCCGGCCGCCTGCAACTTGGTGTGGACCATGCCGATCAGCGGATTGGTGTTCCACACCGCCTGGCGCAGGTCCACGGTCAGGTCCTGGCCCTGGCCGGTGCGCTCGCGCCAGATCGCCGCCGCGCCGACGCCGGCCGCCATGGCCGGGATCGCCATGCAGGCACCGATGCGGAAGTGGCTGCGCAGCAGTGGATCGACCCCGGTGAACTCGACTTTGCCGCCGGCGTCGCCGGGCGCGCCGCCGATCGCGTGCATGAATTCGGAGAACCGCGCCTGGATGTCGAAGGACGTCGACGGCTGCGCGGCGGCCGAGTCGAACGGGAAACGCATGGAAAGCGCGGCACCTATGGCGGCGCCGGTACCGAGCTTGAGGAAGGTGCGACGGTCCGAATCGGGTTGCGACATGGGAATTCCTCCGCGTCTTGGCTGGTTTCGTATATGCGGCCAGCTAACTGCGTCGAAGCATCACTAGCCGGCGTTGCGTACTGTCTGGAGCCCTTTCGCTGCAGGAGCGTGTGCGTGTTGGTACCGGGAACGGCCTCGTCCATCCCCGACTGCGCAGGTGGGGGAGGTCAGTCTCCGCCGTCCGGCTCGACGTCCGCCGGGCGTTCCACCACGCTCGCCTCGCGCAGTTCGCGCTTTGCGTCGTTGAGCGCCCGACCGTCAATCGGGCGGGCGCTGGAGATCCTGCAGGGCTGGGAAATCGCCGAGCCGTTGGCGGCCCTGGGCTGGACGCTGTCCAGGCGGGCGTTGACCAGCCCCATGGAGTTGCTGATGGTGATCGAACTGGCGATGGACAGGCCGGAGCAGCGCGCATGGAACTCCAGCAGATAGCCCTGGTTCGGTGTGTTCCAGAACGCCAGTGCCTGGTCGCCGAGCGGCGTCCAGCGGGTCACTCCTGCGATCCGGTCGATGCGGAAACTCGCCACCGGAGGTCCGGCATGCGCCTGGTACAGTTCCAGGCGTTCTGCCGAAGTCAGGGAAGGGCCGGAATGCGCACAAGCGGCCACCACGGCCACCATCGACAACGCGATCAATTTCCCTTTCATGTTGCCCCCGTTCGACAAGCGTGGTTCATGTGTCCGGCAAGCCGATGATGCTACATCCCGGTCGGGATGGCGACGTCGCAGTTGCTGCGGTATCGCACGGGCCGTTTCCGGTTGGCACGCGCCATCGACGACCGCCCGTCTGCTAGAGTCGGTCGCATGCCGCAGGGGAGGGGAGATCCCCATGCATCGCTGGACTCAGGGAAAACCGGGTGCAAGCGCGGGCGGGTCGGCGCGGGCAGGCCCGGGACCTGTCCCGATCGAAGGGGTGCCCGACGCATGAGCCGTTCCGCATCGCCCGTTCGCAGGCTCGTACACGCGCTGATTCCGATCGCGTTCGCCGCGTCGCTGGCTGGTTGCATCACCATTCCCCGCCATCCGGTTCCCGCCGGGGCGACGGCATCGGCCATGCTGCCGGGCATGCCGGAAGTGCGCGGCTGGGCAGGCAGCCACAGCGATGCGCTGGAGCGTGACTTCATCCTGTCGCTGCAACAGGAGTCGCCGGAGGATTTCCCGGTCGGCGCCGACGGCGTCATCCGCTATCCCTACCTGGCAATTTCCGGTGGCGGCGCCAACGGCGCGTTCGGGGCAGGGTTCCTAAACGGCTGGACCACGACCGGTACCCGGCCGGTGTTCAAGGTGGTGACCGGCGTCTCCACCGGCGCGCTGATGGCGCCGTTCGTGTTCCTCGGGCCGCGCTACGACCCGGTCCTGCACCGCTTCTACACCACGACCCGCTCGCAGGACGTGTTCGAGGCCGGCTCGCCGCTGATGGCGCTGCTGCGCCGCGATTCGCTGGCGCAGACCGCGCCGCTGGCCTCGCTCATCGCGCAGCAGGTCGACATGGCGCTGCTGCAGGAGGTCGCCGAGGCGCACCGGCAGGGCCGGCGGCTGTACATGGGCACCGTGGACCTGGATTCGCGCGACTTCGTGGTCTGGAACATGGGCCTGATCGCAGAACGGGGCGACGACGCGGCGCTGGAACTGTTCCGCAAGGTGATGCTCGCGTCCTCGTCGATCCCGATCGCGTTCCCGCCGGTGATGTTCGACGTCGAGGTCGGCGGCCAGCGCTACGACGAGATGCACGTGGACGGCTTCGTCGGCGCCAACGTGTTCCTCAACGCGGGAGTATTCGACCCTTTGCCGCTGTATGGCCGTGCAGGCCGCGCCCCGGGGCGGGAGGACATCTTCATCGTGCACAACGGCCAGTTGCACGCGCCCCCGAGCCCGACGCCGCGGTCGCTGCGCGGGATCGCCGCGCGGGTCATCGAGACCACCGGACGCGCGAGCATCATCGGCGACCTGTTCCGGGAATACGCCTTCGCCCAGCGCAACCGGTCCGGATTCCACTGGGTGACCATCGACGAGAGTGTCGAACTGCCGGACCCGATCGCCTTCGACACGGAAAAGATGGCCGAGCTCTACGACATCGGATACCGCGCCGCGGCGGCGGGGCCGGCCTGGCTGGAGGAGCCGCCTGGGCTCAGGCCTGCCACAAGTCCCGAATGACCGATCGCCATGCCAGAAGCCATGGCAACGAACCGGATGCGGCACGGGTTGCGGCCGCGGCTACCCAATGCGGCCGAACCGGCGTTCCAGCCAGTCGGTCAGCGGAACGACGATCACTTTCACCTCGGGGCCGTACCTGGATGTACGAGGTAACGCCCATTTTCGGTCCAGCGCCAGCCGGCCCAGGTGTGGTTGCCATGTCCGATCATGCTGCCGTCTCCTGAGTGCGTGAATTAGTCAAATCCTGAAGGGAGAGCAGGCGATGGACATGGATCTGGTTTACACGATACTCGCCGCGAATTCGCACGGCACCACGAACACTGATGATAGTGATAGCCCCAGGGTCAGGTCAGGGCGCAATACCACGACACGGTGGTGGAGGTGCTGGAGAGGATTAGGGGTGTTGTCGGACGGGAAACGAGGAGTTGTCTAACGCAGCTATACAGCCGTTTCCGATTTTCTGTTTTTCCCCAAGATGAGATTCGCCAAGGATTCCAGAGGAATGGTGAGAAATGAATGCCAAGGCTGAAAATATGGGGAAAGTGCGATCGACACCACTTCTTTGGAGTGCGAGGATCTTATTGCTTGGGAGTATATTTCTTGCGCTCACGGCATGCAGCAAGTACGAGCCCCCGAAGCCGCCGGATGTGGAATGGAATGAGCGCCCGGTTGATGCTTACGTTGCGACGCTGAAGGTCGAGGGACTGGATGAAGCCTATACGGTGACGGCGAATGCATATTTCTCGATCAATAATCGGCGAGATTGCCTACCGATTGACAGGCGGCGATCACTTGGTGGAAGCCGTCACTACCATTCAGAACGCCGAGATATTCCCATTGTCAGAGTCTCCCCTGATTCTTACAAGATCGTGTTTTACGCAGACTGGATCAAGAGCGGCGACTACTATGGGCTGGGTGATTGTCATTGGCATGGGTCGCCAGCGTTTGAGATTCGCAGACCATCTTCACAAGGAATATATGCAGTCGCAATTTTTCATGAAGGGGAAGTTGCGGAACTCAATTGCTTAAGTCACACAGTCAGTACTGAAGACATACGAAGAACATGTGCAATTATGAGACCTGGCGATGCACCAGACTCCAGGAAATCATTCACTGTTTCCACAACCTTTACTAAGGAGTAGGGCAGGGTCAGCAGCATCGCGTAGTCACGCAGACCCTGGAACGTGTCCAGCGGCAGCAGCCCAAGCACCCGGCCGCCTCCTCGTCGCTCAACCAGTGCGGCAGTCTGGCCCGCGGGATCTTGACCCGCTCGCACGCCGGCACGTCGTGGAAGACCTCCGCGTACCGGTAGGACGCCCACAGGGCCTTGATTGATGTCCAGGTTCACCGTGGCCAACACGGTGCGCAGCCGACGGCGGTGCAGCCAGCGCCGGACTAGGTGCAAGTCCAACATGCCCGGGCGACCCGCCAGCCGCCAGCCAGTGGTCAACGGCACGCTGCGTGTCGGCGGCGTAACCCTCGACCACCGGGAAGCGCGCAAACCGCTTAAGCGCGGCCTGGTTCTCTAACTCAGTTTTATCAATGGGCGAGAATTTTTGAAAAACTTTTAAAATCCAATGGTTGTGAGATTTTTATTCAGCAAAACATGCGATTCCAGCGAAGAACTAGCGTTAAATGGTCACGAACGTAGGCAGTTTGCGCTGTTGGGCCACGAACTTTTGCGGCTCGGCTTATCGTGATTCGCTCCTGCTCGGCCTTGCGACGTAACCAGAGTTCCGCCAGTGCGACCTTCGCAAATGCCATTTCTGGTTGGGTCTCGGCGACTTTGCGAAGCGACAGATCAAAAGCCTCGTCGAGACTCCTGTTGGCCGCAGGGCCGCGCGGAAAGGGTATCTGCCGATCCAGGCCGAGGCATGCAACGAGCACCTCCGGTCCCCGTCCCGCCATGGCAAGGTGCAGCAGTCCAGCGGAAAGACCGGAAATAAAATTGGGATTGCGGTGGCCCAGCGCCATACACCCCAGGTACTTTCCGAACAGTTCGGGTGAGAGCGCCGCGAGGCGGCTGCCCACGAACCGGAGGCCGTCCTTCGAAACGGTGAGCGCTTTCACGATGTCGCCGTCGCGGACTTGCTTCATGCGATTGGCGACATTCGGATGCAGCTCAGCGATCAGTGCGAGGGTCTGGTCGATGGGAACGTGGCCTTCGAGCCACTTCTTGCAGGTTCCTGTTGGCAACGAGCGTTTAGTTGCTTGCGGTTCGCTCCCGGATTGGATTGACCTGCGCTCAGCTCGGGCCCGAGGCGAGAAAGCCAATGCCCGTTCCATTGCGGTGGTGCCGTACACACCGCCCAGCGCCTCGGCTGCCGCCGCAAAGACCATGCGGCCAGCGATCAAGCGGGCCTCGGGATCCAGGATCCGAGTGGGCACGCGGCGTCGAGGCATGAGCCTCCGAACTTAACAATCGTGGTAAAGAACGTACCGGTACCAACTTTACCCTTCTTTGGCGAGCTGGGAATGGATAACGTTAGGAGCATGGCCCCATCATCTCCAGAATCCACGGCCGCCTTAGATATCAACATCGAGGCATTGCAGCAGCGCTTTGGCATGGTTGTTGCGGGGCGTGACCTGGTGCGCCTGCTCGGCTATCGCACGTCGGCGGCCTTTCGCCAAGCGGTGCATAGGCAATCGCTCGGCGTTCGAACCTTCTTCATTCTTGGACGGCGCGGGCGCTGCGCTCGCACGTCCGATATCGCGCGCTGGGCTTTCGAGCACGGCGCGCCCCTGATACAAGGAGCGGAGTTCAAGTCGACCCCGGGTCGCTCCGAATAAAAAAAGGGCGGTCCGTCGGGTTGCGTCCGTCGGATCGCCCATGACGAAGACACTCTGTGGCGCCCCCGTCGTCGTCATTGTCCGCGGCGAAACCTTCCACCGTCAAGCGTTCGCTCGCCGGATAAGCCCGGGTGTCGCCTTGTCACGCCTTGTCACGCGTGAACAGGGAGTTTCCCATGGCCAATACGCCCGAAATTGAGACATCGGCACCACCGACTGCGCCGCACGCGAAGCGTGGTGCCGCGGTTATGCGGGTGAAGAAAGGAGTACTGGTGGTGTGCGAAGGGCGCGCCGCCAAGGTGTTGGCGATCGTCTCTGCATCGCAAATCTGGGTCAGCTACTTGGGCACCGACGACCACCAGTGGGTCAGTCTCGAGGCGCTGTCGCCGTACGAAGAATCTGACCCGTCCACGCCGGCTCCGGCTGAAGTTAGAGTCGAAGACGACCTCGAGTTCGAACGCGCCGCCGAATGGACACGGATCTTCGATCGCTACATGGACTGTCCGGCGCTTCCGCCTGACGTTAAGGAACAAATCGGGAAAGAGATGGGAGTCAGTCGGCGCACAGTAGAGCGCCACTTCAATTTGTACCAATTCGATCCTAGCGCTCGCAGCCAACTTCCGTGCAAGTCGGGCCCGGAGAAGGGCACTTCTCATCTGGGCAAGGCCAAGCTGGCGATTGTCGACAAGGCGATCGAGGAACGGTATCGCGTAGAAGAGCGAGGCTCTATTCAGGCCACCACCGATTTGGCGGGAGCGCGTTGCGCTGCCGCGGGTCTGGAGGCACCCTGCTACAACACTGTGCTGGCGCGCATCAAGACTCTGGACCGCTGGAAGCTGGCGCGCGAACGCCACGGTCGTGTTCGTGGCGATGCCAAGGCCGGTCCCGCCGGTTCCGGAATCCCGGGCAAGAGTGACATTAAGCCGCTTGACTTCGTGCAGATGGACCACGCGATCGTCGACGTGATCGTGGTCGACCCTGAGACGCGCGAAGAAATAGGACGGCCCTGGATCACGCTGGCCATCGATATCGCCACTCGCTGTATCCTCGGCTTCTACCTGACCTTCGACGCCCCTTCGCAAACAAGCGTCGCGATCACGCTTGAGCAGTGCTGCCTGCCCAAGGATGCGTGGCTGAAGGGCTTGGGTGTCTCCGATCCATGGCTGCCCTTCGGTCTGATGAAGGTTATCGGCTGGGATAACGCCAAATGTTTCCGCAATACCAATCTAATCAATGCGTGTCGCGAGCATGACATTAATCCCCGCTATCGGAAGGTGCGTAATCCGGTCCACGGCGCCCACATCGAACGCGTAATCGGCACCTACATGGGGCGCATCCACCTAATCAAGGGAACGACCTTCTCGAACACAAAGGATCGCGAGGACTACAAGAGCGGAAAGAAGGCCATCATGACCTTGCAAGAGCTCGAGCTATGGACGATTCACGAGATCAACGGCCGCTACCACAACACCGAGCACGGTGGCCTGGAGCGTACGCCGCTAGAGGCTTGGAACGAGGCTTGGATGCAGGACGGGGTGACTCGGCTTCCTCCCATCCCCGCGGACCGGCGTGATTTTCGACTTTCCTTGTTCCCCCGCATCCAGCGCACGGCAGGACGCGAGGGCATTCAGCGCTTCAATATAAAGTATTGGGACGAAGGCCTGATTCCTCTGATTGGGGATAAGCGCAAGTTTTGGGTGGCCCACGATCCACGCAATATCAGCCGCGTCTACGTGCTGGTAGGAAGTACTTGGATTGACGTTCCCTGGCGCGATCGCACCCGTGCACCCATTGCCTTGTGGGAGTGGGTGCGCGCCAAGCGAGAGCTACGCAAGAGGCACAACGGCCCGGTCAGTAACGCCGCGGCCTTCAAGCACATCGAGGCTCAGCGCGAAATCGAGAAGAAGGCTGCGAAAAAAACGCGCCAGCAGCGGCGTGACCAACAACGTCGCCCCGAAGACGACCGACCCAAGGCCAGGGTTCACGCCGTGGACTATGGTGACGCCCCAGTACTGCTTTCCAACCCTCTGGCAGGACGGCCATGACCACCGCCCCCACTGATCTCTCAGACGCGGCCCGTGCATTGCTGCAAGCCACGACAATGCAAAAGGTCGACTGGATTTTGGCCGATGCTTGGGTGCACACACCCACGACGACTATCGCTTTTCAGTGGATGGCGTACATGCATCGCTGTGGCGTGGTGATGCGGCCGCCCTGCCTGCACCTTATCGCCGAAGGCGGCATGGGAAAGACGGCCGTACTGCTGGCTTACACCGAACTGCATCCGGTACAACAAACGCCGGACGATCCGCTTCGGCTTCAGCGCCCAATCGTCTACGTCGAATGCAAGCCAGAGCACCAAGGGGAGCGGGGCGTACGGCACGCGATTCTGAAGGCCTGCTGGCCTAGCGCCACGCACATTAGGGGTACGGAGGAGGAGGTCGATTCCACGCTGCGCGCGCAGGGGGTGCGCATGCTGTTGCTTGACGAGTTCGGCGAGCTGACCAAGGCCGGCGCAGCCAGCCATCGGCGTGCATTGTCGGAACTCAAGCGCCTCAGCAATACCGCACGTGTCGGGATCGTGGCCGCCACGGTGACCAACTTGGCACATGTGCTCGACGTGGATCAACAGTTTGCCAGCCGCTTCAAGCGCAAGATCACCATCTCGCCTTGGGCGCTGTCGAACGACCTGCGCAACTTCGTCTACGGTCTGCAGCGCAACCTGCCATTCCCGGAGCGCTCGCAGCTGGACGATCGCCAGTGCCTGCCGTTGATCGCCCAGCACAGCGAGGGAAATACCAAGGAAATTGTCGAGGTGATCCGACTGGCGGCACTGCATGCGCTTGAAGCGGATGCGGCGCACATTTCCCATGACAGCCTCGTACTGGCCATCGAAAGCCCGACCCCGCCGAGTGTGGCTCTGCGGAGGGTGGCATGAAAGTCGAGCATTGGGCCGCGCTGGGAGCACGCCGCGGCGCGGGCGAGTCGTTGGCCTCCTGGTTGCGGGCTAGTCCCTTAGGTGCGGAGGCCTTTGGCGTGCCTCCCACGTCCGAGCTAGGTGTGGGCTCATTGTTCTGCCCGGCCTGCCATGTGGACGAAATGGGTCGACGTCGGTGGTACACGCGTGAAGACTGGCCTGTGGACGGCGTTGTGTGCGCGACCCATGCCTTGCCGCTGCTGCGCTGCGAAACAGCGCCAGCCCGGCTGTGGGGGCGGCGCTGGTCGAAGACGCTGCGGGACGAATTTCGTGCTCTGGGCATGTGGTCCCAGCAAGTTCAGGTGCACGCGGTCGGCGATGCGATCGCGCATGCTGTCTGCGCGCGGAGCGATCCGCGGGTGGCCCATTCCCGCGCCTGGACCGAAGCGCAGTGGCACCTGTGGGCGAGTGGGTGGCCCGTGCGGACCGCTCCGCGATTCCCTCGCCGTGGCCCCCTGACTCCAGTGCTTCAGTTCGATCGTTTGGCGCTAGCAGCGATCGTTCACCGCGTGTTCGTCGCGTTGGATATCGGGCAAGAGACGGGTTGGCCGGCGCTGCCGATCCGCGCTCGGGCGTTAGCCTGGCTGGAAGGTCGGATCGGGCGGGTGCATCCGCATTGGCGGCCGCGTCTGGCGCTGTGCTTTCGCGACGCGACGTGGTCAAAGTCGCGGACATGACGCGACTGCAGATTGTCCTCAGTCGCATTAGCCGCGAGGACGAGTCGGGGGCGTACCTGCCGTTGCTTGCGGACGAGACGGTGGCTAGTTGGGCCCGTCGGCAACCCGGCGTCTGCCTGCATTCCGAATCGCTAGAGAAGGATACGTTTGGACAGCTGATTATCGACCTACCCGAGTTGCCGCGCACGTTGCAGGAACAGCTGCAACGCGCCGCCCAGCCGCCGGACGACTGGTTGCTGCTACCACACCAGCGTACGTTGCAGTGCCCGCGTTGCCTTGCCGAAGACTGGGCGCAGGGTGTGCCGGCCTACAACCGACGAGCCTGGTGTGTCGCTTGGAGAACCTGCTGCCCGCGGCATGGGCCCCTGTTTGATACCGACAATCACAAGACGCCGCCCAGATGGATGCGCCTGCTCGAGAGTCCACGGTGGACCGGGCAGGAGCTGTGCATCAGGCGCCACCGACCAAATGGGGTATTGCTGCGTTTCTCGCTCGGCGCAGATCGCCGTGCGATCCATTTGGAAACGGCTCTCGCCGGCCGACAGCACGGCGCGTGGTTTCCGAAGGGAATGACCCAAACCACGTTGCGAGCGATCTACCGCGAGCTCGTTTCGGACTTACTTGACCAGGTCTACTTGGCCCATGACGGACCGGAGGATCAGCATCCTAATCCTGGATTCAATCGTGCGAAGAACGGCAATCGCTTCGCGATCAATGTCCTCGCCGAAGCGATCTTGTCCGAGTGGACAGCTACGCCGCTGCCGACGTCCGCGCTAGCGCTGCGTACGCCGCTACTGGTGCGGGCAATTGGCTGGGGCGAGGACCGTCCACTGCGCGTGCGAACTGGGCAGGTGCTGCTCCATGGGCCTACTGAGCGGACGCACTCGCTGGCGCATTACGATGCGTTGCTCCGGAAAGAGGATTACGCTCGGCTCGCGAAACCGACAGATGACGAGTGTGTCGGCTATCTGACCTTGCCGGAGGCTCGCCTTCTAGGATTGTCCTGTAGCGAGACGATCACCGTCCTTACGCGAATGACTGCGCAAGGACGGTTCTTGGCCTTTGATGCCCGACGCGGATGCCTGGTCGAAAACCGCTCCTTGCCCCAGCAAGCGCACCTGACGCCGGAGCAGGTCCCCACGAGCGTGATGTTGCCCGCGTGGGCCTTTCGTCCGCCGCCATCCCTTGGCATGAACGCGGTGTCGGATGAATTGCGCGACCTGCTAGGAGCGAAGTCACCCGATTCGAAGTTGCGTGATGCCGCTCGGCAGAGACGCCGGCATCGAAATGAGCGAAATAACGTGCGGTTTTCTCCCGCGCGCCGCGGCGACGAAGCCACTTCGGACGACTAGAGAACATCGATGGGTTGCTGGAGGGGAGGGAGACTAAGAGTAGAGATTTTCGGTAACCCGAAGGCCGCTTTCGCCCAAGGGCGGGCATCCTGGTGAGGAGGGGATTAGAGATGGTTATCGAAGAAAAATGCACACAGACCGATTCCTTTTCCTGTCAGAATTCGGGCCAGATAGAGGAGCCTCCAATTCCACTATTCGGCCTCCGAAACGTAATGCCCCCAAATTTGGGGTGAGTTGAGCGGATGCTCCTCTTCAAGTACCGTAGGGCCATGTCGACCTTCCGCCGCCCTAGCTACAGCCGAATACCGGTCTGATCGCAACGATCATGCCCCTGTAGCTCAATGGGTAGAGCAGCGGATTTATATCCCGTCAGCGCCAGATAAGCGGCTTGTGCCGGTTCGAGCCCGGCCAGGGGCACCACCTGTTCGCGTGGCCACGCGCTACGCTTGGAGCCAGCCATGAGTAAGATACTGCGATTTCGTTCGTCCCCCGACCCCAATGCCTGCACTTGGGAAGAAGCATTGATGAGTGGTATGGAAATCTGTCCGCCTGGCGAGCTTCCGCTGGATGTCGGGCCGGGTGACCTGGAAAGTGCCTACGACGAACCGGCCGAAGTCCTTTCCCTGGATACCCATAGGAAGTGAACGCTTGCGCCTGCTGAAGGGCTGGCGCCCATCCCATATATGGGGGCATTTCGCTCGTCGGGAAATGGTAGCGTGCCAGCATGGTCGATTGCATTGCTCGGGACGCTTATCTGGCGCATATCGTCTACGACGAGGTGCGAGGTGGCTGGTGCTTGACCGAGGAAGGGCGAGATTTGTTGATCGACGCCATGCTCGCCGCATCTCGCGAGCGCGATTGTCTGGACGTGATCGAAGGGCGTCTGCGGCCTGAAGATTTGCACTTCTTTCCGCCCTCGCTGGTGCGGAAGGCCAAGCCGACCTTCCCGGCCAAGTACCGCAAGAGCTGAGCATGGAAACGAATCCAGGATCCGCTGTGATGCGCCTGTTCCTCGACGCCGAATGGGCAGATGCCACTGGAACTGAGCTGGTGCGCCTAGCGCTGGTCAGCAAGGATGGCCGTCGCAAGCTCTACGTCGAACGGGATCCGCTGCCACCGGCAGGATCAGATTTTGTTGGGCACGTGGTCTATCCGTTGTTGGAGCGGGGCTGGCCAGCCATGCCTGACCTGGACTTAGCTGAGCGCGTTCGCGCCTTCTTGGACGCCGCAGGGGTGCCGGAGGTCTTGGCCGACCACCCGAACGATTTCGCGCTGCTTCGCCGCGTGCTGGCCCAGGCTGCTGCTCCGGTGGAATGGGGGTCGGTTCTGGTCGACCAGTCTGACGTGTGGGGCCACATTGAAACCTATTTCGATCGCCCCCCCGGACCGGCGTCGATTCCGACACCATGCCGCGGTCGACGCTGAAGCCTTGCGGTGGGCCTTTTCCTACGTCAACGAAGGCACCGGCTGATGTACTTTTTCCTCGACACCGAATGGGCCGACACGCTGGGCAGCGAGCTGGTGAGCATTGCGCTGGTCAGCGAGGACGGGGGGCATCGCTTCTATGCTGAGCGCGACCCGTTGCCGGCGACGCCAACGGATTTCGCGCAGCACGTGGTCTATCCGCTGCTGGAGCGTGGGCGGGCGGCCATGACGGACCAGGCCATGACCACGGGCCTACGGACGTTTCTGGGGGCAGATCCAGAGCCAGTCGTGTTGGCCGACTACCCCAACGACTTTTCACTGCTGCGCTATGTACTGGAGGGCTTCGAGCTGCCGGACGAGCAGGCGGCGGCCTGTGGCCCGATCCCGCAGCCAGTGATGTCGCGAATGCTCAAGGAAGGTGCCATGGGCATGCTGGTTGAGGACTATTTCGCAGCACACCCGGAGGCCGCCGCGCGCCGGCACCATGCCCTGGTCGACGCCGAGGCCCTGCGGCAGGCTTGGTTGGCCGTCACCGGCCACATCCCGCCACCGGCGTGGGCGCGCACATTGACCCTCCAGAAGATGCAGCCGGGTCAACGATGATCGTCTTCCTCGACTTCGACGGCGTGCTCCACCCGTCATGGGAGCTGGACGAGTCAGGCCGGCACCGAGCCTATGCCGGTCCATTCTTCGTGCACGCGCCGGCCTTGGCCGAGCTGTTGCGCCCGTACCTGGCCGGCATCGAGGTTGTGATCTCTTCAACCTGGGGCCGCAAACGAAACCTGGACACGCTGCGCGGCCTGTTACCGCCTGAGCTGGCTGCACGGGTGACCGATGCGGTCCACCATCGGCTGCCGCCGTTGGAAGACATCCATCGGGGCCACGACCTGGCGTCGCGCTGGGCTGAGATCGCTTTCTATCGGGAACACGTGCGGCCGGACATCCGCGACCGCTGGCTGGCGATCGATGACGACGATCTGGGCTGGCCGGATGGTGAGCGCCATCATCTGGCGCATTGCGTCCGCGACTTGGGCAGTGCCGAAGCTAGGGCGGCGGTCACCCGAGGCATGATCGGCTGGTTCACTCCGGGCAAGTTCGCGCCGCCGCCCGTGATGATCGGGGTTCAAGCCGATCGACTGGAGCGGTTCATCGCGCACGATCCGCTGGGGCGACCGGGTAGGTGCACGTACGAGGCTCGCTCAGCCGATCAGCTGATTGCCCACCTGCGCCGTGACGGTGTTGATCCGGCTCGCGTGGAAATTGTCTCTGAGGGGCCGCATGCCCCATCGACCTTGGAAGCCAATGTGGTCCTCGTTGAGTTGGCCGCCTGGAAGCAACTGTCCGAACTGGCGAACTGAACGATCGATTCCTGACGCCACCGACGCCGAACAAATAGCCCTCAAGCGTCGGGGGGGGGGGGCTGATCGATCTGATTGAAACCCGTTGTTCAAGATGTCTTCCACAGACGGTTCGAGGTCCGCTTACAACCAGTGACAGGTGTTCTAGTGCGACGTAGCCAAAAGCCAAGGAGTGGAGCTACGCGATTAGGGGCCGTTATCGTAGGTAGGAAAGGATAGCTTTGGCCATTGTCTTCTTGACCGTACCGCCAACGAGGGTATCCGCATTAGCTCCAGTGGTCGAAGATTGTCTCGACAGCAAAGATTGATCGGTCTTCGGCCGTGATCAGTTCACCGTGGTCGATTATGCTGTCGAGCATAAGAATGGCCAGATCAGCAGGAAACTTTACTACCTGCGGGCCGGGCACCCTTCCTTGCCGGGTGGGCTGTGGCCGCGATTGCAGAGTCCAGTGATGCCCGATGCGTATCTGTGGCCTGCCAGAACCGAGGTGTCTGTCACAAAAATTTGGCTCGCCTACGGCTAGCGTGGAAGGCGGGTAAGCACATGCGATGCTTGACCAGGGGACGGGGTAAAGCGGGTACATGAAAGAGCCAGAAGCCAGCTCGATTACTCGAGCGGGTTCGATGTTGACCGGAAGTGCCATAAGCGCTGAGACATCAATCATTGATGCCTTGGTCGCATCCGGCCGGCTGAAAACAGTCGATCTGCAGCGGATCGAGGGCCTGGAGCGCGAAGCAGACGTCGGGCAACTCGAATTGATCGGCCGGCTCGGGCTGCTTTCTGAGCAAGACAAGGCGGAAGCGTGCGCCGATGTGCTGGGACTCCCCCTGGTCCGTGGCGCTGAGCTCGGTTCTATCGAGCCCGGCGACGAACTCAATCCCGAGAACCTAGGAATCTCGCTAAGATTCCTGCGCCAGTTCCGTATATGCCCCATCGCGATAGGCGACGGATTCATCGAAACGGTACTGGCCAATCCATACGATCCGTATCCCTCGGACGCGATCGGTCTTGCGACCGGCTGCAAGGTCGTCCCTAAGGTGGGGGTGGGAACCGAGATCGACGCGCTGATCGAGCGCCTGTACGGCCAGGGCCGCAGCACCATGGGCGTGATCGTGGAGACCGCAGACGGCGACAACGGCAGCCATGCCGATGACGTCGAGCACCTTCGCGACCTGGCCTCCGAGGCGCCGGTCATCCGCCTCGTGAACCTGATCATCCAGCGCGCAGTGGAACTGCGCGCCTCGGACATCCACATCGAGCCCTTCGAGAACCGGCTGAAGGTGCGCTACCGCATCGACGGCGTGCTGTCCGAGGGCGAGAGCCCGCCGGCCCAACTTACTGCCGCGGTACTCAGCCGGATCAAACTAATGGCGAAGCTCAATATCGCCGAACGCCGGCTGCCGCAGGACGGGCGGATCATGCTGCGGGTGCAGGGCAAGGAGCTCGACCTGCGCGTGAGCACGATGCCGACCGCGCATGGCGAGAGCGCGGTGATGCGCCTGCTCGACCGCGAGACGGTGGTATTCGATTTCCAGCGGCTGGGGTTCACGGATGCGCTGCTGTCCGGTTTCCACCGGGTCCTGGCGCAGCCGCACGGCATCCTGCTGGTGACCGGCCCCACCGGTTCGGGCAAGACCACCACGCTCTACGCCGCGCTGTCGCGACTCAACACGCCGGGCGTCAAGATCATCACGGTCGAGGATCCGGTCGAGTACCAGATCGAGGGCATCAACCAGATCCAGGTCAAGCCGATGATCGGCCTGGACTTCGCCAGCGCTTTGCGCGGCATCGTCCGTCAGGACCCCGACATCATCATGATCGGCGAGATGCGCGACCTGGAAACCGCGCGCATCGCGATCCAGTCGGCGCTGACCGGCCACCTGGTGCTGAGCACGCTGCACACCAACAGCGCCGCCGGCGGAGTGGCGCGGCTGCTGGATATGGGCGTGGAGGACTACCTGCTGACCTCCACCGTCAACGCCATCCTCGCTCAGCGCCTGGTCCGGCGCCTGGAGCCGACCCACGCCGAGTCCTATCCGGCTTCGCCGGAGGAGATCCAGCGCTTCGGCCTGCGCCGTTTCCAGCCGCAGGGCGAGATACGGCTGTACCGGCCGCGGCCGTCGGCGCTGACCCCCACCGGCTACCTGGGACGGACCACGATCATGGAACTGCTGGTCATGGACGACGCCCTGCGCGCCGCGACCCTGCGCCGCGCCGGCGCCGACGAGATCGAGCGGATCGCCCGCGAGGGCGGCATGCGGACCATGTACGAGGACGGCCTGGCCAAGGCGCTGCGCGGCGAAACGACCCTCGAGGAAGTGCTGCGCGTGACAGAGGAAGGCTAGGCGCATGGCCTTCTTCGACTACAAGGCCATCGATTCGCGCGGCGGGATGCTGGAAGGGCGGATGGAGGCGGCCAGCGATGCCGAGGTGGTTGCCCGCCTGCAGGAGCAGGGTCACCTGCCGGTGGAGACCAGGCCCGCGGGCTCGTCCGGCGGCGGCTCCCTGTTGCGCGCCATCGGGCGTCGCAGGCCGCTGGCGGGCGACGCGCTGCCGCAGTTCACCCAGCAGCTGGCAACCCTGCTGGGCGCGGGGCAGCCGCTGGACCGGGCGCTGTCGATCCTGCTGGAAGTACCGGACGACGATAGGGCGCGGCGGCTGGTCGCCGAGGTGCGCGACGCGGTGCGCGGCGGCGCGTCGCTCTCGTCGGCGCTGGAACGGCAGCACGGCACATTCTCCCGCCTGTACCTGAACATGGTCCGCGCCGGCGAAGCCGGCGGAAACCTGCACGAGAGCCTGCAACGCCTGGCGGATTACCTGGAGCGCAGCCAGGCGCTGAAGACGCGCGTGGTCAACGCGCTGATCTACCCGGCGATCCTGCTGGTGGTGGTGGGGTTGGCGCTGTTGTTCCTGCTCGGCTACGTCGTGCCGCAGTTCGCGCTGATGTACGAGAGCCTGGAGGTGCCGCTGCCGTGGTTCACCCGCCTGGTGCTGTGGCTGGGGCTGGCCGTGCGCTCGGGCTGGCCGGCGTTGCCCGTGGCGCTGGCCGTGGCGGCGTGGTGGCTCGACCGCCAACGACGCGATCCCCAGGCACGCCTGCGCCTGGACGCCTGGATGCTGCGCCGCCGGTCGCTGGGTCCGTTGCTGCTCCGGCTGGAGACCGCGCGCCTGGCGCGCACCGCAGGCACGCTGCTGAAGAACGGAGTGCCGCTGCTGGGTGCGCTGGGCATCGCCCGCAACGTGCTCGGCAACCGGGCGCTGGCCGCGGACGTGGACGTGGCCACCGACCGCGTGCGCGATGGCCTTGGCCTGTCCGCGGCGCTGGCCGAGGGCGGGCGCTTTCCGCGGCTGGCGTTGCAGATGATCCAAGTGGGCGAGGAATCGGGTGCGCTCGACGGGATGCTGCTCAAGGCCGCCGACGTCTTCGAGCAGGAAACGCAGCGCACCATCGACCGCCTGCTCGCGGCGCTGGTGCCTGCGGTGACGCTAGTACTGGCATCCGTGGTGGGCCTGGTGATCGTCGCGGTATTGGTGCCCCTGTACGACCTGACCGGCGCCTTGGGATGAGGGCAATGCGTAACCGGAGAATGCAATCCATGGAGAACACCGCAATGCGAACCGTCACCCGGCCGCATCCCGTACGCAGCGGTTTCCGGCAGGCAGGCATGAGCCTGCTGGAGATGATCATCGTGCTGGTGCTGATTGGCGGGGTGCTGACCCTGGTCGGCAGCCGGGTGCTCGGCGGCGCGGACCGCGGCAAGGCCAACCTGGCCCGGTCGCAGATCCAGACGCTGGCGGGGAAGGTGGAGAACTACCAGCTGGACACCGGGCGGTTGCCGGGGAAGCTGGAGGACTTGGTGACTGCGCCCGGCATCGCCGGCGGCTGGCTGGGTCCCTATGCCAAGGCGGCCGAACTGAACGACCCTTGGGGACATCCGATCCAGTATCGGGTGCCGGGCGAGTCCCAGTCCTTCGACCTGGTCAGCCTGGGCAAGGACGGCAAGCCTGGCGGTGACAGCTACGACGCCGACGTGCGCTACGAATGAGCGGAGCGGTGCTGCCGGTGCGAGAAGGGACGCCTGCATGAGCACGCGGGCCCGCCGGGGGCGGGCGGACGGCATGTCCCTGATCGAACTGCTGCTGGTGATGGCGCTGGTCGCGCTGGCCGGCACGCTTGCCGTAGCCGTGTACAGCGGCGGCTTGGAAGGCGTGCGGATGCGCAGCAGCGCCAAGGAGATCGCCGCGCAACTGCGTTACACCCGGGCGCAGGCGATCGCCAGCGGACAGGTGCAGCGGTTCGAAATCGATCCGCTGCAGCGGCGCTGGCAAGCGGCCGGAGGGCGCCAGGGCAGGCTTCCGGAATCCCTTGAAGTCGACTTCATCGGCGCCCGCGAAGTGCAGCCACGTCCTGGCACTGGCGCCATCGTGTTCTTCGAGGACGGCGGTTCCACCGGCGGACGCGTGCGCTTGGAGTCGGGAGGCGCCATTTGGCAGGTCGACGTGGCATGGCTCACCGGCGAGGTGACGCTTAGCCGCCCGTCGGTGGAGGGCGCGCGATGACGCGGGGCCTTCGCCGTGCGTGCCGAGCCGGTGCTGGGTGTTGCGCCGGCTTCACCCTGCTGGAGGTGATTGTCGCTTTCGCCCTGCTGGCGCTGGCGCTGACGTTGCTGTTGGGGACGCTGTCGGGTGCCGCGCGGCAGGTGCGTCACTCGGAGGCAATCAGCCGCGCCAGCCTACATGCGCAATCGCTGCTGGCCCAGGCCGGCGTTGGCGAGGCGCTGGAACCGGGGCGAAGGGAAGGCACGTTCGATAAGGGGGTCTATCGCTGGACGTTGGAGATCGCGCCCTACGCCGATTCTGCACCCGTCCTCACGATGCCGGTACGGCTTTCTTCGCCGCAGTTGCGGCAGCTGACCCTGGAGGTTCGTTGGGGGGATGAGCCGGGCCAGGCGATGCGCTGGCAGACGTTGCGGCTGGTTCCCGCAGAGGGAATTCGTTGATGGTGGCGTTGCCCATCGCTGCCCGCTCGGGTGCCGCACGGATGCGCGGCTTCACCATGATCGAGGTGCTGCTGGCGATGGTGCTGCTGGCGGCCGGACTGGCGCTGGCCTTTGCGGTGATCCGGTCCGCGCAGGCTGTCGGCGCGCGCGGCGAAGCTATCGCCGCGCGCAGCGAGCGCATGCGCGCGGTCGAGGGTTTCCTGCGCTGGCGTCTGGCGGGGGCCTTGCCGATCACGTTCGACACCGAGGGTGGTGCACGCCACCTGCGTTTCGTCGGGGAACCGGAGCGCATGCGGTTCGTCGCCGATCTGCCGCCCTACCTGGGCCATGGCGGCCCATATCTCCACGAACTGCAGACGGACGGTAGGGGCAGCCAGCGACGGCTGCTGCTGGACCTGTCCATGGTCCAGGCGGGCAGGGTGGTCGCCGGGACGACAGTGCGACCGCCAGAGGTGCTGGCCGACCGGTTGCAGGCGGTGCGCTTCCGCTATCGCGGACTGGATCCGCAAGGTGGGCTTGGCGACTGGCAGGCGCAGTGGCCGTGGCCGGAACGGATGCCGCTGCAGGTCGAGGTCGTGATCGAGCCGGACGATGGGGAGGCTTGGCCGCCGATGGTCGTGTCGCTGCCGCACGGCAGTGCCGGAGCCGCACCATGAGGCGACCCGGTGCATGCATGCCGGGCCGAGGCGGCCGGCGAGTCGACCGCCGGACATGCGGCCGTGATGCCGGCGTCCAACGGGGCGCGGCGCTTCCGCTCGTGCTGTGGCTGATCGTGATGATGGTGGCGACGATCGGTGCTTTCGCGCTGGCCTCGCGCGTGGAGATGCTGCAGGGCAAAGTGCAGGCCGACGGCGCGCAGGCCCAGGAGATCGCGCGCGCCGGCATTGAGTACGCGATGGCGCGCCTGGCCGATCCGCATCCGCAGCGCCGATGGGCCGCCGATGGCCGGACGTACGCCTGGTCCTTCGCAGGCGCGTCCGTCGAACTGCGGATCGTCGACGAGTCGGGCAAGGTCGATATCAACCACGCCGATCCCGCACTGCTTGCGGCGCTGCTGTACGCCGTGGGCGCGGAGCCGTCCGCGGCGCAGCAGCTGGCTGGCGCGATCGTGGACTGGCGCGATCCGGATTCGCTGACCCAGCCCGGCGGCGGTGCCGAGGATCCCGCGTACGCGGCGGCCGGCCGGGCCTACGGTGCCAAGGACGCCCCGTTCCAAAGCGTGGCCGAGTTACACCAGGTGCTGGGCATGACACCGGAACTGTTCGTCGGGTTGGCGCCGCACCTGACGGTCTTCAGCGGCCTGTCGCGCCCGAATGCCGAGTTCGCGTCCGCACCGGTGCGTGCCGCGCTGGGATTGGATACCGCACGCATCGGCCAGGAACGCCGGAGCGGCCAGGCGATCGCCGGCACGGGAACCTATAGCATCGAGAGCCACGCGACGCTGGCCGACGGACGCGAAGCGGTCCTGCGGGCGACGGTGCGGCGCGGCGGCGCGGTGCCGGGTGCGGCATACGCGGTCATGCGTTGGGAAACGGGGACATTGGCACGATGAACACGGCAGGTATTGGCGTCAGGAACACCGGCTTGCGCCTGCTTCCCGCCCTGGCGGGCTTCTGGGACTGGTGGCGACGGAGCCTGGCGGCGTGGCTTCCCCGCGGCTGGCGCAACCTGTTGGGCTGGACCCATGACCGCCTGCTGCTGTGCAGGCAAGGCGAAGACGTGCTTGTGCTCTGGGAGGACGACGGATGCGTGCGCGAACTGGCGCGCATTTCCGCCTCGGCCGGCCACCTCGATCTCGACCGGCTGCTGGTTGCGCGGGCGGCCGCCCTGCCGCGTTGGTGGCTGCTGCCCGCCGGATCCGGGTTGAATCGGCGCCTTCGCCTGCCGTCGTCCGCCGCCAGGCACCTGCGCCAGGTCGTCGGATTCGAGATCGACCGGCAGACGCCGTTTGCGGCCGGCGAAGTCCAGTACGACGCACGCACGGTCGACCACCGCCACGATGGGCAGATCGATGTGGAAATCGTCGTCGTGCCGCAGCGCGTACTGGATCGGGAATTGGGCGAGCGTGGTGGGACGGCATCGGCATTGGCCGGCATCGACCTGGCCGATGCGCAGGGCCAGCCATTGGGATTCAACCTGCTGCCGATGGCACAGCGGCGGCGCCAGACAGACCCGATGCAGCGCTGGAACATGCTTCTGGCCGTCGTTGCGCTGATTGCCGCTGGCGCCGCTGGCGCCCAGATCCTGAAGAACCGGCGCGACGCCGCTGATGTGCTTCAGCAACGGGTCGAAGCCGAAGTCGCGCAGGCACGCCAGGTCGCCGCGCAGCGCGGCCGGCTTTCCGCGCTGGTCGAAGGTGCCGCGTTCCTGGATCGGATCCGCGCCGGGCAGTCTACCGTGGTGGAAGTATGGGACGAGGTGACGCATCGCCTGCCCGATGGCACCTGGCTCGAGAAGCTTTCCATCGATGGTGGCCAACTGGTGCTGATCGGTTTCAGCGACGATGCGCCGTCGTTGATCGAACGCATGGAAGGTTCGCCGCTGTGGCGCAAGCCGGCCCTGGCCGGCACGCTCCAGTCCGACGCAGTATCCGGCCGCAGCCGTTTCACCGTGACCGCCCAGCTGACAGGGGGCACCATCTCCCGACCGGAGGCCGCCGATGGCGATGACAGTACCCAGTAGGCGGGAGCGCTGGCTGGCACTGGCCTTGTTCTTGGCCGTCATGGCGTTGGCCTACGCGCTGCTCGTGCATCCGGTCTGGACAGGGCCGATGCGCGAGGCGGACCGGCGGATCCGGGACCTGCAGGAACGGGACCAGCGCATCCAGGCGCAACTGCGGCAGGCGCCGCAGGTCGACAGACAGCTGCAGGCGGTCGCTGATGCGCTGGCCGGACGTCCCGGCTTCCTGCCCGAGCGCAGCGCCGAGCTCGCCAGCGCGGGGTTGGCACAGCGTCTGGAAGCGGCGGTGCTGGCCGCCAGCCCCGATGGCAGTACCTGTGCCATCAACAACCGCTCCCCGCTGCCGCCGGAAACCGAGGACGGGCGCTTCGTCCGCGTATCGCTGCGCGCGCACGTTCGCTGCGGCGTACCGGCGCTGGCCGCAGTGCTGTATGCGCTGGAGAGTGGGCAAGGGCAGCCGCGGCTGTTCGTCGACAAGGTAAACCTGCTGGCCCAGCGGACTGGGGACGGCCGGGATAACAGTGGCGGCGTGGAAGCCAGCTTCGACCTTAGCGGCTATCTCGACCCGGACGGAGTCGTGGGAACTCCGATGGAGGTCGACAATGCGCTTTGAAGCATTGAGCTCCCGCACCTGGCTGCTGGCAGCGCTGGCCGGATGGGCGATGCTGGTATGGCTGCTGGCTGTGATGGGCCTCGGCGGGCGGATTGCGCAGCCGGCCAAGGAGGACGGCACCGCTACGGTCCTGGCCATGCCGACTTTGCCCGAGCCAGCGTCGGAACGGTTGCTGGCCTTCGACCGATACTCCGGCATTGCCGCGCATCCGCTGTTCTCCATGGACCGCCTGCCCAAGGCCTTCCAGCTCGTTGCCGACGCCGCACCTGCCGCCACCGAAGATGTCCGTCTCACCGGCGTGCTGATCACGCCGGGCTTGCAGCTGGCGACCCTGCAGACCACCAACGGCGCTTCGCTGCGGCTGCGCCTGGACGGTCCCGAGGTGGCGGGGTGGCGTCTGCTTTCGCTGCAACCCCGCGCGGCGATGGTGACCGGTCCCGGTGGCGTCCGCTCGCTGGCGCTGCAGACCTACGAAGGCACGCGCGCAGGACAGGGACGCCCTTCCGGCTTCCTCGCTCCTGCATCGGCCGCCTCTTCCTCGATGCAACCTGGGGCGGGCGCCCACGTGACGCCGGCGCAGCCTGCACCCATGGCTTCCACCGTCGCCACGCAGCAGCAGATCGATGAAATCCGTCGGCGGATCGAAGAGCGCCGCCAGCGAATGAACCAACAAGGTCAGGGCGAAGCGCCCGTCCCCAGCGACACACCCTAAGAGCACCGGCATGACATTCCGCACGACCACCACCCTTTTCCTCGTGACCCTGCTGGCGGCCTGTAGCAGCGTCCCCACCGCCGACATCCGCCGCAACAGCGATCCGTCGCCGCCAGCCGCTTCCGACATGCCGGGGACGGAAGAGGACGGCAATACCCGCCCCCAGCCGATGATCCGGCGCGGCAGCGGCCAGGTCATCAACGAATCGGCCCTCGCGCCGCCGCCGCCGCCCAGCGAAGCGGGCTCGGGCATGGCCACCTTCAACTTCGAGGGCGAATCGCTGCAGGGCGTGGTCAAGGCGATCCTGGGCGAGATGCTCGGCCAGAACTACTTCATCGCCGCCGAAGTGCAGGGGTCCGTTACCTTGGCCACGCCGAACCCCGTATCGCCGGGCGAGGCAATGCGGCTGCTGGAAATGGTCCTGGCCCAGAACAATGCGCGCCTTGTCTACAGCGGCGGCCGCTACAACGTTGTTCCCGCCGAGCAGGGGATGAACGGCAACGTGGCGCCGCGAACCGGGTCGGCTGCGCGCGCGCGCGGCTACGAGGTGCGCGTGGTGCCGCTGCGCTACATCGGCGCGGAGGAAATGAAGAAGGTGCTGGAGCCGTATACACGCTCCAATGCGGTCGTCGCCGTCGACCAGACCCGCAACCTGATCACCCTGGGCGGGACCGCGGCCGAACTGGAGAACTACCTGCGCACGGTGCAGGTCTTCGACGTCGACTGGCTGTCGGGCATGTCGGTCGGCGTGTTCCCGCTGCAGTCCGGCCGGGCCGGGCAGGTGGCGGCGGACCTGGAGAAGGTGTTCGGCGACAGCGGCAAGACGCCCAGTGCCGGCATGTTCCGCTTCCTGCCGCTGGAAGCCGCCAACGCGGTCCTGGTGATCACGCCGCAGGCCACGTACCTGGACCAGATCCAGCAGTGGCTGGACCGGATCGACAGCGCAGGCGTTGGTTCGCGCCTGTATTCCTACGAACTCAAGTACATCAAGGCGCGCGATCTGGCCGAACGCCTGGCCGAGGTCTACGGCGCCGGCAACAGGAGCGTCGATGCCGCGCCCGCGGCGCTGGCCCCCGGCGCCACGCCGGTCCAGCTGGACAGCGGCGGACTGGACAGCCGCGGCGGAACGGTCGGCTTCGGCAGGCAGGGCATGGGCGGTGGAGTGAACGAAGGCATGCTGCAGCTGAGCCCGGCGACCAACGGCAACGCCAGCCTCGGCTTGGACGTGGACGGCGACCGGGTCGGCGTGTCGGCGGTGGAGGAAACCAACTCCTTGCTGGTACGTGCCCGGCCTGGAGCCTGGCGCTCGATCCGCGAAGTGATCGACAAGCTCGACGTGATGCCGCTTCAGGTGCACATCGAGGCACAGGTCGCCGAGGTCAAGCTCACCGGCGAACTGAGCTACGGGGTGAACTGGTATTTCGAGAACGCGGTGACCGCCGCTCCGCCCGCGGGTCCTGGCCTGCCCAGCGCGCTAGGCCGCGATATCTGGGGCGACATCGCCGGCAGCATCACCGGCAACGGCCTGGGCTGGACCTTCCTCGGCCGCAACGCGGCTGCGGTCATCAGCGCCCTGGACAGGGTCACCGACGTGCAGCTGCTGCAGACCCCGTCGGTGGTGGTGCGCAACAACGCCGAGGCAACCTTCATCGTCGGCAGCCAGATCCCGGTGACCTCGGTGTCGGTCATGCCGGGAACGGGCGAAAGCCGCTACACCCAGGTGCAGTATCTGGATACCGGCATCATCCTCAAGGTCCGCCCGCGGGTGACCCGCGACGGCATGGTGTTCCTGGACATCGTGCAGGAGGTCAGCACGCCGGGTTCGCAGACGGATGCGGACGAGAACGGCAACGTGCGCATCGACACCCGTCGCCTGAAGACCGAGGCGGCCATCCGCGCCGGCGACACCATCATGCTCGCCGGCCTGATCAGCCAGGGACAGGACAAGGGCTCGTCAGGCGTGCCCGGCCTGAGCCGGTTGCCGGTCGTGGGTGGGTTGTTCGGGCGCCAGGTCGTCAACGACAACCGCGAGGAAGTGATCGTGCTGCTGACTCCGACCGTGATCCGCAATCCGCAGGAGGCAGCGGGCCTTACCGATGAGTACGGAAGGGGATTCCGTGCACTGCAGCCGCTGCCAAGAAGATAGCAGTGTCGGTCAAACATCCTCTTTAGCTCAGGGGTGTCTCGGTGGAATTCATGCCTTTGGTGTATCGCAGATACATAGTTCCGATATTCCTCGGCTGCGATGCTTCGTTATTGCATTGCATATGTGATGCCGATCCCGGAAATCCTCGTTGCAATGTGGTGCTCTAGACACGGCTGGGCCGTAAGTGCGGTAAGCGGTTGGGGATTCGCGGGCGCCTAGTTACAAGCGATGACATGCGTGTGGGGACACGTCTGGCGGTTTAGGGATACCGCTTTGGCGTTCGTTGGTTGGCGTACAAGAAAAGGGGAACTCATGTCAGCAATTGTCGGCAAGCTGTTGCTTGCTAGCATGGTGGCTGCTTTGCCTGTTATGGCCGAGGCGCAGACTTACACGCGCACCGAGACCATCACCTATCATGACAATACCGCCAAGTGGGTATTGGGACAGGTCTCCCAGGCCACCGTCAATGGCGTGGTTGCCTCTGAGACGACCTACAATGCCAATGCCCAACCAAGTGTCGTCAAGTCATTCGGCAAGACCGTCCAGACATTGACCTACAACACCGATGGCACGGTGGCCACGGTGAAGGACGGCAACAACAACGTCACGACGGCGGGTAGCTGGAAGCGGGGCATTCCCCAGTCGATCCAGTATGCCGATGGGGCCAGCGGGTCAGCCGTGGTCAACGACGAGGGCTGGATCACCTCGGTGACCGACGAGAACGGCTATGTCACCGGCTACGGCTATGATGCGATGGGCCGGTTGGCCAGCATTGTGTATCCCACCGCCGACAGCACCACCTGGTCCACCACGACGCAGGCCTTCGTCCAGGTCGCCAGCAGCGAGTATGGCATTCCGGCCGGTCACTGGCAGCAGACCGTGTCCACGGGTACCGGACGCAAGATCACCTATTTCGATGCCTTGTGGCGGCCGCTAGTGGTTCGTGAGTACGACACCGCCAACCAGGCCGGCACCGAGCGCTTCCAGCGCTTCGCCTACGACCATGAGGGCCGTGTGACCTTCGCCTCATATCCGGCCGCGGTGAACAACCCGACCACGGGCACATGGACTGACTACGACGCCTTGGGACGGGTGGTTGCCGTGTCGCAGGACAGCGAGCTGGGTTCACAGCCCTTGGTCACGCTGACCGAATACCTGTCCGGCAATCGAATCCGCAACACACCGCCCCGTGGACATGCGACCACCATCTCGTACATGGCTTACGACCAGCCGACCTACGACTGGCCGGTAGCCATTGTCCAACCGGAAGGGGCCTATACCGACATCGCCCGCGACGTGTTCGGCAAGCCGACTTCGATCACCCGACGCAACAACAGCGGCAGTGTGTCCGTCACCCGCAGCTACGTCTATGACGCCAACCAGCAGTTGTGCAAGTCGATCGAGCCGGAGACCGGGGCAGCGGTGATGGCCTACGACGGTGCCGGCAATCTTAGTTGGTCGGCCAGCGGGCAGAGCTATCCATCCACTAGTAGCTGTGATACCGCCAGCGTGGCGTCCAACCAGAAGGTGAGTCGCACCTACGATGCGCGCAACCGGCTCAAGACGCTGACCTTCCCGGATGGGCGTGGCAACCAGACGTGGACCTACACCCCGGATGGACTACCTGGCCAGATCAGCACGAACAACAGCAATGGCGGGGACACCGCCATCAATGCATATACCTATAACAAGCGTCGGTTGCTGACCGGGGAGGCTGTCACTCAGGGAGGGGACACCTTCACCCTGGGTTATGGCTACACGGCCAACGGCCATCTCGCCAACCACGTTTATCCTTCGGGCCTAACCGTGGCCTATGCCCCCAATGCCTTGGGGCAGGCCACCCGAGCCGGAACCTATGCCACGGGGGTGAGTTACTACCCCAACGGGGCGATCAAACAGTTCACCTACGGCAACGGCATCGTCCATTCCATGACCCAGAACGCGCGTCAGCTCCCGGCGCGCAGCACCGATTCCGGCGGCGGCAATCCGCTGGATTTGGCGTACAGCTACGACGCCAATGCCAACGTTGCAGCCATCACGGACTACGTCGGCACGGGACGCCAGACGCGCAGCATGGCCTATGACGGCCTGGACCGTCTGCTCACAACCCAGTCGGTGATGTTCGGCGGGGACAATCTGGCCCAGTTCAGTTACGACGTGCTGGACAACCTGAAAACCTTCAAGGTTGGGACCAGCCGCAACTACACCTATTGGTACAACGCCAAGCAGCAGCTGGAGACGGTGAACCAGGTGGTGGGCGGTGCGGCGGTGGTCGGGCTCGGTTACGACGTGCGCGGCAACTTGGCCAACAAGAATGGTGTGCTGCACCAGTTCGATTACGGCAACCGCCTTCGTGAGGTCACGGGCCAGGAGAGCTATCGCTACGATGGCCACGGACGCCGCGTGAAGTCCGTATCGTCCACGTTGGGCGATATCGACTCGTTCTACGACATGGGCGGTGCGCTGCGTTACCAGCGGAATGCTCGGACGAGCGAGACCAACGCGTACATCCACCTGGGCGGAAGCCTGGTGGCTAAAGTGACCACTTCGACCCTGCAGCCCCCCGACGGAGCTCCGACGGTGACCGCGCCGGCCAGCAGCACCACCGGTAGTTACACGGTGAGCTGGACCACGGTGGCCGCGGCGACTAGCTACCGCCTGGAGGAACGCAAGGATGGGGGTGGCTGGAGCGAGGTCCACAATGGATCGTCCGCCAGCAAGGCGCTCAGCGGAAGAGATGGTGGCGCCTATGACTATCGAGCCCGCGCTTGCAACAGCAGTGGCTGTGGCGGCTATTCGGCGGTGAAGAGCACTACGGTGCTGCTGCCACCGGCGTCGGTGCCGACGGTGACCACGCCGGCCAGCAGCGCTACCGGCAGTTACACGGTGAGCTGGACCACCGTGGCCACGGCGACCCGCTACGAGCTGCAGGAGCAGATCGACGGTGGCAGCTGGTCCCTGATCCAGGATGCGGCCGGGACGAGCCGGGCGATCAGCGGCAAGGGCAACGGGACCTACGGCTATCGGGTCCAGGCCTGCAACAGCAGTGGCTGTGGCGGCTATTCGGCGGTGAGTAGCACCACGGTGCTGCTGCCACCGGCCTCGGCGCCAACGGTGACTGCACCTACTAACAACACTACCGGCACGTACGCCCTCATGTGGACGGCCGTAGGTACAGCGACGAGCTACCAGTTGGAAGAGCAAGTCGACGGTGGGGCATGGGCTCAGATCTATGAGGGGGCAAATACGAGCAGATCAATCAGTTCGAAGCCCAACGGCACCTACGGATATCGAGTACGCGCATGCAATACCTCTGGTTGTGGGCCGTACTCGGCTGTGGCGCAGACCGTGGTAGTGATAAATCTGATTCCGGTGAACTTCTACGTGAAATACCAGTCGTCCGGTTGGCCGCAAACAACCACCTACTACTTTTTCTGGAACCAGGTCGCGGGTGCGACCAGCTATGAAATCACAGGACAATCCGGGCCGACGATGACATTGCCAGGCAATACAGCAATCCCGCACCAAGTCTCGATGTCCGGTCCCCCCATGCACTTCGGACCTCAGGGGCAATACAGAATTAGGTCATGCAATGGCACAACCTGTTCAGCATGGTCAGATTGGGTGACTCACACTCCTTTATAGGACTAGGGGTCGATTGGATTGGGAGCAACTATGCGGCATGCCTGTATGGATTTGCGGAGTAGTCAAATGAATATGATGTCAGTCATCCCCAAATTGATGATCGCGGCGGGAGTTGTCGTCCGCCGCTTTGCACAATCCAGCCCTGGGCTGAAGGGTGGCTCTAGAATGATCACTCGTAGCGCGATTTTAGTGGCAATTATGTCTGTCACATTTTCCGTGCTCGGTCAGGTATACACATTTGAAACTCATGGCAAGGAGATCGATCGTGCGTCAAAGGCTGCCGTGTTGCCAGGGTTTGGTCAGTTTGGTGACGGAATAGACTACTTTTCCGGAGTAACAACATTTAGGAAGACCTTAGTTGAAATCCCGGGAAACAATAATCTTCGAGTTGCCGCAGACTACATAGTCCGTCTGTACACGCCCCCCGGCGGCTACGCGACTTACATGCTTGAAAGAGATATTCCTTATATCGAAGGTGTACATAGCACTGAGTATGGGTGGGTAGTGGGGTATGCACCTTCAAGCTATACGGAGAATCGATGTTCAGATCCGAGGGCTCTGATGTTTCCCCATGGCGGCGCAGCGACTGTTCGCATACTTAAGCCCTTAGATAATATCCTCCCATCCGACTATTGGGACGGCAACTCTCTGTATACACCCGACGCCGGTGGTGGACTTCTACGTCCGCTGTCTACCGAAGAGGATCGACCCACAGGCTTCGATTCCAAGTGGGCCACCAATGAAGGATGGCGATTCAGCTGCTATCAACTGCCTGGCGGGGGGGAAGGTTTCGTCGGACATAGCCCGAATGGTGATAAGTACTACTTCGGTGCTCCGGAGGCGATGGGGCGGAACATTCAGATCCTTAGTCCTAATCGTCCTGATGTAGACGGATGGCTCGATGTGGACACATTCCGAATGTACGTTACTCGAATTGAAGACAGATTCGGGAACTGGGTTAGCTACGGCGCCAGCGGAATAACCAGTAGTGATGGGCGTGCCATCACTTTAACTTCAAACCCAAGCCAGGGCAGCGCTGGAGCAGTTATCCAAACAAATGGCAAGCAGTGGTCGATATCCGGCAGCAGGAACCTTGCTGGCAACGGATCCTTCGCAATAACGAATCCTGATGGATCAGTTTGGGATTTCTCGCAGACCGGGATCATTTCTCCCGCCTTATCGCCCCTGTCCAATTCATGTTCGACGGAAAGTCAAATCCCGTCTTCCTACTCTGGCCAGATGACAGTGCAAGTACAGATCGAGTCTGGGGCTAAGGGTGTTTTCGTGTTTCAACCACGTCGTCAGGGGTTTTCTGATGTGTGGTTCCAATGTGACTACGCCCTTTCAGGGAGCAAGGAGGGCCAGAACTACTCGAACATAATGCATTTTATGGATGAGATTGCATTAAAGTCGAGGACGGTATCGGGTCCAGGATTGGCTTCTTTCACTCATACCATAGATTATGGTGACATCAATGCTTGCTATTCCCCTGGCCCTCAACCTGCGCCGCCGAATGTGTGCGGTTCTAATTCCCCCCGGGTGCGTAACGTGACGATCTCTGGTACTGACGGGAGTCTCAGAACCCTGACGTTTGGTAACCAGTTTTACGGGAATGCCGGTCTGCTCCTTGGTAGTACAGAGGGCGGGTTGCGATCTGTTTTAATTGATAATGTATCCCTCTACGAAAATACCGGGCTTCCAGGCAAACGGGTCCTGGGTTATGACGTTCGATCCTATCGAGTAGTTCGCCCTAGAAAGATGGTAACTACTGAGTCTGGGCGGTCGTTCATTAGCGAAGTCCCGTCTACATGCGGGTCCGGTGGTTCACCGTGTTTCGATGAGCGCTTTCGTCCCACAAAGATAGTGAAATCGAGCGAGCCCAGTCCTTGAGCCCGGATCCGTAGTTACGATTGATTTCGCCTTCTCAAGGCCTTAGAGCATCGAGTAGCACCGGCGGGCAGTCTCGAACAGGCATCTGATTGCTGTGGCTTGCGCACTGATTAAGATGTCTCGACTAACATCTATATATAACGTTTTAATTCGCTCGTTAGACCTGTAGGGGGAGATTGTGGTGCATAAAGCTGCGTTGATCTCGCTCGCTGCTCTCATTTTTCTAGCGAAGGCTCCCGAAGTCCAGGCCGATACTGTCGTTTACTATCACAACGACAGCTTGGGAACTCCGATCGCTATAACCGATGCCAGCGGCATGATCGTGGGCACTACAGAATACTCGCCGTATGGAGAGTCTCTAAATGGTGAACCCGATGATGAGCCCGGGTATACGGGTCATGTACAGGACCATCTCACCGGTCTCATTTACATGGAACAGCGCTACTATGATCCGGAGCTGGGCCTTTTCATAAGTGCTGATCCCGTGTCTGCGATTGAAAGTGGCGATTGGCGCTTTTTCACTCGTTACGCCTACGCGTTTGGAAATCCTTACTCGTTTGTTGATCCTGATGGACGCGCTGCGCTCAGTGGGTGCACGACTAGTGGCTGTGACTCAACGGCAACGGATCCCGGCCCCGCGCCAACGAATCTTCCGAGGCTCGAAGTGAAAGGTGAAAGACCACCACCTGACAAAGAGCCAGAGATTGTTGATATCCAAACGGTGAGAGTCGTTGGATATCGTAGTTCATGCATCACGATGGACACCTGCGTGCGACCAGATCAGGTAAAGAGAGGTGACTTAACCATGGTCGCAGTCGTCTCAATCGGCCCTGTTGTCGGGGGTGGGTGCGCCGTGATTGGCGGTGCTGGATGCATTGAAGGTGCTCGGAGGGTATGGCAGTACAGGAGAGAGCTAGCGTTAGCCTGTACAATCGGGGGAGCGACCGCACACTGCCACTTGGATCAGCATATGAACAATCGTCAAGCGCAGTTGCCTGATGAATTCTTGGTGCATGTTCGTGCTCTGCAAGAGGCTGGTCAACGCGCTAGGCCCGGGGTTTCGATTGAAGCCAAGCCGGTACCTCCCCCATGAACCGCAATAATTTCTATAGCGATGCCAGGAGATCGCTTAGGGAGCGCGACGGTAGGGCGCTTATTGAAGCTGCGGAGATTTTGATCAAGTCTATCGATGAGTCGGAGCACGGCGCGGGATTTTTGATGAGGGGCGGAGTCTATGAATACGGGGCTACAGGTGTTGCGCAGGATTTGTCGAAAGCCATAAGTGACTATCGACGGGCGTCCGTTCTAACTCCCGCGATGATCTCGTATTGGTATTTGGGACGTGCGCTAATGAAGAGCGGGGAGATAGTGCAGGCCGAGAGATTCTTGAAAGAGGCCGCCGTCATGGACGGTGCGCTTCCAGACGTTGAGTTGGATCTTGGCCGTCTCTACGAACGGAGCGAACTAAAGGACCTTCAGCTTTCGTTGCGATACTTTCGACGGGCAGCGATAAGGGGGCGGGTCCAAGGCTTTTGGGGGATGGCAAGAGTGCTTCGCCATGAAGGTCGAAATTTTTCCTATTCAACAATGGTGCTATGTACGCTATTGGCGATTCCCGTGTTATGGGTTCTGCTTGGGAAGAAGGCGTTTGCGAATTATTAAGCTCTCTTGAAGGTTGCTATGGACGCGAAGCATAAGCCTAGCGGCTGTGTTCTCGTAATATTCGGGGCTATTTTTCTTCTGCTAGTAGCGGCGATTATTGACCCGCAATGGCGAGTTATAGGTAATTATCGAGGCGTGGTGGTGAGTGTTGAGCCGGCAAGTCGATTTGCCGTGGGGTCCGGCCCGGCGGTTGTAAAGCTAGAAAATGGTAACTTGGTGCCTGCTGTGATACTGGGCAATAGGCATGTCGTGAGAGAAGGCGATTCTGTTCGCCTTACAGCCAACGAGAGCTTGATCTTCAGGAAGGTCACCTATCTCGGCATGCTAGAACAATGATCGTTCCCCATTTCGTTGGCTGCAGCTTTATAGTACTAACCTCCTGGACGGCGTCTCTCACAAGGGAAACAGCGCCGCTATATGTGGCATGCATCGGGGCTAAGGTAGTCGTCGTCTCAGCCCGCTGACTTCAAACCGGGACCAGTTGGCTGAGGTGCCTCAACAACCACGACAGCGAGATCACGTCCTGCCGGTTGTGCGTGAGCACGCGCCGCAGCAGGCCGGCGTCGCCGCGCAGGTAGCCCAGCCAGACGGCAGACGCTTCCGAGCCGAGCAGGTCATCGTCGCGCACGACCTGCAGCATGCGACGCTCGATGGTCGCCGGGCGGCAATTCTCGTAGACGCCACGGTATCGGCGCCGCGCCGGAAACAGCAGATCGACGTGGCGCAGGTCGGCCAGCAGATGTATGCGCCGCGCCAGCTGGTAACGGGTGGCCAGCAGCGGCGTGTCGTAGCACTTGCCGTTGTAGCTGCGCAGCACCGTGCCCGGGCGCGCCCAGCTGGCGAGTGTGCCAGCATCGCCGGCTCGACCGCGATGCCCGCCCATCCGCTGTCCGGTCGAACACGAAGTCCATCGACCAGACCTGGTTGGCACGCTCTGGTCGCAGCAGCGGCTGTCGCTCACCCGCGGGCACCTTCTTCCGCTTCCGACGCCGCACCTGCAGCTTCGCTTCCTGGTACAGCCGCTCCACGCGCTTGTAGTTCACGAGCACTTCCACTTGCCTGAGCTTGAGGTAGATCATCCCGACGCCGTAGCGCTTGTACCGCTGCGCCAGCGCTAGGATGCGCTCGCGCAGTTTGACATTGCCGTCAGGCCGTGGCTGGTAGCGGTACGCGCTGGCACTCATGCGCACCACCGCCAACGATCGCCGCTCGCTCAGGCCACGCTCCACCATGTACCGCACCAGTGCCCTGCGCGCCGGTGCGGTCACCACTTTTTTCGCAGCGC
Organism: Pseudoxanthomonas suwonensis; assembly: GCF_000972865.1. NCBI lineage: Bacteria > Pseudomonadati > Pseudomonadota > Gammaproteobacteria > Lysobacterales > Lysobacteraceae > Pseudoxanthomonas > Pseudoxanthomonas suwonensis. The sequence continues at coordinate 3,856,641 of NZ_CP011144.1, forward strand.
CTCGCGGGTCACCTCGTTCTCGAGCATCGATTCGGCCAGCAGCTTCTTCAGCCGGGCGTTCTCGGTCTCCAACTCCTTCAGGCGCTTGGCGTCGGGCACGCTCATGCCCCCGAACTTGCTCCGCCACAGGTAGTACGACGCCTCGCTGAAGCCGTACCGGCAGCACAGTTCCTTGACCGGCAGCCCGGCCTCGGCCTCACGCAGGAAGCCGATGATCTGCTCTTCGGAAAAGCGCTTCTTCACGTCCAATCTCCTTGGGTTGGGGAATTGGACTCCAGATCGCCGCGCTACTCAAAACCGGGGGGCGTCGAGGACATGATCATGGATGCGACGATCATCGACGCACCCAGTTCGACGAAGAACCGCAGTGGCACGCGCGACCCCGAGATGCACCAGACGAAGAAGGGGAACCCGTAGTTCTTCGGGATGAAGGCGCACATCGGCGTGGATCGGGACTCGGGCCTAGTGCACACGGTGGTGTCGACGGCCGCGAACGTGGCGGACGTGACCCAGATGGGAAAGTTGCTGCACGGCAAGGAGAAGGCGGTCTATGCCAATGCCGGTTACATGGGCGCGGACAAGCGTGAGGGGCTGAAGGACAAGAAGATCCGCTGGAAATTGCCGAGCGGCGGAGCCGGATCAAGGCGCTACCGGAAGGCGAGTTGAGGAATGTCAGCGAACTGCTCGAACACCTGATCGCGAAGGTGAGGTCACGGGTGGAGCATCCATTCCGGGTGATCAAGCGGCAGGTTGGCTACACGAAGATGCGCTATCGGGGCTTGGCCAAGAATGGGGCGCAGCTTAACGTGCTGTTCGCGCTGTCGAATCTGTGGATGGCGCGCAAGCGATTGCTGCGTCCGGAGAACCGAAAGAGAGGGATTTTTCAGGCGATTCCAGCATGAAATTGACAATGCTGGTGCAATTGCATGCGCCTGATCCCATGGAGATCGGAGCGAACGTGGAAACGTCATTCAGGTCGGTCGCTTGTTCAGACCTTCCCTAAGCGGACATCCAGATGGGTAGGGGTAGAGGATTAGGGATGTTTATCGGGGGTAGAGTGCCTTCCGGATTGCCTTATCGACATAGTTCAGGACGGGGCGTGGGCCGCATCAAGTTCGATTTGACCCTAACGACGATTGGGCGATCACGTCCTGGCGGTTGTGGGCCAGGACGCGCTTAGACCGGTTGGCATCACCGCCGCATGGGTAGCCAAGCTGGGCGCCCGCGAGGCGTCCAACCCGAGCTGTTCCCGCCACCGCGCCGTCCTCGGGATGGGTCGGTGGAGTCCGTCACCCGCAGGGGATCGTCGGGAGGTCCTTGATCGCAAGCTCTATCAGCTCTCTCGCCGTCCGCTCGGAGTCGGGGACATGCCTCCCGACGAAGTTGCGATGCTCGACGCTGAGACGGTCGAAGCGAACGGTCGGACGACTTTTCCCGGCCACGACCGCGCTGGGTAGACGAGCAGAGATGAACTGTACGACCTTCTCATGGTTGCATTCGACGTGCGACACGAAGTGCCTGATCAGGCCGATGTCCTCGCACTTTGCCTGGCCGTCCGCATCGAACGTCGACTTATATGTTTCCCACAGTTCCTCGATGATCAGGTAGTGCCGCCGCAGCTGCTCCTCCGGATAGTCCGGAAAGTCGCCAGCCTCAGCGAACGTCCTGATCCAGCGTTCCGCCCTGAGCGCCACCTGTGGCATCTGCTCGGGAGGGGGCGCAAGCACGATCTCAGCTCCCGCTCGGTCGCTGAGCATTACCGTATCGGAGACCTCGATTGTTCCACCATTCTGCGGGAATGAGGGCAGCGTGGTGTTGCGCCGGGTGAGTTGCAGCCTACGCCCGAATCTGAGCTCCCATGCCAGGACAAGCTGCCTTACACGCATATCGGAGAACTCGATCAGCGAACCGAGATCGGTGTCGGGCGTCAGCTCGGCCTCTGTGATTCGGAGCGTGACGTCGAAGTTGTCGGCCTGCTCAAAGGTGCAACCCGGCCATTCGGGAATAGGCACGTAGACGGTTTGCCGGAGTCCTGTGATGAGATAGGTGATTTCCAGGGAGTCGTTGTTCATAGCTTGTCGGTGGACAGGGATGGCTGATGTACCGACCAGAAACCCGTGCTACATGGTCAGCGCTCTCTTCGCATCGGTTATCATCTGGGGATGATAGCTCGCTGCATGGATGGCTCGTTGGTTGCCTCCGAGAAGGCCAGGCATTCTCCATTTAAATCAATGCTGCTTCGCGGCGCGACTTATGACAGGCGTCGGATGTCTTCATCTGGCCGAAGACGGGCATTGGGGCGGCACGGATTAGATTGATTTATCATGGGTAAATAGCCTCTCACCGCCAAAGCTCTCGGGCGATTAAGATGAGCGTGACGCTGGGCGGATATAGTTGCAGAATGACCGTAACTCGCGAGCAAGGGTGACAAATGAAGGTCGTTGATCTTAACTACGGGGCTTTCTCCGAGCATCATCTCAAGCCCTATGAAAAGCGGGCGCCTGACTTCTCAGGGCGCTTCATTCGATGGTTTCTGGAGCACATTTATCGGCTGGAAGAGGTCGACGCTGACGATGCATGCGTGGATGCTAAGCACGACAAGGGCGTGGATGCCATCTATGTCGATGATTTTTCAGAGACCGTTTTCATCATTCAGGCTAAGACCAAAACAAAGGACAATTCCGAGCTTGGTGATACTGATCTTAAGGAATTCTATGGGACCCTTCAGCAATTCGATAGCAAGAAGAAGATTGACGAAGTTCTGGCGGAGACTAAGAACGAGAAGCTGAAGCAGACGATCGTAAGAACCGGTCTGGCTGACAAAGTAGATGCATACGAAGTGCGCGGTGCGTTTATTACCAATGCACTAGCGAACGATGATGCAAAGGCAATTATCACTAAGCTGCCTAAGATTGATCTCTTTGACGCGGACGCGATTGCCAGCGCTTACATCGACTTGGAAGTAGATGGTGGCATCAAGGGCGCCTACTACTTCGATATTTCTGATTCGGACGTTATCGACTATGACGCCGGCGGTGCTGCCGCTCGGATTTTTCTTGCGCCAGCGCTCAATCTTCTAAAGATGGACGGGATCGTCGACGGGCGACTATTTGAGCAGAATGTTAGATTTGCTCTTGGCAATACGAAGGTCAATAAGGGGCTGAGAGCCAGCATCAAAGAGAAAGGGGAGCATAAGAATTTTCCGCTCTATCACAATGGCATCAATGTGCTATGCAAGAAGATTGTAGCGGAATCGGACGAGCGACTAGAAGTCGAGGATTACGTAGTTGTCAATGGCGCGCAAAGCCTTACATCGTTGATGGCCGAGAAATCAAGGATCACGGAAGACCTAAAAATTCTGGTGAAACTCATAGAGACAAAGGGTGATTCCGCTCTCTCGCAAGCCATCACAACGAAAAGCAACAACCAAAACGCGATCAAGGCGCGTGACCTCAAGTCCAACCATATGATCCAGCAGCGGCTGAAAGCTGAAGTAGAGGCTATCAGCGCCGCGACTGTCGCCTACGAAATTAAGCAAGGCGAAGTCAATAAGGGAAAGCTCGTCTTGAGCAATGAATCTGCAGGACTAATCTTGCTTGCCATGGACTTGCTACAGCCCTGGAGCTGCCATCAGAAGTACAAAGTAATGGATGAACTCCACTCCGATATCTTCGGTAGGCCTGGTGTTACGGGAGCTCGGATACTAGGATACTGGGAGAGTTTCAAAGCGGTTGAGGAGGCACTTGACGCGATCGAGGACAAGCACTTGGCCTATTACAACCTCACGAAGTACTTTTTAGCGTATGCAGTCATCACTCTTCTTAGGACCGATCCGGCTGGTGTGGCGATGCTCCAGAATATTGAGAAAGTTCTCATTCCCGATAAGCTTCCGAAGCTGTTGGAGGTGATCGGCGGGCTCGCCAGGTCCCTTGCATTAGATCTGAATGCCGAGCTTGTTGGCGACGAAGGGGAAATCTTTGACTACAAAAATGAGTTGAAGAGCCCGAACTGGTGCAAAAAGATGGCGGCGAAGTTGATCGCACAGTACTCAAAGGATGTTTTGCGCAAGAAAGCGGATCCCATCGAGGTACTCTGCGAGGGCCTGGCGGCAGCGTAATGGAGCTGGGCAAATGCAAGATGGGGCCTGCTGGAATCGCTCGTACGCGGCAAAGAATTACAGGAGGATCCTCGCAGCAGTTTGGTGTTTCCCCGAGTATGGTTCGTAGCATTCTTCACTTCGTGTCCGAGTAAGCCTTGTAGGCGGGACACCTTCGGTTCGAGTAATGCAGCCGGGTATCGCAATGCCAAGCCCTACCAATCTGACGTTGACCGAAGTTCTTCAAGGCATATCCCCGCCTTCCCCTCCCGCGACAATGGAGCATGCAGGCGACCAGGCGCTGTTCGACGAGGATTGGTCGAAGGCGGTTGCGGCGTACGAACAATGCGGCGAAGGTGGCGTCCGCATCGACGAAAAGCGGGGATGGTGCCTCGTCAAATCGGAAGCCTGGGCCGATGCCACTGCCTTGTTGTCGCCCCAACGCGACCGCCTGTCGTCGGCCGGATTGGCGGCTTTGGCTGTTGCCTCGGTGGGAGGATGGAGCGCGCGCTACCGGCTGGAAGAGCCCAAGAAGGGTCTGCTCGATGAATTGCTAGGCGAGGCGCTGGCGGACGACGTGCCAGCCTATCTAGCCTATGTGGCGCTGTTCTGGTTCAAGAGCCACCGCCGCGATGGCGATGCACTGCTCGCACACGCCAGGTCGGCGGTTTCCCTTTATCCCGACAGCTGCTTTTTTCGACTGCAACTGGCGGAGTGCATCGGAAGACACGGTGGAGATGAGGCCGAACGATATGCAATCCTGGAAGCCGGCCTCGGTGCGAACGTCACGACCGAGTACCTGTGGACGTGTGCTTCGTCTGCAGAACGGCTGGCGCGGTGGGACGACGCACTAGCGTACCTTGGCCCGGCCTTGGCCATGACGATCGCACATGGCGAGGGAGCACGCACCGCGGCCCAACAATTGCGCATCAAGCAAGCTGAAATCTTGATATCTGCCGGACGAGAACAGGAGGCCGTGACGCTCTACCGGGAACTGGCGACGCTGGACGTCGCAGCCGACAGGGATATTGTCCTTGCAGCGCGCCGGGCACTGCTGGCGATTGCCTGCCGCGGTGGCGATGCCGGACGAGTTGACGATGCACTCAAGTCCTGGCTGGCGGTGGCGATACCGTCGTTGGGCCGATTAACGTTCAGCGACCTGCTGGAAGGCGAGTACGAACCGCTCTATTTCTTCGACGGCGAAGTCGGCGGCTTCGCCGCCGCTGAATCGCTGGTTCCATATCGCGCGCGGTTGCTCGATGTTGCCCAAGCCAATGAACGCGGCTTGGTCAGATTCCTATTCGCATGCCGCGAGCGGGAAAGCGACGACGATTACGACAGGCAGGTTTTCGCTGAAGCGATGCTCGAGGCCGCAGAGGAAACGAGCAACCCGGTGATTCTCGCGGCGTTAGCAACGGCCTACGCGGTCAAGAAGCGCCCGCACTGGCGACTGGCGGGGAGTATTTGGGCACGCTGCGAACTGCGCTGCTTAAGCGCGGGATCGCCATCTGCTGAAGTGGGACCGTTGGATGCCGTCGATTGCCCCTCGGTCGCGGCGATCGAAGCCTATGCGAAGGGCATGCGGGAGGTGTTCGAGCAGGTCGCGCCATCTCCGCACCTGGCCGAGATATTCTCGTCGTTGCGCGACGTCCTCAGCGAGAACAAAATGTACCGGGCGTTCCGTGAGCTCGCGGAGCTGGCGGCGCTGGAATCCGAAGATCCGAACGTGATCTTCTTTGAGGCCTTGGGTGCGCATTGGTGCAGGGATCATGGCCGTGCGATCACGCGCTATTGGGACGTGCTCTCCCGGGACCAGGCGCACTATTCGTCACTGCATAACCTGTTGCTGCTCTATCGATCCCCTCAATATGCGGCAGCGACGGAACTGGTCGCCGCACTGGTCGACGCCTTGCCTGCCGATGAATCCGAGGCGCGTGGCAAGCTGCTTGGACTGCTGGCCGAGGCACGTGACGCCTGTCGTGATCCGAACGACGCGATCCGCGCTGCGATTCGGAGCGAACTGGGTCAGTATCCGGCTCTGATCAGAGAGTTGCCCAAGGCCGCGAAGATTCCTCTGCAGGACGCGGTGACGCTGATGACGTTGCTGCGGATATGCGACCCGGCGGATGGGACATTGGTGCTCGAGCCATTCGGCCAGAGCGGAAAACTGTTCTCGCCGACCGCGGCGCATCGCAAGGGATTGTTCCGCTTGCTGCAAACCGGATTGGTTGCAATTGACGAGGATACGCCACCTGTCGCATTCGAGGTCAATGGCGACAGGGTTCGCGGCTACCACTTCGACCGAATGCGATGGCGAGTCTCGCCGGCGACGCTCTCGCTGATGCAGTCCATTGAGGAGATGGCGAATAAGTCGGTTTGGCCGCAGGCGTGGACAGAGGCGGCGAGGCCGCTGGCCGAAGCGATCGCAGAGGAAGAATGCGTCCAGTATCTGATGCACGTCGCCGACGACCGGGGTTGGCCGAGCCCGGACGATGATGCGAAGGTCCATGCACTGGCAAAATCACTCGTGCGGCAAGTGTCTGTCAGCCAGGCGTTCTATCTGATCTACCTCGGGGCCATGGCCGCGTCCGACCACAAGCAGCGTCATCCGGTCAGCAACCAACAGGCCTCGAACGTGATCGTGCTGCGCGCCAGCCAGAGGCTGGAGACATGGATGAGCGAGTCGCGTCAACTCAAGAGCTACTCCCGCAACAAGCACGTGCCGCGGTCGGTGATCAGCCAAGTATTCCACGACGAGTTCCTGGGCGTAGGCGAACGCGCCTTCAGCGAACGCGTGGGCGAGTTGCCTTACCCAGGCGCGAGGAAGAGGCGGGCGCGAACGTAACGATGTTTGGTTCGTGCGTGGACGCCGCGATGGGGAGGTTGGCCCCGGATTGCGCTGGGATCTCCGGGCGCAGCGACGCGTCTGTCGCGGTCCGCGGGATCCTCGACGCCGGAAGTCGAGGCGTGGGGATGACGGGGAGAGTCTGATTTGGTGGTCATGATTCCCAATTGCGGGCCAGCACCTACCGACAGCAGGGCGGAGGGGCTCGTCTACCATCTTCTGAAGGATCAGCTGGGAGATGGATTCACTGTAGTGCATAGCCTTCCATGGCTCAGCGCGGCGGTTCGTGAGGTCGCCGGGGTCAAGGCCGTGACCGGGGAAATCGACTTCTTGATTGTCCATCCGGAGTTGGGTGTGCTGGCCGTGGAAGTGAAGGGCGGTGCACACAAGGTCCAGGGGCTGGCTTTCGTGCACGTCACTTCCGGGAACGTCAGCCGGGCGGTGGAGCAGGCCCGCGCGAGCGCCCACGGCCTGGCGAGATGGCTGGGAGTGAAGCCCGGCCTGCGACTGAAGATCGGCTATGCGCTGATCTTTCCGGATAGCGATTTCAATGGCCAGATCGCGAGCGTGGCCTTGACGGACGTGACCGTCGATCCACCGGAATCGATCGTGATCGACAGGTCGGGCTTGCCGGTCATCGGGCAGCGGATCGTCGAGATCATGACCTATTGGAAAGCGGCCCTCGCGAATTCGGCACTGGGGGACCAGCGTAGAAACGCCCTCATCAACACCATATGCCCGTCGTTCGATGGCACTCCCGCCTGGGCCTCCCGCGTCGTTTGGGATGAACAGGTATGGCTGCGCTTGACCGCTGAGCAATCGGCTATCGTGGACGATGCGGTCATGGGCAACAGGAGGGTGATAACGGGTTGGCCTGGAACCGGGAAGACGCTGATCCTGATAGAGAGCGCAAGGCGCCTGCTGCAGGATGGCAAAAGAGTGCTGGTGCTGACTTACAACACACTTCTCGCCAGGTACATCCGCAAGCAGATCGGGGACGACAAGCGGCTGAAAGTGGGGACGTGGCATTCGCTGTGCGCATCCACGGCTTCAAGAACGCGGCGCGATGACGGGGAAATGGACAGGGAATGGCTTGAAGTCGGCTGCCTGGAGGACATCCGGGGCGCGGCCTCTCGGAGCAGCGTGCAGCAGTTCGATGCGGTGTTGATTGACGAAGCGCAGACTTTCAGGGCGGAATGGCTCGAATGGCTATGCGGCTGGCACTCGCAGGGCCAGATGCTGGCGTTTTGTGACGAAACGCAGGTGTTTTCGTTCGAGCAGGATCGGGTTTCGTTATCTAGGCTTTGTGAGCAGGTGGGGGGCGCCAGGCCATTCGCGCTCACTACGGTCATCCGCTCTCCGAAGGCGGTGTACCAGCGGTTGAGATCCGTCAAGGAATCGGACTACCAGCTCCACATGCCGCGGGATCTGGAAGCGGACACCTTAATGGAGGAACTGGTCGACGGGATGCATGACGCCCTGTCCCGGACACTGGCCATTCTTGCCAGAAGCGGCATACGCGACTCCGACATCGTGGTGCTCGACAAATTCGGTCACTTGGCGAAAAGCGACGAAAGACAGGACCTTCACTGCTACGCGCTTTCGCGTTATCGAGGCATGGAATCCCCGGTGGTCGTCATATGCAATGCCCAAGAAATGGACGACGCCGAGCTGTTCTGCGCTTACTCGCGCGCCACGACCCTTTGCATTGCCCTGTACGACGCGGAGATCCTCGGAGTGAGAGGCGCAGGCTGCCGATTCCAGGCGACCGTCATCTCCGAGCCGGGAAACGGTGAACGGGCCAGCAATGCTCGATTGAAGGCGCAGACGGGTGAGATAGTTCGCGCGAATTTCTTGCCAAAATGGTTCGACTTGCACAGTGTCGAGGTCGGCTGGCTCAGGGAATGGGGGGCGTGGATCGTGGTGGTTCAGAACGAGCTCTCGTTGTACTGGATCGACTATCTGTCTTCGCATTATCCGTGGCCCATCTACTACTGGCATGAGTCGTCATTGCGCGAAATCCAAGGAGCTTCGCCAGTGAGTAGTGCGGGAGAGGACAGTCCCGCAGGTGCTCACTATCAAGTACGCCATTGTGGCAATTGCTCGATGATCACCCCGCAGCGAAGGAACCCGTTGTCCGGCGACGACCTATGGAAATGCTCGATCTGCGAATGGGATGAGATAGCGGTTCCGGAGAGTCCGGATGACTGGATGGTCGAGGAGATCAGGGGGCTGGATGATCTCGTCGCGGTGGAGAACCCGAAATTGCTTGGCGAGTCGGAGCGGAAATCGCTGCCGCTGTCGTTGGCTGCTGGAGCGGCGCTTCTATTCGCCGAGCGTGACTTGACCCGTGACCTGGTGGGGTACGACCAGATGTACGGCGGTCGAATCTCGTATCACGCCGCACTGGGCTTCGTGTATTCGCTCATCAACTTGCTGCCGATTGGCGGGAAACTGACCGTGGCCGGCATGGCTCGCGAACTTTACGGCCGCTACCTGGTCCCGGACGGGTTGACGTTCGAAACCTGGAAGCGTGATTTCGCGCAAGCCTGCGGTGTGGCCTACAAGCGCGGGCATCTGGAGAAGATCGCGAAAGGAGTCTATGCGATCGGGCGCGGGCACGAATCGACTCCTCGGGCTTGATTTGTCGTCCGCTTCATAAGATCAGACTCCTCTTGGAATCACTGGAGTCGTCGGGAGTGCAAACGCCTGCGAGAGAGAGGGTTTCCGGAAGTGGGATCGCGTGGATATCCAGTTTGAATCGCAGGCCCGAAGCATCCAGAAAGCTTTCGACACAGTCCATTGTCGTCGATGTGGAGAGTGGTTCCACTTGTCATCGGGTGAGGGATAGATGAAGGAAAGTTCTCCCCAGATCCGTGCGGCGGCGCAAGCCATCGCTCAGATGTTCTCCATCACGTATTGGGTGCCGCATGAAGACGATGAGCTTGAGGATTCCAGTCCTTTTCAGGCATTCCTTCCCGGAGTTCTGGAAACGGCACATTTGCTTGAGCATATTGTACGGATGCCGCTGGATATGCGCGAGATGTTCGCGGACAGGACCGATGTACTGAATGCTCGTCAGGTCGGACTCGTGAAATTGAATATCCTGCCGGTGCAGCTATCCGCTTTTAAGGTGCTGGCGGGGCAAGCGAAACCCTTCTTCCATATCGTGGTCTCAAGGGAAGGATTGGCAACGCGGGTTGCCGACATCATTGAGCAATCAGGATGCGACTGGCTTCACTTCTCCGAATCGGGAGAGCCACGTGCCATCCCGCTTGATCAGGTCAACGACAAGGTTTTCGATAACTACCTTCACAGAGTGGCAGCTGCGCAGACCGATTCCCGCTTCGCAAGTGTTTTCGAGGAGTTTCTGCAATCTCCGCTGCGACAGTGGCCTGCGATGTCTGTCGACTGTCCGAGCTATGCGCACAACACTACGCGGCCAAACGAGATTGCGCTTGCAGGATTTCTGGTTGACACGCGTGGCGTTGAACCAATGGGCCCGCATGCACAAAATCTCTACGTTTCTGGATCCGTCCGCTGCGCCCGTGCAGTCAGCGCAATGCGGACCAGGATCCTTGGCAAGTATGGTCTCGCGCGCCACGTTAACGATCTGACGATCTGCGTTGATTCCGTGGCGTGGTGGATTTCGCATACAGATATCCGCCAAAAGCTGGTGAAGGAAGGGCTGCCTCGGGTCGTGGCAAATTTCGTCCATGCGCTAACGAGAAGAGCCGGATACGTGTCAGAAATCGCCTTGGTGGGGAAGCGAAACGCTCCTCGCATGCCTGACGGCGCGACTGTGCAGTGGGTTCTTTCCACCCGTTCCCGGGAGCTTCGAGCGCTTTCGAGCGCGCTCATTGTCCACAGCGGATTGACGCTCACCCCAGTGGTGCGGCTGAATCCCGGCATCAACAAGGTTCGGTCAGCGCTTCTTGAGATCGGAAGTTGCGCGCGAGGGGGCGGTCCTCACAGGGATTTCAAGATCAACAAGCTGGCGCGCAGGCTGTCAACGGAAATGGGCTCCCTGGCAGGGAGCCGAATGCTTTCCGAAGTTCGAGGGCCGACGAACAGGATCGGCGAGATGTCGTTGATCGCAGACCTTCCGCTTGAACTGCTGTCGATCGATGGCATGCCCTTGGGGCTTAAACACGACGTATCGCGAATCCCGTGCAATCCCGGAAACGTGATGTTTGCCCAATGTGTCAACAACGACATCACATTCATTTCGAAGAGCGGCTTCGACGAGGTTCTCGTCGTTCGAAGCTTTTCCGGATCGGATCCGATCGCAGGGCACCTTGAAGCCGCTCTGTCGGGTCGAATGCGCGGCGACGCGTCATCCGTGCCACGCGTCAGGTTCCAGGATGTGGCCAATGCCGATGAATTCGTGGAGACGGTTTCGAGCTACAAGGGGGCGATGCTGATTTTCGACGGGCATGGGTCCCGCGATTCGCAAACAGGTGTCGGCTCGATCGTCGTGGGCGGCCAGCCTCTGGATATCTGGACTCTCAGGGACAGGTTGTCGCTTCCCCCCATCGTGCTCCTGAGCGCCTGCGATACGTACCCCATCGACGGTAGCCACGGATCGTCAGCCATCGGAATGCTCGCGCTCGGGGCACGAACGGTATTGGGAACGCTGCTGCCAGTCCACTCCGTTCGGTCAAGCGCGTTCTTGTCCCGCTTGCTCTTTCGCCTGTCTGAGTTCCTGCCGATCGTCATGGCGCGATTTCCGCACGGAGTGAACTGGAGATACTTGATGAGCGGGATGCTCCGGATGGTGTACGCAAGCGAACTTGGCCATTCATATGGTGCATCGGTCGGAATGGGCTGGCCCAGCCTCAGCGAGGCACTGATCCAGGCGAACATCGACATCAACCAGCGGGACCCGAGATGGCTCGAGCGACTTCAGAAGCGTCTCGCTACTGCCTCGGGTAGCTCACTGTCACGGGTCCAAGCCCATCGTGAGAAGTACGCATGGCTAACCGATTCCATGAACTACGTCCAACTCGGGCGACCTGAGCTGATCCATGTCGTCGACCAGTCGCCGGCCGAGGTATGGAAAGCGAACTCGGAGTTGACTCTGGATGGCGTTCACGATTTATAAGACTCGTGGCTGTACGCCCCAAGGACTGGACATACATGTCGATCAGGCGCGTCTTTACCGCGAACGGGATCGCATTTTGCGAAACAACGATGATCTAGTACTCGTCACGAGCAGAGTAGATGAGGGCTTGGTATTTCACGTGTAACCTGAGTGCTGTTCCCTAGTCTTCTAAGAGGCGAGCTGCTGGGTTACCGGTAGCTCCGCCGGCCTGAAAATACCCAACCACGCTCGACACCGCCCGATGCTCGGTGAGCTGCATGATCGCCGGCAGCGAGACTCCTTGGCGGCTTGCCTCGGTCACGAACCCCGACCTGAGGCTGTGCCCTCCAAAATCCCCCTCCAGCCCCGCCAGACGCGCGCGCCGCTGCACGATCTCCCCGACCGCGGAAGGGGAGAGGGCAGGGCCCACGCGCCGTTTCCACAGCCGCCGGAAGATCGCCCCCTCGGTGATCCCCGCCGCGTCCAGCCAGTCCGCCAGCGCCAGAGCGGCCCGATCGAGCACCGGCTTGTCCGGGGTGGAGGACGCGGTGACACCGGCCTGCTGGGTCTTGCTGTGCTCGAGCCGATAGATATAGCCCTGCGCCCCGATACGGCGTAGGTCGCGCAGGTCGGCCGCAGCGATCTCGCTACGCCGGCGCCCGCCGCTGGCAAAGCCGAAGCAGAGCAGGGCACGGTCGCGCAGGCCTTCCAGGCTGTCGTCGCAGGTGGCCAGCATGGCCTCCAGTTCGGCCAGGGTGATGGCGGTCTTCTTGCGTGGCCGCTCGCCACGCTTGACCGCCGCCCGGGCGGCGCGGCTGAGCACGGTGCGGATCGCCGGCTGCTCGCAGGGGTTGGGTTGCTGTTTGAGCCGGTGCGCCGTGGACAGGACCGCCACCCGGTGCCGGACCGTGGCCAGGGTCCACGGGCCGGGTTTGGCCTTCAGGCCGGCGGCCACTAGGGCCTGGTCGACCGCCGGCGGCAGCTCCCAGGCCAAGTCACCGTCGGCGTTACGGCGCACCACATGGTCGACCACGAACTGCAGCACGGCCGCCTCGGGCACCGGCAGCGTCAACTCGATGCCGTAGCGAGCGGCGTGCCAGCCGGCCCAATAGCGCAAAGCGCTGGCATAGCTCCGGATGGTGTTGGCGGCCGCGGCCTCGGCAAGGAGTTCGCGCACCGCGTCGGCGGCCTGTTGGGCCAGCTGTTCCGGCAGCACCAACTGATGGACGGTCTGGGCAAGGGCGGAATTAGCAGAGATTTCTTTCATAGTATGTAATGTATACTACGATATAGAGTTTATAGCCGCGATAATCATCACTTATCGCAAGTACGCAATCAACGGGGCAGGGTGCCCCAGTAGGAGACCTTCATGGCCCGCGGGATCACCGAAAACGACGTGCACCACGCCGCTGACGCCTTGGTTGCGGCCGGCGAGCGTCCCACCGTGGAGCGGATCCGGGCCCATCTGGGCACGGGATCGCCGAACACGGTGACTCGGTGGTTGGACACTTGGTGGCGACAGCTCGGCCCGCGTCTGCAACGCCATGCGATGCAGGTGGCCCTGCCGGAGGCGCCTGAATCGGTGGCTCGGCTGGCCGGGCAGTTGTGGTCCCACGCTCTGGCTGAGGCCCGCCAGCAGGCCGATGCCGCGCTGGAACAGGACCGGCACACCCTGGACAAGGAACGCGCCCGCCAGCAGGACGAACGGGACGCCGCCCTGGTCGACGCCAGAGACGCACGGCAAGTGGCGGCCGAGGCCCGGTCCGCGTGCGATCTCGCCTTGGCTCAAGCCCGCGAACTGCAGCAACTGGTCGACCAGCTCAAGGCCCAGACCACCGACCTAGCTGTCCAGCGCGATGGCGCCCAAGGCCGGGCCGATCGTCTGGACGCCGAGCTGCTGGCCCTGACCACTCGGTTCGAGGAACACAAAGCAGGCGCCGAGCGCGAGCGGGACGCGCTGGATGCCCACCGCCGGGCCTTCGAAGACCGAGCGCATCAGGAAATCGACCTGGCGCGCCAAGCCACCAAGGAAGCGCGCTCGGAGATGGCCATAGCCCTCAAAGGGCGCGATGCCCGGGAGTTGACCCTGGCGCGTGAGCGCGACGAGGCAGTACAGCGATCAGCGGCAGTGCAGGGTGAACTCGGCGCGCAACGGGCCCGCTGCCAAGCGCTGGAGGAGCAGTTGGGTGTCCTGCAGCGTGCCTGGGCCCAGGTCGGGGTCGCGGCGCCAGGGCGCAGGAAAACCGCTACCGCCGCACCGGCCCGACGTGTTCGCAAGCCCAAGGCACGCGCGGACTGACTGGTGCGGCAACGCCGATCCGGAAAAGGTGGAGCACGGTGAACGCGCGTTAGGGGAGCGGGGTGGCTGCCGCCGGCTCTGGAGCGACATTGATGGGTTGGGTTGCAGCAGAGGTTGCGGCCCACTTATCCAATTGCCTGGCCAGCCGCTCGGCAGCATTGGCACGTAAGAACTCCAGCCACTGGGACCCGGCTACTACCAACGAGAAGGTAGCAAGCACTAGGAACGTCACACGCTGTCTCTTCCGAGTCTTCTCGATGTATGGACCCAGCGCAGGATTCGTCCTGATGGAGCACAAGATGGCGACATCACGGGCAGACCACCCTTGGAAATCAGCCTTCGGGCACTCCACAAACGAGAGGATTGGACGATCGCCCAGTAGTGCTGGACGTACAGCCTGCGCCTCACTGCTAGAAAGCCACAACCAAGTTCCGGTTTCCTTCAAACTGACCAAGACCCGCTGTTCAAACGAGGCAAATCCGGCGATTGCGAAGATCAGAAGGAGCACGGCCGTAGCGAAGAAGAGCCAGATTTTGAGCAAATTCGATGGTCGTGATGCCATTCGAAGTTCATCGGCATCAAAGTAGTCACCGACTCGGCGAATCAGATCAGGTGATAGGTCACGCGCCGTCACGAACGCAATCGCCCGGTCCGCATGTGTGGCCGATTTGACCCGCATTCCCGAGCTCAAGCGGAATGCCATCAGACTGTCCTGCTCTTCGATATAGGCGCGGATCTGCGGGTGGCTAATTTCTCGATTCCCGGTCAATATCCGCCACAACCGCATGTGCAGCGCATGGCTGGAGCCGGTTCGCCGGCAAATCCACCACCAGCCCACGGTCATCAGCGTGATGACCGCCAGACTGGTATTGCTCGCTAATGCCGTGATCGCCTCGTAGGTCACGCGTCCGCTCCAATCGGGGGCTACCAATCCTTTCTAGCGGCCGTGGATCTCATCCGTTGAGATTTTCCCAACGCCCAAGACCGCTTGCTCGTCCTTGGGGCGGCGGCACGAGCCTTGCGGAGCAGAGTTTCGGGGCGGATTTGGCCTCGCCAGACAACGTTTTGAGTTACGCAATTACCGCGGGGCGGTGTTCACCGCAGCAGACAAATTCCCGGGAAATCAAAGAGTGGCGCGAACACCTGCGAATGGCCAAGAACCGAAAAGCCTGACTCTCTACGTCCTGCGGCGTCGCCGCAGATGTACATAATGTGCATTATGCGAAATACTGGGAGGGACGGGCCCGCTGGCTCTGGAGCTACCTACGCTGGCGGCTCCGGCAACTTGTGTACCGAGACCGGTTCCACCTGGCATTGTCCGAGCAGTTCGTCCAGACGCGCCGCCAGCGCAGCCCGTTCCGGCACGTCCGGCAATCGGCGCACCAGCTGCATCAGCGCCTGGATGTCCTGGTACCAGCCCAGTTCGTCGGCGAGCCGGCGAAGTTTCTTCGGCTGCTGCGCATCCACTTGAAGCCGCCGTTCTTCCAGCTTGGCGACCGCTTCGAGCTGCATGCGCAGGCGCCGGGCGCGACGGCGCCACCGGTGGATGTTCTCGGGCGTGGGCGATTTCCTGGCGCGGGCCACCGATCGTTCCACCCGCGCACTCTGACGGCCCAGTCCTTCTCGCAGGTGGGCCGGCTTGACCGTTTTCCACGGAAGGCCGGCCAACTGCGCCGTGGCCCTGGCGATGGCCCGCTGGCGCCAGGCGAATCCCGGATCGCCACCCTGCACGACTACCGCCACCTGGTCAGCATGCGCGCGAAGCGTCGCCATCGCCGGTGCCCAGCGATCGCCGCCATCGAGTTCGTCCACGCGTGCCAGGGTTTCGACCGTGGCATGGGCGTCCCGCAGTGAGGACAGGCTGTCGCCCACCCGCTGCAGGGTCCGGTCCGCGGAGCCGATGTCCAGGCGTTTCTCCACCAGTGCCAAGGCGGAACGCGCGCGACGGATCGCCTTGCGTGCCTCGTGCACGCGTCCATGCACGGACCCGGACGCCGCAAGCGCCTGCCGGGCCACCTCACATTCGCGCCTGACCAGATGCCCTAGCCGCTCGCCGGTGGATGGCCGGGACACATGCAGGCCCGCAGCGACCTGGCCGCTTTGGAGCGCAGGCATCCGGATCGGCAGGCGCGGGCGCGCAGGCCCCGGGCCGTCCCCCGGGATACCCGCGGCCTGGACCCATGCGCGCGAAGCGCGCGGCTGGTCAGAGGGTGGTCTCCACGTAGGCATAGATGTAGTTGGATCCTCCGTTGACGCTGCCCAGCAGGCGTGAACTGGCGAAGATGCCGGACCGGTGCGAGATGCCCAGGCCGAAGTAGGTCTGCTTCAGGCCAGGCGAGCGGAACAGGTCGCCCAGGCTGATGTCGATGGTGGGATCGAGGTAGTTCAGCAGCTTGGAGATCGGGCGCTCGCGCCTGGCCTGGCTGGTGACCTCCGGCGAAGGTACGTGGTTTGCGTAGGAGATGCCCGCCCCCATGCCGATCCGGGTGTTCACCCGGTGGCTCCAGGGGAAGCCGTAGAAGAAGCCCTTCATGTATGCGTCGAACTGCCATGCGTCGGGCTGGATGTCGTTCATCTCGTGGCGGTACAGGAACCCGGCGTAGCCGTGGAAGTCCACCGGCCAGCCGTTGATCCGCTCCACGAACGGACGCCCCCAGTGCACGCCGGTCACGCTGCTGGGCTCGTCGTGGTCCAGCGAGGTGCAGGCGAGGGTCATGATCCTGGCCATGTGGCAGCCTTCGCCCGACGAGCGGCCGTAGAACACCTTCAGCAGCATCGGCACGTCGTCATCGTCCCAGCGGGCGATCGCGGTGCCGAAGTCGTAGACGGCGCCGGCGAAGACCGCCGGCTGCAGCCGCTCGTCGCGGATGATGGGGCTGTCGCGCACGCTGCTGTCGTGCGCGATCACCGCCACGCCGCCGACCAGCCGCCAGTTCTGCAGGAAGCCCCAGGTGCCGTACAGGCCGACGGTCAGGTCGGTGCCGCTGCCCGGCGAATAGGCTGGACGGTCGACGGTCGCCTCGTGGGGCGCCACGCCGAAGTAGTAGTTGTTGAGGTCGGCGTCGC
Source organism: Pseudoxanthomonas suwonensis (assembly GCF_000972865.1). Classification (NCBI taxonomy): domain Bacteria; kingdom Pseudomonadati; phylum Pseudomonadota; class Gammaproteobacteria; order Lysobacterales; family Lysobacteraceae; genus Pseudoxanthomonas; species Pseudoxanthomonas suwonensis. The sequence continues at coordinate 3,874,030 of NZ_CP011144.1, forward strand.
GGAACGACACGCTGACGTCCGGGCGCAGGCTCCAGCGGTCGCCGCTCCAGGTATGGGAATAACCCAGGCGCAGTTCGCTGCCGTTGGAGGTGCTGGTGACGTCCTGCAGCGCGGTGGCGCGCAGCGTTCCCCACGGCAGGCGGTGCCGGTACCGCAGGCCAAGGTCGGCGCCGGCATTGCGCGGATCCATGTCCTCGGCGATCGCGGGCACGTCGTCCTGCGCGAAACCCTCCAGCCGCCGTGACAGGAACACGTCGAGGCGATGGGTGCCGTCGTCGATGAACTTGAAGCCGGCCCGGTCCGCGTTGAGATAGAAACGCTCGCCCTGGTAGAGGTACAGCGGCAGCAGGTCGCTGCGGTGCCCTGCCCCGATGTACGGCGAATCCTCGAACCGGTACAGGAAACCCAGCCCCGCGCTGCCCGGGGTGTCCAGCAGGTCGGCGATGGCGTCGGTATCCACCTGCGCCAGTGCGGCCGGACTGGCGAGGGCGCAGGCGACCGCCATCGCCATGCCCGCCAGCGGTCCGGCACGCCCGGCCGTGCGGATGGCGGTGGGCGCTTGCTTCGGTTCGGTGCTGGGATTCTTCATCGGGCCTCGTTTGGATGCTGGCAGGGTCGCGCGTCGCCTGCCCTTGCCGGTCGACTGTGGCGTTGCGGGCTCAGAACGCCACCGGGTCGCGGATCAGCGGACAGGTCATGCAGTGGCCGCCACCGCGGCCGCGGCCGAGTTCGGCGCCGACGATCGTGATGACCTCGATGCCCTCCTTGCGCAGCGCCGTGTTGGTGGTCGGATTGCGGTCGTAAGCCATGACCACGCCCGGCGCCAGCGCCACCAGGTTGTTGCCGCTGTCCCACTGCGAGCGTTCGGCCGCGTAGTGGTCGCCGCCCGCCGGCACCATGCGCAGCTTCTTGAAGCCAAGCGACTCGGCGACCACGTCGTTGAAGTGCTTCTTCTCCACGGTGACCTCGAAGCCCGGTGCCTTGTCGCTGGGACGCAGCGAGATCGGCGTGATCTGGTCGACGATGTGCGGGAAGTAAGTGGCCACGTCGCGGTCGGCGAAGGTGAACACGGTGTCCAGGTGCATCGCCGAGCGCAGCTTGGGCATCGCGGCGACGATGACCCGTTCGACGGCCTGGTGGTCGAACAGCGACTTGGCCAGCTGCAGGATCGCGGTGCGCGAACTGCGCTCGCTCATGCCGACCAGGACCACGCCGTTGCCCGGCACCAGCACGTCGCCGCCTTCGAGCGTGGCGTTGCCGTGGTCCAGGGTGGGATCGCCGTACCAGACGGGGAAGCCGGCGTCGGCGAAGTCCGGATGGAAGCGGTAGATGGCCGTGGTGAGGATGGTCTCCTCGTGGCGCGCCGGCCAATAAAGCGGATTGAGTGTGACCCCCTGGTAGATCCAGCAGGTCGTGTCGCGCGTGTACAGCATGTTCGGCAGCGGCGGCAGCAGGTAGCCGATCATCTCCGGCGCCGCGCGCGCGGCCTTCAGCACCGTGCCGGCGAAGTCGTCGGGTACATCGAGCACGCTAAGGCCACCGATCAGCGTGTTGGCCAACTCCTGCGGCGACAGGCTTTCCAGGTAGGCGCGCACGTCGACCATCACGTCCAGGCCGACCTCGTTGGCGTTGATCTGGTGGTCGAGGATCCACTTGCGTGCCTCGGGCAAGGCGACCGTTTCCGCCAGCAGCTGGTGCATCTCCACCACGTCGACGCCGCGGTCGCGCATCTTGGACGCGAAGTCGAAGTGGTCGCGCTTGGCGTTCTCCACCCACATCACGTCGTCGAACAGCAGGTCGTCCTTGTTGCGCGGGGTCAGGCGCGTGTGCGCCAGCCCGGGCGAACAGACCAGGACCTTGCGCAACAGGCCGACTTCCGAATGGACCCCGTAGACCGGTGCGGACATGTCACTCTCCTCCCAGGCGATTGGTGCTCGACAACCCCCGATGGATCCGTCGCAGGCCATTGCGGCCGCAACCATGGCGGCCTGCAAGCGGGCAGACGGCCGTCCGGCGGCCATCTTGACACCCGGCCGAGTGTCCTGTCGATCCGACGTTCCCGCATTGTGCTCTCCGCCTTGTGCCCCCCCCCGCTTCGGGAGTATGAATATCGCGAGCCTTCGGTTGCCTCGTAGCGCCCGCTGCAGCACAGCACAAGCGCACCGGGGCCAGCATTGATCCGAATCAAGGCCATCCCCGTTCCACTCACCGCAATGGAGGAACCGATGAAGCCCCAAGCAATGATCTGCAGTGCAGCTCTGGTTCTGGGCGTGCTTGCCGTTTCCGGGTGCGCCACCCACAACAGTCCCAGCACCTTCAACCGGTCTGAAGTCGGCAGGCAGCAGACGGTCGAGGCCGGCACCGTCTCCGCGTTGCGCGAGGTGACCATCCAGACCGACGGCAGCGTCGTGGCCACCGCCACCGGCGCGGTGCTCGGCGGCCTGGCCGGCAACACGATCGGTGGCGGCCGCGGCCGGACCGCAGCCACGGTCGGCGGCGCGGTCGCCGGCGGCGCCGCCGGCAGTGCGATTTCCGGCAATACCCGCCAGGGCGTGGAAGTGACCGTGCAACTGGATTCCGGCAGGACCGTCGCGGTCGTCCAGGAAGGCGCTCCAAACCAGTTCCGCGTCGGCGATCGCGTGAACGTGGCCTCCGACGGCGTCACCACCCGGGTCACCCGCGTCAACTGACCTGCCGGCAAACCCGACCCGCAACCGCCCTGGCCATGCCGGGGCGGTTTTTTTTGGGTCCGGCCGCTGCGGCCGGCCAGACGTTACAGAACGATGTAGCCGGTCGCGATCCAGTAGATGCCGACGACGGCACCGAGCGACGCCAACGCCAGGACCACGACGTCCGAGGTGCGCTCGAACACCTTCTTGCCCTGCTCCCGCCGTGCCCAGACGTACAGCAGGCTGCCTGGCGCGTACAGGATGGCCGACAGCACCAGGAACTTCAGGCCGCCGGCATAGACCAGGTAGCCGGTATAGACCGTGGCGACCGCCGCGATGAGGATGTCGCGGGAACGGTCCGACGACGGCCCCGCCGCGTAGCTCTCTCCCCGCGTGGTCAGTTGCATGGCGTAGCCGGCCACCAGCAGGAAGGGAATCAGCGCCATCGAACTGGTCAGGTTGAGCATCAGCGCGAAGGCGTCGGTGGACCAGTAGGTGGTGATCACGATCACCTGGACCACGATGCTGGTGGCCCACATCGCCGCCGACGGCACCCTGGCCTTGTTCTCGCGCGCGAACAGCGACGGCATGGCCCGCGTGCGCGCCGCGGCGGACATCACCTCGGCGCAGATCAGGGCCCAGGCCAGGTAGGCGCCGAGCACCGAGATCAGCAGGCCCACGCTCACGAACACCGCGCCCCAGGGTCCGACCACCGCCTCCAGCACGCCGGCCATCGACGGCTGCCGGATCCCGGCGATCTCCTCGCGCGGGATGACCGCGTACGGCAGCAGCGTCACCAGCACCATCAGCGTGGTCACGCCGACGAAGCCCGCGATCGTGGCGAAGCCGACGTCGCGGCGCTCCCTGGCGTAGCGCGAGTAGACGCTGGCGCCCTCGATGCCGAGGAACACGAACACCGTCACCAGCATCGTCATGCGGACCTGTTCGAAGATGCCGCCTTCCAGCCCGCCGCCGTAGAAGTTGAAGCGGAACATGTCGGCCTGGAAGGCGAAGATCAGGATCCCGATGAACACCAGGATCGGGATGATCTTGGCGATGGTGACGATGAAGTTCAGCGCCGCCGCCTGCTGCACGCCGCGCAGGATCATGAAGTGGAACAGCCAGATGCCCACGGAAGCGACCAGGATCGCGACCAGCGTGTTGCCGTCGCCGAACACCGGGAAGAACGCGCCGAGGGTGGACTTGATCAGCACCCAGTAGGACACGTTGCCGATGCAGCTGCCGATCCAGTAGCCGAAGGCGGACAGGAAGCCTGGGTAGTCGCCGTAGCCCTCCTTGGCATAGGCGAACACGCCCGCGTCGAGATTGGGCTTGCGCTCGGCCAGGAACTGGAACACGCGCGCCAGCATGTACATGCCGGTGCCGGCGATGATCCAGGCGATCACCGCGCCCAGCGGGCCGGTCGCGCCGGCGAAGGTGCGCGGCAGCGAGAAGATGCCCGCGCCCACCATGCTGCCCACCACCATCGCGGTGAGGTGGAACCGGGACATCTTGCCGTCAGTCGATGCCATATCCCTTCCCCTTGCCGTGGCCGCCCCTGCGGCGTGCGGCCCATGCTGCTCGGCAGTCATGGCGAATGCAAATGACGGCCATCCGTGTCGGCTTGGCGGCATGCCAGGGGTGTTGACGAAGGCCGGCTCAGGATCGGTGCGTGCATGGCCGCGGCATGCGGAAGCACTCGTGCAAGCCGGCGGCGCGAAGCTCTTGTCGCAATTCCGCCAATAATTACACATCAAAATCAAATATTTATTTGATTTTTATGATGTTGATTGACAAGTCAATGGCAGTACGGCACGGCCGACGCCCCCTTCGCACCGGACGCTGTCTCTGGGGTGACATGCAGCGATACGAGGGCCGTATGACGGCCCCATCCCTCAATCTGATCTGGACCGCGTTCGGAAAAAGCCTGCCCTGCGTGCGATCCGAAACTGGACTTCGGCAGCACTCTGCGTAGACGCATGCCTCGGTGGAACCGCGTTCGCATGTGCATCAGATCGATCGCTTCGGGCACTTCGGCACAGCCGCCCATGTCGAATACCCAGCCCGGCGCATGGCAACGAGAACGGCGATGCCAAGGCGCAACCGTCGGCTGTTCCCACAGGCATGCCGATCAATGTTCCAGGTCGCGCACACCCGAAGATGAACCCATCACGCCAAGCTAGCGAATGATCCACCCGTGTTTTACCGGCCCCGCCCTAGCCTTCATCTGCGGCCAGCACCGGCCGCGCGATTCGGAAAAGAGCGACCATGGCCAACAAGAACCAGAACGATCAGCAGCGCCCGGACCAGAACCAGCGCGAACCGGACCACAACCGTCAGCAGCAGCAGGATCCGAACCAGGACCAGCAGAAGGGCCGCAACCCGCAGCAGCGCCCGCAGGACGAAGAGCAGCACCGCCAGCAGCGTTGATGATCGCTGTTTTTACGGGCGGCAACTGCAGGGACGCGAACGCAGGACGCAAAAAGAAACGGGCCCGCATTGCTGCGGGCCCGTCTGCCGTATGGCGTCCCCACGGGGATTCGAACCCCGGTCGCTACCGTGAAAGGGTAATGTCCTAGGCCTCTAGACGATGGGGACTTGGAACCTGTCGCTCCCCGGCCGGCGAACGGCGCGGAGTTGGTGGAGCCAGCCGGGATCGAACCGGCGACCTCTTGCATGCCATGCAAGCGCTCTCCCAGCTGAGCTATGGCCCCACGAGCTGAGGAGCGAAATTGTATGCAGCCTTTCGGGGACGCGCAAGCCTCCCCCCTGCAAAATCTTCAGGTGGCGCCCCTCGGCCGAGCCGATGCGCGGAACCCGCGGCGGTCAGTCGACCAGCGGGCGCAGCTGCGGATCCAGCGCCACCCGCTCGTCGAACACGAAGCAGCGGCCGTCGTATCCGGCACCGCCGACCTGCTCGAAATAGCCGAGGATGCCGCCGTCCAGCTGCAGCACGTTGTCCATGCCGTCCTGGCGCATCCACAGCGCGGCCTTCTCGCAGCGGATGCCGCCGGTGCAGAAGCTGACCACCGTCGCATGGCGCAGCGCTTCGCGGTGCGGCGCCAGGGCATCGGGCAACTCGGTGAAGCGCGTGATCGGCAGGGTCAGCGCGCCGGCGAAGGTGCCGTGCTCGATCTCCTGCGCGTTGCGGGTGTCCAGCAGCACCACCGGCCTGCCCTGGTCGTCGTGGCCGCCCTGCCCCAGCCAGCGCGCCAGCGTCGGCGGATCCACCGCCGGCGCCCGCTCGCCTGCTGCCAGCGGCGTGGCGCGGGCATGGCGGAAACTGACGATCTCAGGCTTCACCTTGACCTTCAGCCGCGCGAACGGCGGCTGGCTGCTGTGGCTGTACTTGGCCTGCAGGCCGGCAAAGCGCGGATCGGCACGCAGCGCGTCGACGAAGCCGCGCACGGCCGGATCGGTCCCGGCCAGGAACAGGTTGATGCCCTCGCCGGCGACCAGGATCGAGCCCTTCAGGCCGGCCTCGGCGGCCGCCTCGTGCAGCCGGTCGGCCAGGGCCCGGGGGTCTTCCACCGGCGTGAAGTGGTAGGCGGCGACGTTCAGCATGGGGCGCATTGTAGAGGCCGGCCCCTGGCCCGACCTGACCGGCGGGCGACCTCGACGGCCGCCGCCTCTGCGTGGCGCGGCGCCTTCAGCGCAGCAGCAGCCAGGGCAAGGCCAGCACCAGTGCGATCACGGCCAGGATCGCCAGCAGCCTGGGCAGTACGTAGCCGGGACGCCGGCGCAGGAGGTCGAGGAAGGTCTCGCGGCCGTGTTCCCGCTCCTCCTCATGGACCTGTTCACGCCGCTGGCGCTGGTAGTCGTCGAGTAGCCGTCGCGCCTCGGGATAGGCCGATTCCTCCTTCAGCCACAGCGCCCCGGCGGAAATGCCCCACGGCCCCGGCCGGGTCTCGTACCAGTCGAGGCCGTGCGCGGCCAGCAGCTGGCGCACCTCGTCGGCTTCGTCCTCGGGTACGTTGCGCAGGGGAAAGATCAGCTTCGCCATCGGCGCATGATAGCCGCGCGGCGGATGCCGGCCCGGCATCGGTTACCCTTGCCGCCCCGCGAACGGACCCGTTGCCATGCGCCGCCTGCCTGTCCTGCTCTCCCTGCTCGCCCTCCTGCTGCTGGCCGCGTGCCGGGCCGACCCGGGCCTCCCGCCGGGCGGCAGCGTGGCCGAACTGCAGCGCATCGACGATGCGGTCGGCGGCGGCGACCTGGCCAGCGCCGGCAGCGCCGTGACCGTGCACTACACCGGCTGGCTGTACGACGAGCAGGCGCCTGAGCGGCGCGGCATGAAGTTCGACAGCTCGCGCGACCGCGGCGAACCGTTCACCTTCCTGCTCGGCGCCGGCCAGGTGATCCGCGGCTGGGACGACGGCGTGGCCGGCATGCGCGTGGGCGGCAGGCGCACCCTGCTGATCCCCTCCGGCTACGCCTACGGACGCAACGGCGCCGGCGGGGTGATCCCGCCCAACGCCTCGCTGGTGTTCGAGGTCGAGCTGCTGGACGTCAAGCCGCACTGAGGCGCGCATGGCCGCGGCCACATCCCCGCCTGCCCTGCCCGGACTGGCCATCGTCGGCGGCGGCCCCGCCGGCCTGATGGCCGCCGAGGTGGCACGTGCGGCCGGCGTGGAGGTCGACCTGTTCGAGGCCAAGGGATCGGTCGGGCGCAAGTTCCTGATCGCCGGCAAGGGCGGGCTGAACCTGACCCATGCCGAGCCGATGCCGGGCTTCGCCCGGCGCTACGGTGTCCGCGCAGCCGAGGTCGGCGGCTGGCTGCGCGACTTCGGGCCGGACGACCTGCGCGACTGGGCGCGCGGGCTCGGCGTGGACACCTACGTCGGCAGCTCGGACCGGGTGTTCCCGCTGGACCGCAAGGCCGCGCCCCTGCTGCGCGGCTGGGTCCGCCGGCTCAAGGACCAGGGCGTGCGTTTCCACGTCCAGCACCGCTGGCTGGGCTGGGACGACGCAGGCGGCACCCTGCGCCTGGCTACGCCCGACGGGGAGCGAAGCGTGCGCGTCGCGGCGACGGTGCTGGCGCTGGGCGGTGGCAGCTGGCCGCAGCTGGGTTCCGACGGCGCCTGGGTGCCGGCGCTGGAGGCGCGCGGCGTGGACGTCGCGCCGCTGCTGCCGAGCAACTGCGGTTTCGACGTCGGCTGGAGCGCGCATTTCTCCGCGCGCCACGCCGGCGCGCCGCTGAAACCGGTGGTCGCGCACTGGCGCGACGCGGCCGGAGCCGAACACGTGCTGCAGGGCGAATGCGTGGCCACCGCCACCGGCATCGAGGGCAGCCTGGTCTATGCGCTGTCGGTACCGTTGCGCGAGGCCATCGCCCGCGACGGCCAGGCCAAGCTGTGGCTGGACCTGGTTCCCGGCCGCGACCTGGCACGCCTGCGCCGCGACCTGGCGCGGCCGCGCAATGGCCGCAGCCTCAGCGAACACCTGCGCCGGCAGGCCGGCGTCGACGGTGCCAAGGCCGCGCTGCTGCGCGAAGTGCTGGCCACCGACGCGCTGGCCGACATGGACCGGATCGCCGCCACGCTCAAGCGCCTGCCGCTGGTGCTGCGCCAGCCGCGGCCGGTCGCCGAGGCGATCAGCAGCGGCGGCGGCGTGTGCCTGGAGGCGCTGGACGACGGGTTGATGATGAAGACCCTGCCTGGCGTGTTCTGCGCCGGCGAGATGCTGGACTGGGAAGCCCCGACCGGCGGTTACCTGCTGACTGCCTGCTTCGCCAGCGGATTGCGCGCTGGGCGTGCGGCGGCGGATTGGCTGCAGGCTGCGGGGCGCTAGCGGAGGCCGGGGCGATCCGGCGTCATGGCACCGAGGTCGGGCTTGTCTGTCGGGCGGGGATGCCGCGAAGGGGCGGACGGGGGCATGGCGAAACATCGACAACGGAGCCGCCGCGACTCCGCCGTACCCTCACCCCAACCCCTCTCCCGGAGGGAGAGGGGCTTCGATGCCGGCCAGGCTGTCGTGGAAGTCAAACTTGTGAGCCTGGCCGAGCCGGAGGGAGTACCTCAAGGCGAACGGCGGCAGTCGGAGTGTGACGACCGAGGAAGCGGCGGTCATCCCGGATCGCCGCGCTGGAGCTCGGCGCGGCGCTCGCGGGTGATCACCTCCGGGTCGCGCGCCGGCCGGCCGGCTTCGTCGAAGAACGGCGCTCCCGAACGACGCCCCCGCAGGCGCGCCAGGGCCACCGGGCCGAAGATGCGCAGCCCGCCGAGCAGGAACCGCAGCGACGCCTTCTGCACCGGCGCGGTGGCCGATCCGGTGTTGACCACGATCCGGTCGCGCGGGCCGAGCGTGGCGTCCACGGCGCCGGGCGCCAGGCATGCCGTCACCACGCCGGCGTAGTAGACCTTCGGATCGCGCGGGGTGTTGGCCAGCGGCGTGCGGCAGCAGGCCGCGTACCAGCGCAACAGGCCCTTCGGGCTCATCGACATGGCGGCCAGGTGCCCGGCGCCGGCGGTGATCCGCACCGCATCCGGCGCGGCGGCGACGATGTCGGTGCCCCCGCTGGCATCCAGCACGACCGGCTGCCCGAGGAAGCGGGCGAACGCCTGGCAGTCGCGGCAATAGCAGGTGGCGCGGGCATGGGCCCGGGCCAGGTCCACCTCGCCCCGCAGCTGCCCGCAGCGGCAGCGCAGCTCGGTCGCCATGTGTGCCTCCCTCCTTCTGCCTGGGCCCGATCGAAGCCCGCCACGGCAAGGGTACAGGCGTGGACCACGGCCGGCGAACACCACCGCCCGCGGCGGGACGCCGCTCAAGTCCCCGCGATGTGCGCCGATAGCGGGTCCATGGACATCCTCAGCCTCGTCGGACTGTTGCTGGCGCTGGTGGCGCTGGTCGGCGGCAGCATCCTCAAGGGCGCCGGCCTCGGCTCGCTGTGGTCGTCGGCCGCGTTCGTGATCGTGATCGTGGGCACCATCGCCGCGATCTTCGTGCACACCCCGCCGACGGTGTTCAAGCGCGCGCTGCGCATCGTCGGCTGGATCCTGAAGCCGCCGGCCGCCAACCGCGAGGCGCTGATGGCGCGGATCCTGGAGTGGAGCAACATCGCCCGCCGCCAGGGCCTGCTGGGCCTGGAGCAGCAGGTCGCCGAACAGACCGACCCGTTCCTCAAGAAGGGCCTGCAGATGCTGGTCGACGGCGTGGAGCCCGAGCAGATCCGGCACATGCTGGAGATCGACCTGGACAGCCAGGAGCACCAGGACCTGGCCGCGGCCAAGGTGTTCGAGGGCATGGGCATCTATGCGCCGACGCTGGGCATCATCGGCGCGGTGTTCGGCCTGATCGCGGTGATGAAGAACCTGGCCGACCCGAGCAAGCTCGGCCACGGCATCGCCGCCGCGTTCACCGCGACCATCTACGGCATCGCCTCGGCCAACCTGTTCTTCCTGCCGATGGCCTCCAAGCTCAAGAGCGTGATCGCACGGCGCACCGGCGAGCGCGAAATGATCATCGAGGGACTGATAGCCATCGCCCAGGGCGAGAACCCGCGCAACATCGAATCCAAGCTCGCCGGCTTCCTGCACTGAGGCGCGCGCCCATGGCACGGAGAAGGAAGCACGAGGAACACACCAACCACGAGGCCTGGGCGATCCCCTACGCCGACCTGATGACCCTGCTGCTGGCCTTCTTCGTGGTCATGTACGCGATCTCCACCCTCAACGAGGGCAAGTACCGGGTCATGGCCGACGCGCTCACCGCCGCATTCGGCGGCGCGCCGCGCACGATCAACCCGGTGCAGGTGGGCAACCACCAGCAGCAGGGCGCGGACTTCGACCGGCCTTCGCCGCTCAAGACCGGCGCCAGGCAGGGCCCCTCCGCGCCCTCCCCGGCCCCCAACCCCACCCTGCTGCCGGCGCTGGCCTCGCACCTGCGCACCGGCCAGCCGATGGACGTGACCAACCGCGACGCGGTGCAGCGCGCCCGGCGCCAGCTGGGCGGCATCGCCGACCAGATCGAGGGTGCGCTGGCGTCGCTGGTCGAGGCCCGGCTGATCACGATCAAGCGCTCGGACCTGTGGCTGGAGGTGGAGATCAACAGCGACATCCTGTTCGGCACCGGCTCGGCCGCACTGGACGTATCGGCGCGCCAGGTGCTGGCCCGGCTGGCCGCGGTCCTGCACGACACGCCCAACCCGGTGCGGGTGGAGGGCTATACCGACAACCAGCCGATCAGCACCGCGCAGTTCCCGTCGAACTGGGAACTGTCGGCGGCGCGCGCGGCCAGCGTGGTCCACCTGTTCGCCGCCGAGGGCGTGGCCGAGCAGCGGCTGGCGATGGTCGGCTACGGCGAGTTCCGCCCGCGCGCGGACAACGCCACCCTGGAGGGTCGCAACCGCAACCGGCGGGTGGTGCTGATCGTGCTGGCCAATCCCGACGACGACGCGCCGCCGCAGGACATGGTCAAGACCGCCGCGGCCGCGCCGATATCGGCAATGGACGCTCCGCCCGCCGCCGGCTCCGGCGCCGTGGCGGTAGGCGCCAACCCCTAGGAGAGGATCCGACCGATGCGCGTGTGGGCGATCGCCAACCAGAAAGGCGGTGTGGGCAAGACCACCTCCACCCTGGCCCTGGGCCGCGGCCTGGCCCAGCGTGGCCAGCGCGTGCTGCTGGTCGACCTGGACCCGCACGCCTCGCTGACCCGCGCCTTCGGCGTCGCCACCGAGCCGGCGCCGGAAGGGGTACTGGAACTGTTCGCCACCCCGCCGCAGCCGCTGGCGGCGCTGGCCCGCGACAGCGCGGTCGAACACCTGGCCTACGTCTGCGCGCAGACCGCGCTGGCCACCCTGGAACGGCGCAGCGCCAACCAGCCCGGCCTGGGCCTGGCCCTGTCGCAGGCGCTGGCCCGGCACAGCGGCCAGCACGATTACGTGCTGCTCGACTGCCCGCCGACCCTGGGCCTGCTGATGATCAATGCGCTGGCCGCGGCCGACCGCGTGATCATCCCGACCCAGGCCGAGCCGCTGGCGCTGCACGGCCTGGCCGGCATGCGCCGCACCGCCGAGATGGTCGAGCGCTCGCGCCGGCGCCCGCTGCCGGTGTCGGTGCTGCCGACCCTGTACGACCGCCGCACCCGCGCCGGCCAGGAAGCGCTGAGGAAGATGCAGGAGGACCACGGTGGGCGCGTCTGGGAAGACGCGATCCCGGTCGACACCCGCCTGTGCAACGCCGAATTGCTGGTGCAGCCGGCCGGCGAGGACGGTAGCTATCCCGGCCGCGCCCTGTCCAGCTACCGGCGCGCGCTGGACTGGATCCTGGCCGAGGACGCCGAACCGCTGGAGCGTGCGGCGTGAGCGCGGTCGCCGTGCTCGACGAATACCTGGACGGGCTGCTGGCGCCCGAGGTGCCCGTGGCGCCGGCCATGGCGGCCGCCGTCGCGGTCGCGGCGCCCGCCGCAGTCGCACGCACCGCGCCCGCTCCCGCCGCGCCGGCACCGGCCCGCCGTCCTGTCGGCACGGTGCCGCTCCCTCCCTCTGTCCCGCCGCCGGCTCCGGCGGACGCGACGCCCGAACTGCCGGTGCGGCACCGCCGCGCCGCCGACCGCAGTTCGCGCTGGCTGCGCCTGCGCTGCGCCGGCCAGGCCTATGGCCTGGAACTGCTGAAGGTGCAGGAAGTGGTCCTGCCCACCCCGCTGCTGCCGCTGCGCGGCACCGCGCCGGCCATGCTCGGGGTGATGAACCTGCGCGGCCAGGTGGTGCCGGTGATGGACCTGGGCGTGCACCTGGGCCAGGCGCCGCAGCCGGTCACCGTCGCGACCCGGATCGTGGTGCTGGAGGAAAAGGGCGAGACCCTGGGCCTGCGCGTGACCGCCGTGGACGACGTGGTCAACCTCACCGAGCAGCAGGTCGAGGCGCCGGAAAGCACCCGCGCCGGCCGCATCCACAGCGACCTGTTCCGCGGCATCGCGCGCCTGTCGGCCGATCCTGTGATCCTGCTCGACGCCTCGCGCCTGCTGCAGCCGGCCGGTGCCTAAAGGTCGGCGCGCGCCGGCCGCTACCTAGACCAATCCCGATCCCCGGAGACGCGATGAGTACCGTGTCCCTAGGCGAGGACCTCGGCATCGAGGCCAGCGCCGACCTCAAGCAGCGCCTGTCGGCGCACCTGGAAGACCCGTCGGTGTCACTCGACGGCGGTGCGGTCCGCCGCGTGCACACCGCGGCGATGCAGGTGCTGTGCGCCTTCTTCCGCAGCCGCGGCGAGCACGGCCTCCGCACCGAACTGACCGCCTGCAGCGACGCGCTGCGCGACGCGGCGCGGCTGCTGGGCCTGGGCGCGCAGCTGGGCCTGCCGGGCAACGAACAAGACAAGAACCAACCCGTGGAGAACGCCGCATGAGCGCACGCATTCTGGTAGTGGACGATTCGGCCTCGATGCGCCAGATGGTCTCTTTCGCCCTGACCACCGCCGGCTTCGCTGTCGAGGAAGCCGAGGACGGCCAGGTCGCGCTGGGCCGCGCCCAGGGCCAGCGCTTCAACGCGGTGGTCACCGACGTGAACATGCCGAACATGGACGGCATCTCGCTGATCCGCGCCCTGCGCGGCCTGCCCGACTACAAGTTCACGCCGATGCTGATGCTGACCACCGAGTCGGCCGCCGACAAGAAGGCCGAAGGCAGGGCCGCCGGCGCCACCGGCTGGCTGGTCAAGCCGTTCAACCCCGAGCAGCTGGTCGCCACCGTCCAGAAAGTCCTCGGCTGATCCCCCCGTCCACTTCCGACCGCGAGCCGCGCCGCCATGAGCATGGACCTGCAACGCTTCCACGCCACCTACTTCGAGGAAAGCCGCGAAGGCCTGGACGCGATGGAGGCCGGCCTGCTGGCGCTCGAGGGCGGCAGCCTGGATCCGGAGGTGGTCAACTCGGTGTTCCGTGCCGCGCATTCGATCAAGGGCGGCGCGGCCACGTTCGGCTTCGACAAGATGGCGTCGCTGACCCACGTGCTGGAGACGTTGCTGGACGAGATCCGCGCCGGCAAGCGCGCCCTGGCCGCCAGCGCGCTCGACGCGATGCTCGGCTCGGTCGACGTACTGCGCGCGCTGCTGGCCGAGGCCGAACAGGGCAAGCCGGCAGACCCGGCCGCGGTGGCCGCGGTGCACGCCCGGCTGGAGCAGGAACTGGGTGGCAGCGGCGAGAGCAAGGCCGCCGCGGCCGCCGGGCCGGAGCCGGAAGGCTGGAACATCGCCTTCGCCCCGGCGCCGTCGCTGTTCATGAGCGGCAACGACCCGCTGCGGATCCTGCGCGAGCTCGAGCATTTGGGCACGCTGGAGGTGGACGCGCGGTTCGAGCGCCTGCCCACCTTCGCCCAGCTCGACCCGCTGGAAGCCTGCATCGCCTGGGACCTGGGCCTGCGCGGCAAGGTCCCGCGCAGCGCGATCGACGACGTGTTCGCCTGGGTGGTGGACGACTGCGAGCTGGACATCCAGCCGCAACCGGCCGCTGCGGCCGCCGCGGTTGCCACCGCGCCGGTCGTGGCGGCCACTCCCGCCGCCGCCCAGGCTGCGGTTCCCGTGGCCGGCCAGCCCGCCGCCGAGGCCGAAAGCTCGATCCGGGTCAGCGTCGACAAGGTCGACGCGCTGATCAACCTGGTCGGCGAGTTGGTCATCACCCAGGCCATGCTCAAGCAGGTCAGCGGCGGCTTGGATCCCGGCCTGGCCGAGCGCCTGACCGCCGGCCTGGAACTGCTCGAGCGCAATACCCGCGACCTGCAGGAAGCGGTGATCGGCGTGCGCATGCTGCCGGTGGACGCGGTGTTCCGCCGTTTCCCTCGCCTGGTCCGCGACCTGTCCGCGCGCCTGGGCAAGCAGGTCCGCCTGCGCACCGTCGGCGAAGGCACCGAGCTGGACAAGGGCCTGATCGAGAAGATCGCCGATCCGCTGGTGCACCTGGTCCGCAATTCGATCGACCACGGTCTGGAAGCCCCGGAGGCGCGCCGCGCCGCGGGCAAGGACGAGACCGGCACGATCACCCTGGCCGCCTCGCACCAGGGCGGGCACATCGTCATCGAAGTGGCCGACGACGGCCGCGGCCTGAACCGCGACAAGATCCTGGCCAAGGCCGCCGAGCGCGGCCTGGCGATCCCGGACAACCCGAGCGACGCGCAGGTCTGGGACCTGATCTTCCAGCCCGGCTTCTCCACCGCCGACCAGGTCACGGACCTGTCCGGCCGTGGCGTGGGCATGGACGTGGTGCGCAGGAACATCCAGGCGCTGGGCGGCGAAGTGCAGCTGGAAAGCGGCGAAGGCCGCGGCACCCGGGTGGTCATCCGCCTGCCGCTGACCCTGGCCATCCTCGACGGCATGGTCGTGTCCACCGGCGGCGAGATCCTGATCCTGCCGCTGAACCACGTGCTTGAGGCGCTGCAGCCGCAGGCCGAGGACATCCGCACGGTCGCCGGCGACGGCCGGGTGCTGCGCGTGCGTGGCGAGTACCTGCCGCTGCTGTCGCTGGCCGGCCACTACGCCTTCGGCGCCGGCGGCCGCGAATCGCTGGTGGTGGTGGTCGAGGGCGACGGCCAGAAGCTGGCGCTGCAGGTCGAGGAACTGGTCGGCCAGCAGCAGGTCGTGGTCAAGAACCTGGAGCGCAACTACCGGCGCGTGCCGGGCATCTCCGGCGCGACCATCCTCGGCGATGGCCGCGTCGCGCTGATCGTGGATGTCGGCGGGCTGGTGCGCCTGCGCCAGCAGCTGCCGCAGGCAGCCTGAAGCTCCCCACCCCGCCCGGCCTGGCCTGGCCTGGCCGCCACCGATGCCCGCCACATGGCGGGCATCGTCTTTTCCGCGCATCGCACGCGTTGCGACGCCCGTCACCATACACACGACCGCGTTGTCAAGACGCGGCGCGCCGGGCCGCTATCGGTACTGCAATCCCCGGCGCCGCGCCCCCCTTTGTCCCGCGGCCCTCCCAACGTCACGAGGCACTGCCATGAAATGGTTCCACCACCTTCCGATCGCCAGGAAGCTCGCGCTTGCGTTCACCGCGACCACGGCGATGACCGTGGCCCTGGGCCTGTTCGCCCTGCTGCGCCTGGGTGCGGCCAACGACCAGATCCGCGAGACCAACAGCAACTGGATGCCCGCCGTGGTCCATCTGGGCGAGATGCTGTCGCTGCTCAACGAGTACCGCACCTACGAGCTGGCCCAGCTGGGCCGCCAGGGCCAGCTCGACGAGATCGCCGACTACAACAAGCGCCTCGCCGACACCCGCGCGCAGATCGAGGCCGCCGAGGCGGCGTACAACGCGATCGAGGCCGAATCCAGCCCCGAGGAGCCGGCCCTGTACGACAAGGTGGCCGTGGCGCGCGAGACCTACTTCGCCTCGCACGACCGGATCGCCGAGGCCATCGACGCCGACGATTTCGTCACCGCGACGCAGGTTTCCGAGGACGCCTCGCGCGCGGCGCGGCGCGGGTTCGCCGGCGCGCTCAAGGCGCTGATCGAGTACAACGTGCAGGGGCTGGACCGGCAGGTCGCCGCGGCCGAGGTCGCGCACACGCGCACCGTGGTCGCGGTCTGGGTCGGCATCGGCGCGCTGGCCGTGCTGGCCGCACTGCTGGGCTGGACCATCGCCGGCATGATCTCGCGCCCGTTGCAGCGGGCCACCCGGGTCGCCGGCGAGATCGCCCAGGGCCGCCTGGACAACGCGATCTCGGTGGAGAACCGCGACGAATCCGGCCAGCTGCTCGAATCCATGCGTGCCATGCAGCAGCAGCTGCGCGCGGTGATCGACGCGCAGAACGACATGGCCCGCCGGCACGACGAGGGCACGGTCAGCTACCGCATCGACGAGTCCGCCTTCCCCGGCGAGTACGGGCGGATGATCCACGGCACCAACCAGCTGGTCGGCTCACACGTGGACGCGATCCTGGACATGCTGGCGGTGATCAAGCGCTACTCGGCCGGCGACCTGTCGGTCGACATCGCGCGCCTGCCCGGCGAGAAGGCGGTGATCACCGAGAGCCTGGATGCGGTCAAGGCCAGCCTCGGCGCGATCAATGCCGAAATCAGGCGCCTGGCGCAGTCGGCGGCGGCCGGCGACTTCTCCGCCCGCGGCGACGAGGCCGCCTACCGCCACGACTTCAAGGCCATGGTCCAGGGCCTGAACACCATGATGGACACCACCGACCGCAACCTGACCCAGATCTCCTTCCTGCTCCAGGCCATCGCCGAAGGCGACCTGACCAGCCGCATGGAAGGCGACTTCCACGGTGTGTTCGCCCGCATGCGCGACGATGCCAACGCCACCGTCGCCCAGCTCACCTCGATCGTCGGCCGCATCCAGGGCGCCTCCTCGGCCATCTCCACTGCCTCCACCGAGATCGCCTCCGGCAACAACGACCTGTCCCGCCGCACCGAACAGCAGGCCGCCAACCTGGAAGAAACCGCCGCCTCGATGGAGGAACTGACCTCCACCGTCAAGCAGAACGCCGACCACGCCCGCCAGGCCAACCAGCTGGCCGTCGGCGCAGCCTCCGTCGCCTCCCAGGGCGGCCAGGTCGTGGGCCAGGTGGTCACCACCATGGCCGACATCCAGGCCTCCTCGCGCAAGATCGCCGACATCATCTCGGTCATCGACGGCATCGCCTTCCAGACCAACATCTTGGCCCTGAACGCGGCCGTGGAAGCGGCCCGCGCCGGCGAACAGGGCCGCGGCTTCGCCGTGGTGGCCACCGAAGTGCGCTCGCTGGCCCAGCGCAGCGCCACGGCGGCCAAGGAGATCAAGACCCTGATCGAGGACTCCACCAGCAAGGTGGCCAATGGCGCCCAGCTGGCCGACCAGGCCGGCAAGACCATGGGCGAGCTGGTGGCCTCGGTGCAGCGGGTGACCGACATCATGGCCGAGATCTCCGCCGCCTCGCAGGAACAGGCCGCCGGCATCGAGCAGGTCAACCAGACCATCGTGCAGATGGACGAGACCACCCAGCAGAACGCGGCGCTGGTGGAAGAAGCCACCGCCGCGGCCCGGGCCATGGAGGAACAGGCCGGCGGACTGGCACAGGCCATCGCCGTGTTCCGGATCGA